>CAVILJ010000001.1:0-69746 GCA_963643555.1 Acetatifactor sp.
CAGGGGTATTTCGCTCCTACGTCGCGGTCCCTGCGGGACTTTGCAAGTCCCCCTTCCCTGTTGCCTATATGTGCAAAGCCGCTCCATCGGAGAAATTTCGTACCTTTGGACTTACAAGGATCGTACTATGACTAAGAATCAGCAGGCAACAGCGGCAAAGGCCTTCGCGGAGCGTTGGGAAGGCAAGGGATACGAGAAGGGCGAGAGCCAGGCTTTCTGGCTGGAACTCCTCCAGACGGTGTTCGGAGCGGAGAGGCCGTATGACATCATCTCCTTCGAGAATCAGGTCAAACTCAGCAGCACCAGCTTCATCGACGCCTACATCGAGCCGACGCACGTGCTGATTGAGCAGAAGTCCATAGACAAGGACCTGGGCAAGGGCATAAAGCAGTCCGACGGCAGCGTCCTCACCCCGTTCCAGCAGGCCAAGCGTTACGCTGCGGAGTTGCCGTACTCGCGCCGCCCGCGCTGGACGGTCGTGAGCAATTTCCGCCAGTTCTACGTCTATGATATGGAGAATCCGCAGGGCGAGCCCGAGGTCATAGAGCTGAGAAATCTTGAGACCGAATACTACCGCCTGCAGTTCCTCGTCGACACCGGAAGCGAGCACCTCAAGAAGGAGATGGAAGTCTCCCTGCAGGCCGGAGAAATCATCGGCGAGATCTACGAGGAACTCCTGCGGCAGTACATCAATCCGGATGACCCCCACACCTTGAGGAGCCTCAACGTCCTGTGTGTGAGACTTGTATTCTGCCTCTATGCGGAGGATGCCGGGATATTCGGGGAGAAGCGCTGTATGTTCCACGACTACCTGTCCCGCTTCAAGCCCGGGCGGGGAGAGATGCGCAAGGGCCTCATCGAGCTGTTTGAGGTCCTCAACACTCCGATATCCGAACGCGACCCCTATCTGGACGACAGTCTCAAGGCATTCCCGTACTGCAACGGCGGACTCTTCGCCGACAAGGGCGTGGAGATACCGCGCTTCAATGACAAGCTTGCCGAACTCATCCTAAAGCACGCAAGCGACGACTTCGACTGGAGCCAGATAAGCCCGACCATTTTCGGGGCGGTGTTCGAGAGCACCCTCAACCCCGAGACCCGCCGCAGCGGAGGGATGCACTACACCAGCATAGAAAATATCCACAAGGTGATTGACCCGCTGTTTCTGGACGACTTGAAGGCGGAACTCGCCGCGATAAAAGACGAGCCGGTGGAAAAGAAGCGCGTGCAGAGAGCCCGCGAGTTTCAGGACAAGCTCGCGTCGCTCAAATTCCTCGATCCGGCCTGCGGCAGCGGCAATTTCCTCACTGAAACCTACTTGTCTTTAAGGCGGCTCGAGAACGAGCTGATGCCGATCATCGGTGACCTGTTCAACCCCATCAAGGTCGACATCCACCAGTTCTACGGCATCGAGATCAATGACTTTGCCGTTTCCACCGCCACGACCGCCCTGTGGATTGCCGAGGCACAGATGATGGCGGAGACCGAAAGACTGATGCATATCGACCTGGACTTCCTGCCGCTCAAGAGCTACCACAATATAGTGGAGGGCAACGCCCTGAGGCTGGACTGGAACGATGTCGTGCCCTCATCGGAGCTGAACTACATAATGGGCAATCCGCCGTTTGTGGGCGCACGCCTGATGAGCGGGAGCCAGAAGGCGGACATGATAGCCGTGTTCGGCGAGAAATGGAAGAACGTGGGCAACATCGACTATGTGGGAGCCTGGTACAAGCGTGCCGCCGACTATATGAGAGGGACCCGTGTGGAGGCTGCCCTCGTATCCACCAACTCCATCTCGCAGGGCGAGCAGGTGGCCAATCTCTGGCAGCCGCTCTTCGCCGGAGGCATCCGCATCAACTTCGCCCACCGCACCTTCCGATGGGACAGCGAGGCTTCGCTCAAGGCGCATGTGCATGTGGTGGTAGTGGGATTCTCGTATGTGGAGCGGAACCGGAAGTTTTTGTTTGAAAACGGACAGATGAAGGAGGCGGACAATATCAATGCCTATCTGATTGATGCGCCCGATACCTTTATATATAGTAGAAGCAATCCTCTGTGTGATGTACCGACCATTGGCATTGGCAACCAACCGATAGACGGCGGCAACTATCTCTTCGAGCGAGAGGAGATGGAGGAGTTCATCCGGCGGGAGCCGAAGTCGGCAGCCTATTTCCATCCCTGGTACGGCTCGGAGGAGTTCATCCACCGCAAGCCCCGCTACTGCCTGTGGCTCGGCGACTGCTCGCCGAAGGAAGTCAAGGAGATGCCGCTCTGCTACGAGCGGGTGGAGAACGTGAGGGCTCTGCGTATGGAGAGCAAGCGCAAGTCGACCCTGAAACTCGCCGACGCGCCTACTCACTTCCAGACGGAGAATATGCCCGACGGCGACTCCATCATCGTGCCGAGGGTATCCTCCGAGAGGCGTAGATACGTGCCTATGGGCTTCATCCCTAAGGGCACGTTCGCCAGCGATGCCGTACATCTCATCCCCTCCGCCACGCTCTACCATTTCGGCATTCTCGAGAGCAACGTCCATATGGCCTGGATGCGGGCGGTGTGCGGCCGTCTGGAGATGCGCTACCGCTACAGCAAGGACATCGTCTACAACAACTTCCCCTGGCCCACCCCCACCGAGGAGCAGAAGGCCCGCATAGAGCAGACCGCCCAGACCATCCTCGACGCCCGGGCAAAATATCCGGACTGTTCGCTCTCCGACCTTTACGACGAGGTCACGATGCCCGCGGATCTGCGCCGCGCCCACCAGGACAACGACCGCGCAGTGATGGCCGCCTACGGGATGGAGGTCAAGTCCACCACCGAATCCTCCTGCGTCGCCCTCCTCCTGCAGCAATACAAGGACCTGACCGGCGAATAAGACCTCCGCACCCTCATCAGCTTCGCCCCCTCGTCCGGCATCGCCGCCGCAGCCATATCCACGCTTCTGTGCTCTGTGTCATGCCGGCACATTATCCATTGATCATAGCTTCACAAGCGGAGAGTATGTCCTGGAACGTGGTCTCGAAATCGCCCGTATACCAAGGGTCTGCGACATCGCGTCCGCTGCCGGTATAGGACATCATAAGATGAATCTTCCCCTGCGGGTCCGACGGGATTATGCGTCTTATCCAACTGAGATTGAGTCTGTCCATACAGATGATCCGGTCGAATCTGTCATAGTCTTCGCGCCGGACCTGCCGGGCTGTCTTGTCCCGGTCGAACGGTACTCCGTGCTGCTTCAGGCAGCGCCTTGCCGGCGGATATATGGGATTGCCGATCTCTTCCGTGGACGTGGCCGCACTTTCCACATAGCAGCTCCCCTCAAGCCCATTGGCCCGCAGAAGAGCTTTGAAGATGAATTCCGCCATAGGCGAGCGGCAGATGTTGCCGTGACACACAAAAAGTACTCGGATCATAAACCGTGCAATCTGAGTTTTTCAATTTTCCCATTCCTCTTCACTCTGTAAACATTAAATAGAGCATACTGTTGACCTTAGCTGTATAAGGGTGAGACAAAGTTGCCGGAGAACCTTGTTGTCGGATTTTTGAGGTTTGCATCTTCTCTGCACTGCTATTCTTTCGCCAGATTCGACAAGGCATACAAAGGGTACACCTCTATATGCCTCAGGCCGTCATCGCCATCTGCCTCCAAATCAGCATAATCGTAGGAAGAGAAGTTTTCAAGTGATGTCCTCACTGCATTGTGAAGAGTCTTCTTGCGCAAAAAAAGATACAGGCTCTGCATCGCCCCCTTTGTTCTGGCCTTTACTTCGACCGGAAGAACCTTGCCCTTTCGTGTTTCGATGTAGTCAACTTCCGCGTTGGCACCTTTCGCCTCGTACTGCCAATAGAACATCTCGGCCTTCTTGAAGCAGTCGGCGTTCTTGATCAGCTCCAGACCTGCAAGGAGTTCGGCTGCGGGGCCCTTGTTGACTAGTTCCACGTCGGACGAGAGTAGGATGTCGCTTGCGGGAAGCCCCTGCCAGGTCAGTAGAAGCCCTGTGTCCAGAAACAGGTATTTGACATTCTTCTCGTTCTCTTGCGCTCCGAGCGGAACACCGTCGGCCGAAGTGTGCGTGACGGGAATGGCGAGGCCGGCAAGGGTCAGCTTGCTTAGGGCCTGCCTGACTTTCTCCGCCCTTTCCCCGCCTTCGGTGGCGCTATAGACGAATTTCGTCCCGCATTGTCTGGCCACTGCACGCAGCACCCGCCTCAAAAGGTCAGGAGAAATCTTTTTCTTGTATTTGCTGAAGTCATCCTGATAGGTATCGAGAATGTCGTTGTGAATCCGCGAGCAGACGAGATAGTCGTGTGTCTCAATCCATTTGGAGACCGCCTCCGGCATTCCTCCGACAAGTATGAAGCATCTCAGCTGCTCAACCATCTGCCGGTGAAGCTCATCGAGCAGCGGTGACTGCGGACTGGCCGACCTCTTGGCTCCCAGCTGCAGGTGCAGGCCCTGCGCGCCCAGGAACTCGTCAAAGGAGAACGGATACATATAGAGAGAGCGGATCCGGCCTACGGCCAATGACGGCAGTTCTTCGAGCGCGAACTCCAGAAGCGAGCTGGCAGCTATGACGTGAAGCTCCGGATAATCCTCCTTGAAATGCCTCAGTGACATAATTGCCGGAACGCAGTCCTGTATCTCATCGATGAACAGCAGGGTCTCACCCGGGACTATCGGAATCCCTACGACAGCACTCAGATTGGCGCAGGTCTTCTTCACATCAATGTCTTCGGTGAAGAGCCGTTTGAGCTCCGGGCGCTTTTCAAGGTTTATCTCGACGAAGTACTTGAATGTCTCGCCGAGATGGCGTACAGCGAAGGATTTCCCCACCTGACGTGCGCCGCGCACCAGCAGCGGCTTGCGGCTCGTGTCATTCTTCCATTCCAGAAGTTTCGAATCAACATTCCTGCTATAATATACCATAAGCGTATCCTTTTCAATTTTAGGCAAATATAATGCTATTTGTAAAAAGTCGGGGCATAAATAGGCTAAAATCTGCTAAAAGTAGGGGCGGAACTCGGACGGAAGCTGTTAAAAGTCGGGGCTGAAGCTTGCCTGAGTGTGCCGCGCAAAAAATCATAATTCGCAAATTGCGATATTTTCATTTTTGCGACACGGGAGGCACGGAAAATGTGCGGGATTTCAAGAATTCCGCACATTCATCAGGGCCGTACTCTACAGGGTACGGCTCGGCCTCTATGAAGGGAAGTGGGCCTCCGACTTCGTTAGGGTCTCCACCCGGGCGGCGCTGTCTGCGAGAATCAGGGCGGGCGAGGAGATTTTTATAAAATAGTAAACTTTCTATTATTATTTATTGTTATTAATAGAAATTTCACTATCTTTGCAGTGCCGAACAATCACGCAATGAAATCGGACGAATTCCACAGACTGGTAGAGAGGAACGGCTGGATATTCCTCAGGAAAGCGGGCAGCCACGTAATCTACAGGAAAGGCTCCAGGACATATCCTGTTCCGTACCACGGAGCCAAGGAGATGGGAACAGGATTAGTAAAAAAGATCAGCAAGGAGATGGGGCTCAAGTAGCCCCCTCCTAAAAACTCGACAATAATATGAAACAGATTCAGGCAATCATCGAAAGGGCGGCGGACGGCACATATTCGGTCTACTGCAAGGACGAAATCTTCTCCGGGATGGGGGACTCCGTCGAAGCGGCCAAGGCGGATATGCTTCATCAGATGGAAATATATAAAGCCGCCGCAAAGGAGGAGGGGTTCAGATATCCGGATTATCTGGACGGAGGTTTCGATATCTCCTACACGGTCGATGCCGTCAGCCTTATGGACTACTATCTGAGCAAGGGGTGGTTCACGTTCGCCACGCTTGAGAGGGTCACGGGCATCTCCCAGAAGCAGCTCTGGGCCTACTCTCGCGGGACGAAGCCGAGAAAAGCTCAGGAAGAGCGCATCCGCGCTGGACTGCGCGGCATATCCAAGGACCTTGACACTCTATTCGCGTGATTGTTTGGTAGACCTCGCGCAAGTGTCGGGCCGCAGCCTCCGGAGAGATCCGGGGGCTTTTTTAGTGCGTCAAATATGATTTTCAGAAAGCGATAGTGCCGATGTGTCGCGAATCTCTCTGTACCTTTGCCGTATGCACTTCCAAGTTGAGAAACTACACAGTACCGTAGATTCCCCCGAAAGGATTAAGCAGATGCTTGGGAAGAAGCTTAATCACATTGGGCCAACCAACGGCGGACAGGCTGGTCGGCCATCTGAGGTTCGGCGATCATCACAAGTCCACGAAATCTGACATATCGTCCATCCGCGCCCTCTCCGAGGCTCATCCGACCGCCCTTGTCATCACCACGGAAAAGGATTACCAGCGCATCCGCGACTACAGAAACATCCCCGACGACCCCCGGACGACTTCTCAGTCAAGCCACTTTTTGAAGATGGCCGCAGAGAATAGACTGACGGCCGCGTTTGCCAGAGCTGACACACAGAGCGGGGCGACCAGAACCCAAGGAACAGTTTTTCTTAACGCAGACTGAAGCTGCGCCTCCGTGTATTCGAGGATATTGTGAAGCGTGAACGGCTCCCCGGATTCGTCAAATTCCTCAAGATGAGACTCGGCGCTTCCGGCAAACATCTCCAGAGCCGTCAGAAAAGAGTTTGCGGCGACATAGCCGGCAATGAGACCTCCCCCGCAATTTCTCGCAATTGTGCCGCGAAGGCTCTTCCCCCGTGAGACCACCTCGCGGAAACCGTCCGCGTCAAGAACTTCGTCGCCGATGCCCGGAGACGCGGACTCCAAAGTGTTCCCTGCAAACTCTATTACACCTCTGATCGCATTCGAGGCCGGCTTTGGGACAAAGGCGACACCGACGGCGACGAGTATTACGACCGCTGTCATAAGGCCGGTCACAGTCACAAGTATCGTACGGGTCTGGCGTTCTTCAATCCTGTTTATGAAGAAACGGACTGAAAGAAAGCCGAAAAAGACGGAGAATACGGACACCAGTATGGTCAGAAAAATTATCATAACAGAATGGGGGGGGGCTACTTCATAAATGTGGACTATTTCAGTTTATGGCCTCGATGGCCACCTTCGCCTTGAACTTGGCGTCGTACTTCTTTCGCGTTTGCTTCATGGTGCAAAGTTCTTATTTTTTAACTTAAGCACCTGTATTAATTTGCGGGAGTATTATACGCCGTGTGTATGCCGAAGAAGATGTACATGATTTCGGTTATCTTCTCACTCTCCGGGATTTCGTCGCTGCGCTCCTCCCCGGAGGATGATGCGAGCATCCCTCACTCTCCGGGATTTCGTCGCTGCGCTCCTCCCCGGAGGATGATGCGAGCATCCCTCACTCTCCGGGATTTCGTCGCTGCGCTCCTCCCCGGAGGATGATGCGAGCATCCCTCACTCTCCGGGATTTCGTCGCACTTCGTGCTCCGACATCCCTCCCCGCCTGCGGCGGGGCGTTGCAAAGCACAAAAAAATCAGCGTTCAAGCAAGCTTGACGCTGATTTTCTGTGCTTTGCGGAGAGTGAGGGATTCGAACCCCCGAACCCGTTAAGGTCAACAGTTTTCAAGACTGCCGCCATCAACCACTCGGCCAACTCTCCTTCCCGTCAGGGACTGCAAATTTAGATAAAATCCGCCGATATGCAAAAATTTCGCCCGAATTTTTGCCCGGGCTACGAGGCCGTCTTCTTCTCTCCGCCGGAGAAGAACTTCCACTGGAAGAGCAGCAGATAGAACGCCCCGACGGTGACGCAGGAGTCGGCGAAGTTGAAGACAGGGCTGAAGAATATGACCCTCTCCCCGCTGCGTATCAGAGGGAAGTAGAACATATCCACCACCTTGCCGAACATAAACGGAGCATAGTCCCAGATGAGGCCGTAGAAGAGGCAGTCGATGATGTTGCCGACTGCGCCGGCGGTGATCATCGTCAGCCCGACGAGCACTCCCGTCGGGGTGTTGCCCTTCTTGAGCAGGGAATGTATCCACCATATCAGCGCAGCACTCAGGCCGATGCGGAAGAGCGAGAGGAGGAGTTTGCCTGTCTCGCCCCCGAAACTCATCCCGAAGGCCATCCCTTCGTTCTCCACGAAGCACAGCCTACACCACTCGCCTATCAGGTAAATCTGCTCGCCGAGGTCCATATTGGTCTTGACCAGATATTTGATTATCTGGTCCACAATCACCAACCCCGCTCCCAGCAGGGTAAGTCCGGCACCCTTCGAGAGCTTCATCAGCGGCCCTTGGACATCTTCTCCTTGGCCTCGACGGTAAGGGTCGCGTGCGGCACGAGTCTGAGCCTCTCCTTAGGGATCAGCTTGCCCGTGGCGCGGCAGACGCCGTAGGTCTTGTTCTCGATGCGCGCGAGCGCAGCCTCAAGATTCTGGATGAACTTGTACTGTCTCTGGGCCATATGGCTCGCCTCCTCCTTGGAGAGCTGGTTGGCACCGTCGTCCTCGACCGTCTTGAACGACGGGGACGTGTCTTCTATATCGTTGGTGCCATTGTTCAGCACTACCTCCCTGAGGGTGTTGTACTCAGCCTTGGCCTTGGCCAGTTTCTCTTCGATGATGGCTTTGAACTCCGCAAGTTCCGCATCGGAATAGCGGGTCTTCTCCGTCACAGTAGCATTCTTTACTTCGTCCGTCATTGGTTAAAATAGGTTTTTATTGGTGTTTGCTTACAGATATCCTGATGGAAGTGTCGCCCCATTCGATCTGCGACGCTTCCGCCGGGGCCTCGGAGAGAGGCTTCAGCGAGAGCGAGAGTGAGAGTGTCTGGGCGGCGATATAGTCCGAGTACTCGGAGAGTGCCGCGCCGATCTCCTCTGAGGCGCTTCCGTCAGCATAGATAAGAGTGTCTATCCTGTCCGTCACCTCGAATTCGCTATCCTTGCGGAGGTTCTGGATAGGATGGATGAGCTCCCTCGCCACTCCCTCGCGTATGAGTTCCGGAGTCTGGACTATGTCCAGGGCGAGAGTCAAAGTCCCTTCGGTGGCGACGAGCCAGCCCGGCATATCCTCGGAGCTGATCTCGTAGTCGCCCTTGCGGAGGACGACGCCACCGCCCGGCAGGGCAAGCGTGTATTCCCCTTCGGCCCGCTCGATGGCGGCTATATCCTCCTGGGAGAGCGTCTGGAAGGCTGCGGCGATTTCTTTCATCCGCTTGCCGTAGAGCTTGCCGAGGGTCTTGAAATTAGGCTTTATCTTCTTGGTGATGATGCCTGCAGTGTCGTGCAGGAACTCTATATCCTTGACATTCACCTCGGTAAGGAAGATATTGCGCACTCTCTGGATATGCTCCCTGACACCGTCGTCCATCACCGGCACAAGCACCTTGGCAAGCGGCTTGCGCACATTGATGCCTACCTTCTTGCGGAGTGCGAGCACCATCGAGGAGGCTTTCTGGGCAAATCCCATACTCTCTTCAAGTCCCTCGTCCACAAGGGTTTCGTCGCACTGCGGCATAGTCCGGAAGTGGACGGAGCGCTCACCCGGCACAAGGTCTGTCCAGAGCCTGTCCGCAAAGAACGGCGCGATAGGGGCGGCGAGCAGAGCCACACTGCAAAGAGCCTCATAGAGGGTCTGGTAGGCGGACATCTTGTCCTCGCTCATCCCCGCGCCCCAGAGGCGCTTCTTGTTGAGACGGATGTACCAGTTGCTGAGGTCGTCGCAGACGAAATCCTGCACCAGACGGCCCGCGGTGGTGATGTCGTAGTCCTCATAGGCCGCGAGCACGGACTTGATGAGGGTGTTGAGACGGCTGACAATCCAGCGGTCGAACATTGGTCGGTGCTCGTACGGCACGGCCTCCGCCGCAGGGTCGAACTTGTCTATATTGGCATAGAGCGCGAATACCGAATAAGAATTGTAGAGCGTGCCGAAGAACTTGCGGCGCACTTCCTCCACCCCGCTCTCGTCGAACTTGAGATTGTCCCAGGGCTGGGCGTTGGTCAGCATATACCAGCGGAGCGCGTCAGGGCCGAACTTATCGAGCGCCTTGAACGGGTCGACGGCGTTGCCGAGACGCTTGCTCATCTTGTTGCCCTCCTTGTCGAGCACGAGACCGTTGGAGATCACGCGGCGGAATGCCGCAGTGCCGCTGACCATCGTGTGGATGGCGTGCAGGGTATAGAACCACCCCCGGGTCTGGTCCACGCCCTCGGCGATGAAGTCCGCGGTGCAGCCGAAGTCCGGGCTGTCCTTGCCGCGCAGTCCAGTCTGGGCATACGGCATCGAACCGGAGTCGAACCACACGTCGATGAGGTCGGTCTCGCGGGTCATCTTCCTGCCGGACGGGCTGACGAGGCAGATGTTGTCGACATACGGGCGGTGCAGGTCAATCCTGTCGTAGTTCTCCCGGCTCATATCCGCCGGGTCGAAGCCCTTGTCGCGCAGCGGATTGCTGCCCATCACCCCGGCCTCTACCGCCTTGTCTATCTCGGCGTAGAGCTCCGCGAGCGAACCGATGCAGATCTCCTCCCTGCCGTCCTCGGTGCGCCAGATAGGGAGCGGCGTGCCCCAGTAGCGGCTGCGGCTGAGGTTCCAGTCCTGGATATTCTCCAGCCACTTGCCGAAACGGCCCGTGCCGGTGGACTCCGGCTTCCAAACGATGCCGTCGTTGAGCTCCATCATCTTCTCGCGCACGGCGGTGGTCCTGATGAACCAGCTGTTGAGCGGGTAGTATAGCACCGGCTTGTCGGTACGCCAGCAGTGCGGGTAGGAGTGGACTTTCTTCTCGATGCGGAAGACCTTGCCCTGACCCTTCATCATCACGCAGAGGTCCACGTCGAGGGTTGGGGCATCCGCCGGAAGAGTGTCGTCGTAGGCATTCTTCACATAGCGGCCCGCCCATTCGCGGTATTCCGGAGAGACCCTCGCGGCGACATAGGCCGGGTCGAGGTCCTCGATTCTGCAGAAACGGCCCTTGGCGTCCACCTGGGCCTGAGGCGCTCCGTCACGGTCGATCACCGTCAGCGCAGGCACTCCGGCAGCCTTGGCGACACGCGCGTCGTCGGCGCCGAAAGTCGGGGCTATGTGCACGATGCCGGTGCCCTCCTCGGTGGACACATAGTCGCCGGCAATCACCCGGAACGCGCCCTCGTCCGGACGGAACCACGGGATCAACTGTTCGTAGCGCATCCCCACGAGGGTGGAACCCTTGAATGTGCCGGGCAGCACCTCATACGGTGTCTTGTCGTTGAAAAGAGCGCCCACCAGCTCCTCCGCCACGATATAAACAGCGGGAGCGTGGGTGTACGGGTTGGAAGACTTGACCTTCACATAATCGATGCCCGAGCCGACGCAGAGCGCGGTGTTGGACGGCAGAGTCCACGGGGTGGTGGTCCAGGCGAGGAAGTAGAGATTGTCCTCCCCGACCACCTTGAACTGCGCGGTGCAGGAGGTGTCCTTGACGTCGCGGTAGCAGCCCGGCTGGTTGAGTTCGTGGCTGCTGAGCCCCGTGCCGGCGGCAGGGGAATACGGCTGGATGCTCTTGCCCTTGTAGAGCAGGCCCTTGCCGTAGATGTCCTTGAGCAGATACCAGAGAGTCTCGATGTAGCGGTTGTCGTAGGTGATGTACGGGTCATCCATATCGACCCAGTAGCCGATGCGCTCGGTGAGAGTGCGCCACTCGGCGGTGTATTGCATCACTTCCTCGCGGCAGCAGCGGTTGTACTCCTCCACGCTTATCTTCTTGCCTATATCCTCCTTGGTGATGCCGAGCTTCTTCTCGACTCCGAGCTCCACCGGAAGTCCGTGGGTGTCCCAGCCTGCACGGCGGCGCACCTTGTAGCCGGTCTGCGTCTTGTAGCGGCAGACCGCATCCTTGATGGAGCGTGCCATCACGTGGTGGATGCCGGGCATACCGTTGGCGGACGGCGGACCCTCGAAGAATATGAACTCCGGCGCTCCCTCCCTCAGAGCGAGGGACTTGCCGAAGGCGTCCATACTCTTCCACCTCTTCAGAACCTCATCCGCCGCAGCGACGAGATCCAGTCCGCCATACTCTTTGAATATCATAATTTTTACTAATTTTGCGTCTATACCGGAGAGACTCTCTGGGCAGAGGGCTTATCCGGAATTAATTCGCAAAGTTAGTCAAAAATTAAGACGAATAAAAACTTATGGCCATCATAGACATCATCCTGCTGATATGCTTCGTCCCTGCAATCGTTTACGGCATCCGCAAAGGTTTCGTGAAGCAGGTGGTGGAGATAGTGGCGATAGTCGCGGGCGTGTGGGCGGCGTTCCACTTCTCCTCGATGCTGAGCGTCTGGCTAGCGCAGTATCTCCCTCTGGACGAGGGGCTTCTGCGGATTATCAGCTTCGTGGTGATTGTCCTGCTGGCGATTCTGCTGCTGGGGATGGCGGGTTCGCTGCTGACCCGGCTGCTCAAAGTCGTCTTCCTCGGCTGGCTCAACGGTCTGCTGGGACTGGTCTTCGGCGTACTCAAGGTCGCCCTTGTCCTAGGGCTGCTGATTATGGTGTTCGAGGGCGTCAACTCCACCGTCGGACTCGTGGAGCCGGAGAGCCTGAGCGACGCGGTCGTCTATCAGTCGCTCAAGAAACTGGCAACTGACATTTTCCCGTTCCTCAAATCGTTTGTGGCCGAAGCGGGAGACGGGCTTAATTTAACATTATAACCTTATGAGCAGAATTATTCTTATCGAGACCTCGACCGCCTTGTGTTCCGTCGCTCTCGCGGACGGCGGCAGGATTGCGGCAAGCAGGGAGAGCGACACTCCCAAGGCCCACGCGGCGATGACTGCTCCTTTCGTCAAGGAAGTTCTTGACTCGCAAGGGCTTGAGATTGGCGACTGCGATGCGGTCTGCGTCAGCGCGGGACCCGGCTCCTACACCGGCCTGCGGGTCGGGGTATCCACGGCCAAGGGGCTGTGCTTCGCGGCGGGGATCCCGCTGCTCGCCGTCGGCACCCTCGATGTCCTCGCCCGGCAGGCCATCGAGCGCGGACTGCCGGAGGGGTGCAGGGCCATCGTGCCTATGGTGGACGCCCGCAGGATGGAGGTCTATACCGCAGTGTTCTCCCCGGACGGAAGGAGGGAGACCGAAGTCGAGCCGCAGATCATAGACTCGGCCAGTTTCAGCGGGCTGCTTGACGAGGGGCCTGTGGTATTCATCGGCGATGCCGCCAGGAAGTGTTCCGAGGTCATCCAGTCTCCCGACGCCGAGTTCGTCCAGGACAACCCCCGCGCCACGGCGATGCTCGCCCCGGCACAGGAGGCGCTGGATAAAGGGGAATTCCGGGACTGCGCCTACTTCGAACCGTTCTACCTCAAGCAGTTCGTGGCGACTGTAAGCAAGAAAAACTTGTTCTGATATGGATGTTTCCGAGATAAGAGGATTATTATTAGCGGCGCTGTGTTTCTCGGTGCCGATAGTGGCCGGAGTCCTCGACAAGCGGGCCAAGGCAAAGCGCAAAGACCGGGGAGTCTATGCCGAGCCGATAGACTTCGAGGCGTTGGAACGAAGCAGAAAGGAGGCGGAAGAGCGCGCGGGGACCATCGCCCGCGGGTCGGCGATGCCGGAAGTCCGTCCGGCGATGCCGGCTGCGCAAACGGTGACACCGGAAATCCCGGCTGCGCCCGTTGTCCGACCGGTGCCGGCAGTGCGGGACGCGCCTGCCATCAAGACCGTGCCTGCTGCTCAAAGGCCTTCCGCCAAGAGCGCTGTGCCGCCCGCAGGCAAGGCGGCGGCCGCGAGCCCCGGCAAGGGCAAGCAGGCTTCCCGCCGCAGACAGGAAGACAGCTCCTGTCAGTACCCTACGGCGGAAGAAATCAGGAAAGACCGCAAGAAACTCATCCTCTACTCCGAAATCCTCAAGCCGAAGTTCGACGAGCGGTGGTGACATCCGCCGGATGCGGCCTGTCCCCGGGTGTGTTTGTCTATATCCTGGGGCGGTCTCCTCGAAATGTTACAGCTGCTGTGGTGTTCTTGCCGGCAGCACTGCCGTTGCGGCTATCTCCCGTCCACGATTCGGGCCTCCAGGATGGACGGCAAGTAGATTCCGCGCCTGCGGCTATCTCTCCAGGACATTGGTCCTGGTCCAGTTGTAATCGGCGTAGAAATCGAACCACGATATGAGTCCGAGATGGCCTAATATGCCCATACCGTCGATGCAGGCATACCCCACAGCCGTCGGCTGTATGTCGTTCGCGGATGTCGCGGTTCTGATGAACACTGCGCTGTCCACTCCGACATATCGCCAGCTCTTTGAATAATATCCGCTCTGAAGAGGGATGACTCCGTTGTAGTATGAGGTGACGATATAAGCCCCCAGTTTGATGTTGGCATCGTCATTGAAGATTTCGTATAGAGTACGGCCGCTCCCCTCATAGTAGTCCAATATGCGTTTCACCTCATCCGGAGTGAGAGCCTTGCTGTAGTTCTCGGCCTGGTTCGGACCCCACATAAAATACACGTCGCTCTGGTATCTCGTCCATCTGCAAGGGATGGTGTTCCACTTGGGATTGCGGTAGTTAGGGTAGTCAAGGGCGAATTTGTCCATAACGAAATGCGCCCCCTCAATCTGGCATATCCCCCTGTCTTCGTGACGCTCCACCGGGCGGTTCTTTATGTATTCCGAGAATTTCTCGAATTTCGTGATGTTGTCCTTAAGAATCGTCTCTCTGTCCGCGTCCTTGATCCCGTCGCGCAGGGTGTGGTAGAGCTGGGTGAGGTAGAGGTTCTGCGCGGCCGTGGCGATGTCGCTGGCGCGGAGGGCCTCCCTGACGGCGTAGCCCTGGCTCTCCCAGGCGGTGGTGTTGTATGTGTAGAGGTCATACATATTGAAGATGTCCCTCTGCTCGATGACCGTGGTCAGCAGGAAGTCGATAAAATTGAAGCCCTGGACATAGACCGGATTCCCTCCGACACTGTGGGAAGCCCAGTCGAGGATTATCGTCTTCACTTCCTCGTCTGTTTCCGCATTGCTCAGGCGGGTATAGTATTCTTTGTTGTAGTTGGTAAGCTCGCTCACCATCTTGCTGCGGTCGTTGAGGTACTTCTCGTAGGTGGTGTTCTTGTAGAGGATGGTCATCTGCGCGAGCTGATTGCTGATTTCGTCCATCTTCCCCAGCAGGTCGTCAAGCGTGGTGGTTTCTCCTGACGCCGGGAAGAGCATATCCAGAAGTTCTCCCACGCCCTTCCCCCAGGCGGTCGTGGCCGCGGTCTTGCCTGCCCACTCGAGGAATTCGAGCCAGTCGAAATCGCCTGCGGTGAACTGCTGTCCGGACTGGAGCGAGAGTTCAAGCCTTCGCGGGCCCGCGAATTCCTTGTCGTTCGGAAGAAGCGACCGCTTGAGGTTCACCGCCTTGTAGTAGCTGATGTCGTTGTCGGTGAGATGATAGGAGTATGAGCTCTCCTCATCGTCCCCGAGGAGCACAATGATGTTGTCTTCCCTGCCGAACGAGAGCTGCTTCCCTCCGACCGTAGCGCTGAACCCCTGAGAGCCGCCATTGAGCCGCTCTATTGCAGAGCTTTCCTTGGACAGCGTTTCATATCCGCCTGTAAGAGAATATTTCATATCATAGAACTCGGCCGTAGCGTTGTCCTTGATATTGAGAATCTTGATAGTCGTGACGCCGGTTTCCGAAACCGACATCGGGCCCTCCCACACTCCGTCAAGGGGCAGCGGCGCCTCGGTCTCCTGCTTGTGGCATCCAAGAAGCGCAGATACAGCCGCCAGGCAGAGCATCGTCCTGAGCAATGTGTTTTTCATAAATTGTAAAATTTAAATCAAAAATTTCGCAAAGATATCAGTAATGTACTTTCCGTGCAAGAGTTACGGGCGCTTTCTCCCTCTAAAAAACCTCTATATCCTTTTCATCTTCTGGCGGCGGGTCTCGGCGGAGTCGTGTCCGAAGAGCAGGCGCGGACCCTCGACGGAACGCCAGTGGCGGGAGTCGAAGTCGTCGGGGTCGCCGGGCGCGAGATATGGCCCGTCACGGTCAATGACAAAGGACAGATAGGTGATGGGGTAGCCCTGCGAGCGGAACATCTTCTCGTAGAATGTCTGCACCTCCCTCACCTCGGCGGGAACGGAGTCGTCGGAGCTGCCGTAAAGATCTTCTGTACAGGAGATTGTCTTCAGAGCGTTGACCGCGCAGACGGCCCTGGTGTATTGGTGCAGGAACATCGAATCGGTCTTGAGATGCACGATGCCGCCGGGCTTCATAATCGAGCGGTACCTCTCCAGAAAGAGTGGAGAAGACAGGCGGGAATTCTCGCTGCGGAACTGCGGGTCGGAGAAGGTGAGCCAAATCTCCGACACCTCGCCGGGCGCGAAAAAGGCGGTGATGAACTCCACGCGAGTCCTCAGAAACGCCACGTTCACCAGACGCTCCCGCGTCGCATAGCCGGCCCCCTTCCAGAGCCGCGCACCCTTGATGTCCACCCCTATGTAATCCGAACCGGGATTGCGCAGCGCAAGGTCGATGGTATATTCCCCCTTGCCGCAGCCGAGTTCCAGCACCACGGGAGCGTCCGGCGCACCCTGCGGGAACATCCGCTCGCGCCAGCGCCCCTTGACGGGGTGGTCCTTGAGATTGAAGAACCCGTCCTCGAGCAGCTCCCGGGTAGAGGGCTGCAGGAGACAGGAGAACGTCTCGTTCTCCGCGAATTTGCGCAGTTTATCGTGTCCCATCGCTTACGGTGCAGATCAGTCCGAGGCCGGTGAAAGCGTCACCCACGCCCACCGGGCGCACATTGAGCCTCCATTCCCCACATTCCGTGAGCCTGACCCCGCTGCGGTAGAGCTCTTTGCTCCCCTTGGAGTCCAGACCCTTCATATAGACAGTCTCGGAGAAACTCTCCCCGGACGGGGAAAGCCAGCGCACGCGCAGCTCGACATTGCGCTGCCTGCCGTAGAGCAGCCTGCCGTAGAACGAGAAGTCGTAGGCGTCCAGCGTGTCGGTGACGGGCAGGGAGAACGAATACACCCCGTCGTGCGCCTCATCAGAGCGGACAAAGCCGTTGTAGCCGCCCGGCCGGGAGCAGGCGGCAAGGCACAGCAATGCCGTCAGGAGCGCAGCGGGAAGCCTCATTTGCTGCCGTTGTTGCCGCCGCGCCCGCCGGCACGACGACCTCCGTTAGAAGAACCGCCGTTCGAAGCGCCCCCGTTGCCGCCGCGGCCGCCGGATCTGCGCCCCTTACCCCCGCGCCCCTTGCGGCGGCGTGGAGAGTCGAAGCGGCTGATGCTGTCGTCGCCCACCGCCGTGACGAATTCCGGCGCGGACGGCTCCGGCTCGCTGCGGAGCGACTCGGGCTTGATGCCGTTGCGGTTCATCTTGATGATCTCCCTCACCTCGGAGGCGTCGAGCGGATAGAGCTGCGCGTCGGAGGACCTGTCGTAGGAGAAGTACATCACCTCCCTGAGGATGTCGGTCTTGCGGAGATACGCCGGACCGTCCTGGAAGTCAAGCGGTTCGTTCACCTTAGGGATGCGTGACTGCGCATCGAGATAGGTCGCCACCTCGTAGTTGAGGCAGCACTTCAGCTTGCCGCACTGGCCAGCGAGCTTCTGCGGGTTGAGCGAGAGGTCCTGGCAGCGGGCCGCCGAGGTGGAGATGCTCTGGAACGAGGAGATGTAGTTGGCGCAGCAGAGTTCGCGCCCGCACACTCCGAGACCCCCGATGAGCCCGGCTTCCTGGCGTGCGCCTATCTGCTTCATCTCTATCCTGATATGGAACTCCTCGGCGAAAGCCTTGATCAGCTGGCGGAAGTCCACGCGCCCGTCGGCGATGTAGTAGAATATCGCCTTGCTCCCGTCGCCCTGGAACTCCACGTCGCCTATCTTCATCTCCAGCCCCATCTCCGCAGCGATGGCGCGGGCCTTGATCATCGTCTCCTGCTCGCGCGCTATCGCCTCCTGCCAGCGCTCGATGTCGGTCTGGCGGGCCTTGCGGTAGATTTTTTTAAACACCGTCGCCTGCGGGTCAATCCCCTTGCACTTCATCTGACGGGCCACGATGGGACCCTCCAGAGTGACGATGCCGAGGTCAAGCCCGGTGGCGGCCTCGACCATCACGAGATCCCCCAAGCGGATGTTCTGCGGGGAGTCGTTGATATATATCCCCTTGCGGGTGTTCTTGAAGCGCACCTCGAAGAGGTCCTTGACGGAGCCGTCCTGCGCGTCCTTGAGCCAGTTGTAGTCTCCGAGCTTGCAGCATCCCGCACGGTAGGTGCAGGCGGTATCTCCGGTCCGCTCGTCGCGGGTCACGACGCAACCCCGTGAGCAGTCGTATTTTATTGATTCTTTAATATCGGTCATATCAGTAAGTACAGTCTGTCCACAATATCAGTAAAGATGATCTTGGCGTTGACATTGCGCTCGATCATCGAATATCCGCGGTCAAATACCGCAAGCGCCCTGCGCGGAAACGACTTCGGGCAGGCTGCGGCCCAGCGGACCGCGTCCGCGCCGACCGTCCCCGGCTCTGTCAGCCCCTGCGAGGCAAGGAATATGAGCCGAAGCCGGTCTGATGCAAATTTACAAAAAGCTTTCGCACTTTCGCGCGACGGCATCGCAGACATCCTGTCGGCAATATCCAGACAGGTCTGCAAGTCCTTGGAGAGCAGCGCATCCATCAGCCCCGCAAAGAGTTCCGGAGACTCGAAAGCCGGCTCGGCGCCCTCCTCTCCGGGCGGACGCACCCTGATGTGCTGGCAGCGTGAGGCTATGGTAGGCAGCATTCTCTCCGCCTTGTGGGTGATGAGCAGGAACTGGGTCTTCTCCTCCGGCTCCTCGATCATCTTGAGCAGCCGGTTGGCCGCTTCCGCGTTCATCTTCTCCGGCAGATATATCACCACCGAGCGATAACCGCCCTCCAGAGCGCTGAGCGAGAGGGTGTCGAGTATGAACTGGGCGTCCTTCACCGCGATCAGGCTGTTCTTCTTCTCGAGCCCGAGCGCGGCGTTGAGTTCGGACTCGGTGAAGAGGGGGTTGGAGAGGGCCAGAGGGCGGAATTTCGCAAGATAATCCACGGAAATCTTCTGCGACTCTGCGGGGAAGATGAAATGCACGTCCGGGTGGATCAGCTTGCTTGTCTTGTTGCAGTCAGGGCAGAGCCCGCAGGAGTCCGAAGCGCTGCGGTGAGGGCAGTAGAGGTATTGGAGAAACGCGATGCAGAGCGGGAACGCGCCGCCGCCGTCATCCTCGTGGAAGATGACCGCGTGCGGAATCCTGCCGGAATCGACCATCCCGACAAGAGCCCTGACCACATCCGGGTTGCCCTGCAGCTGCGCGAACCTCATACCTGTCTGAATGCGTTGAAGTGAGCAATCTCCACGAGCGCGTCTTTCGCCGGCGAAGGCGGCACGGGAGCCAGGGCCTCAACCGCCCGGAGGATGTGCTCCTCAAGGCGGGCCGAAGCATATTCGATGCCTCCGCCGGACAGCACGAAGTCGCGGATCCGGGAGCAGTATTCGGGATGGGACGGAATCTCCCGGATCATCCGCCTCCATTCGGAATCGTCCCGAAGCGGACGTAGCGCACCGAGCAGAGGGAGAGTAATCTTCCTCTCCTTGAGGTCGACCCCGACCGGCTTGCCGAGCTCATCCGTGCCGGCGTAGTCGAGGATGTCGTCTTTAATCTGAAATGCCGTGCCGAACTCCGAAGCGTATTCCCTCGCGGCCCTGACATGTTCTTCCGGAGCGTTGACCGAATAGGCGGCGGTCACCCCGGCGGTCTCGAAGAGCGAAGCCGTCTTGCACCTGATGATACGATAATAGTCCTCCTCGCAGGTGTCGGCGCCGGAGGCCTTTTCGAGCTGAAGCATCTCTCCCTCCGCAAGGTCGGTGAGAGTCTTGGAGAAGAACCCGACGACCTCGGCGTAGCGCTCGGAAGAGAGCACCATCTCCACGGCTCTGGCGAGCCAGAAATCCCCGACAAGCACTGCGGCGGAAGACCCGAGGGTGGCGGACACGGTCGGGCAGCCTCGGCGCTCGGAACTCTCGTCGGCCACATCGTCGTGCATCAGGGTGGCGTTGTGCAGCAGCTCCACGGCGGCGGCATAGCGCAGGCTGTCATCGCCCGGAGTGCCGAGAGCGCGGGCGATGAGGAGCGAAATCAGAGGCCGCAGCATCTTGCCGGAGTGCGAGACAATGGCCTCGTTGGTCTGCTCCAGCAGGCACACGTCGCTGTGCAGGCTGCTGCGAATCAGCACCTTCATCCGGCCCCAATCCTCACCCAGGACAGATATTATGCGCTCCGCGTTCACAGAAGTTGCTTCAATTCTTCAATAGTGTCGGGAAAAGAAATGAGCGAGCGGGACTTCTCATCGAGGAAGCCGCGCTCCACGTAGAGGTCGAGCTGGGCGCGGAACGGCTCGTAGAAGCCGTCCATATTGAACGCCACCACCTGCCCGGGGTAGAGCCCCATCTTGGCAAGGCAGTAGGTCTCGGCAAGCTCGTCGAGAGTGCCGATGCCGCCCGGAAGCGCCACGGCGAGGCAGGTGCCATCCCGCATCGCGTCCTTGCGCTGCGACATCCTGTCGGTCCAGATGCAGCGGGTCAGCGCCGGGTGCTCCAGGCCTTTCATAAAGCGGGGTATCGCGCCGATGACCTCAACACCGCAGCGGG
This sequence comes from Acetatifactor sp., assembly GCA_963643555.1. Classification (GTDB taxonomy): domain Bacteria; phylum Bacteroidota; class Bacteroidia; order Bacteroidales; family UBA932; genus Cryptobacteroides. Next base: position 20,590 of record CAVILJ010000001.1, read on the forward strand.
AGGCCTCGTCGCAGACGTACCACATCGTCCCCTTAACAGTGCCGCCGGAGACGATGTCGTATCCAGACAAACAAGCCGCACGGACGATCTCCCGTGCAGCTTGATTGTATTCAGCCTTTATGTCGCTGCTGGCGGCACAGAAAAACACCGCCCGTTTGTCTGACATATTCCGGTCCTAGAATAGGTATGCCACAGAGGCGGCCACGCCGTTGCACTTGCTCTCGCTGATTGACTTCGCGGTACCGGCGATGGTGATCTCTTTGCCGTAGACATTGCCGAGATTCCAGAAATACTTCACCGTCACCTGGAGGTGCCTGAGGACCTCTACGCCCGCACCAAGGCTCACGCCATACTCGAAGCGGCTCTTCACGTTGTCCCAAGTGTTCTGAACCTCCTCCTTGTTGAGAATGTTAGGTGTCTTGACCTCGTTGTTGAGAGCATATCCGATGAACGGCTCGGCAAATCCGTAAACCCTCAGCAGAGTGCCAACGCCGAGTCCGGCCTGAACCTGCACAGGGAGTTCGAGGTATCCTGTCTTATATTCGGCATTGACGTCCTTGACTCCGCCGATCTCTCCGATCTTGGTGCCCTTCATATTGTAGATGAGGGATGGCTGGATGGCGAGCAGATTGCCCACCCCGAGCTTGTAGGTGATGCCCACGTGGTACTGGTTGACGTTCTTGATGTCAGAATAAGCCGTCTGTGCGTCCGTAGCCGATGAGGTGAGACCTGCGACTATACCGATCTGCGCGTTTGCTGACCACGCCACGAGAAGCGCGGCGGCGATGATGATGATTTTCTTCATTTTTAAATGCTTTAGTTAAATCAGTTTATCTATCCTTTCGGTGATTTCTTTCTTCGACACCACCCCGACAGTCCGGTCCACGAGCTCTCCCCCCTTGAAGAAGAGCAGCGTAGGGATATTGCGGATGCCGTACTTGATGGAGATGTCTTCGCAGTCGTCGACGTTGCATTTGGCCACTATGGCCTTGCCCTCGTACTCGGCGGCCACTTCATCCACCGTCGGGGACAGCACGCGGCAAGGGCCGCACCAGGTCGCCCAGAAATCAATCAGGACCGGCTGAGGTGAAGCGAGTATCTCAGCGATGTTTGCGTTGTTGATAACAGTTGCCATAATCGTAAAAATTATCCGCCGGCCAAAAGGGCCGACGGATACAAAGGTAATAAATTAATAGAAAGTTTCAACATTCCAGACGAAAGCCCGCAGCCCGAGTTCGGGGGCGGCCTCGTCTTTCTGCCTGAGCGCCGCGAGGATAGGCTCGACCGCTTCGTCCTTGACTATCGTGAGCAGCGCGTGGTTCATCTCCGGCCAGGCGTGGCTGCCGAATCGCGGGATGCCGTTGAAACTGCCCTTGCCCTCGATGTCCACCCAGCGGGTGAAGCCCCTCTGGCCCATCTCGGCGAGCATTTCCACTATTTCTTCGTTATATGCCTGATTGTAGGCTATGAACATTGCTTTCATTTCTGTTTCCTCCTTTCCTGTCTGCTTGCGAACGAACAATAAACCGTAGGGATCAGCACGAGGGTCACGAGGGTCGATATGGTGAGACCCCAGCAGACCGTCACGCCCAGCGAGCGCCACATCTCGGCCCCCTCGCCCGTGCCGACCGCCATAGGCAGCATACCCAGCACGGTGGTGAGAGTGGTCATAAGGATAGGGCGGAGACGGCTCTTGGCCGCCGTGGTGGAGGCATCGCGGATGTTCATACCTCTCTCGCGACAGAGTATCGTATAGTCAATCAACACGATACCATTCTTCACCACTACGCCGATAAGGATGATGATGCCGATCATCGCCATCACTCCGAGCGCGGTGCCGGTGATGCGCAGGCCGAGCAGCACGCCCACCAGGGCGAACGGCACGGAGAACATTATCACGAACGGACTCATAAACGACTCGAACTGCGATGCCATCACCATATAGACGAGGATGACCATCAGGATGATCAGCACGAGCAGGTCGGAGAACATATCCTGCTGGTCCTCGTAGTCGCCGGCAATCTCGGTGGATATGCCGGCCGGCATTTCGGTCTCGGAGATGACTCTGTTGGCCGCCGCGACGGCGTCGCTGAGGGCCGAGCCCTTCGCGACGATGCCCGTGACGGTGATGAGCCTCTCGCGGTCCTTGCGCTCGATGGTCGGAGGCACGAGAGTCTCCACCACGGTGCCGAGGTCCTTCATCCGGATCTGCTGTCCGGCGGCGTTGGTGACGAGGATGTTCTCAAGGTCCTCGATGCTGGTGCGGGCCTCCGGTGCGTAGCGGACCCTTATCTTGTATTCCTCGCCGTCCTCGCGGTAGTAGGACGATACCGAACCGCTCATCGCCGCGCTGAAGGCAGCCGCCGCAGTGGTGGAGGTCAATCCGTTGAGAGCCAGCTTGGTACGATCGAAGTTCATCTGAAGCTCCGGGGTGTACTCGTCGCGGCTGAGTGTCACCTGGGCGAATGCCGGGTCCTGAAGCATCCCGGCCTGAAGGCGCTTGGCCACGAGGTCGGTGTTGTCGAAGCTGTAGCCGTAGACCTCGACCTTGATGGAGGACGCGCCGCCCATTCCGCCGCCGCCTTCGGTGACGAGGGCGCGGCGTATCTGCGGATACTGCGCGAGTATGCCCCTGACTATGTCGGCGAGCTCTGCGGAGGTGCGCTGGCGGGTGCTGCTGGTGCCGATGTTGAGGTTCATCGAGATGAGATGGGTGCCGTTGCTCTGCATACTCGCGAAGGTGTTGTCGGAGTCCGCCTGACCGAAGGTGCCGTTGATTATCCTCGCTTCCGGTATATTCGCCTTGAGCTCGTCATATATGGTGTTGAACAGCTCGCGGGTCACGCTCTGCGCCGTGCCCATAGGGAGCTCGATGGTGACGGAGAGACGGTTGGAGTCGGAGCGCGGGAAGTACTCGGTCTTCAGCCCGGGCACGAGCGTCACCATAGCCAGCACGAACACTGCCGCGAAGCTGAGGATCACGACCTTGCGGCGCTTGGTCGCCCAGCGGATGATATGTGCGTAGCCCCTTGATATCCAGTCGATGAAGCGGTCGATAGGGACGAAGAGGGCATTGTATGCCTTGCCGTGCTTGACGTCAGTCCTGAGCCAGCGGGAGCAGAGCATAGGCACGAAGGTCAGCGCGGCCACCGTGGACACTATCATAATGATGCTGACGATCCATCCGAGCTGGCGGAACATAATTCCGGACATACCGCTGATCATCGTCAGAGGCAGGAAGACGCAGAGCATAGTGAGGGTGGAGGCGATGACGGAGATGCCCACCTCGGAGGTGCCGTGGACGGCGGCCTCCTTAGGCTTCTCGCCCCGGGAGAGGTGAGTGGAGACGTTTTCCAGCACCACTATGGAGTCGTCCACCACCATACCGATGGCTATCGCCAGCGCGGACATCGAGATGATGTTGAGCGTGTTGCCGGTCGCGTAGAGATAGATAAGCGAAGCCAGCAGGGCGAGCGGGATGGAGAGTATGATGATGATGGTGGACTTCCAGTTGCCGAGGAATACGAACACCACGAATCCCACGACGAGGAAGGTGATGATGATGGTCTCGAAGAGGGTGTGGATGGTGTTGATGATCTCGGTGGAACCGTCCACGAAAGTGACGATCTCGATATCCGCGGGAAGCGTCTGCTCTATCTTGGCAAGCTGCTTCTTGACGCTGCGTATCACGTTGACGGTGTTGGCTCCGGACTGCTTCTGTATGATGATTCGCGCGGAGCGCTCGCCGTTGGTGTAGGACTCCTGCTCGCGCTCCTCGCCGCCGTCGCGGATGGTGGCGACGTCGCGCAGATAGACCGCCGCGCCGTTGCTCGTGCCGACCACCACGTCAAGCAGTTCGCTCGGGTCGGTAAACTCCTTCTGCACGCGGAGGGTGTAGGTCTCGGTACCGATGTCGATATTGCCGGAAGGGACGTTACGGTTCTCGGCTGCGATGGTGGCGGAGATGCCGCTGACGCTGAGGTTGTAGGCCTGAAGCTTCACCGGGTCGCAGTAGATCTGTATCTCCCGGGTAGGCGCGCCGCTGACGGACACCGTGCCGACTCCCTTGACACGCGCGAGCGGGGTGGAGAGCTTGTCGTCGAGTATCTTGTCGAGGCCCTCCAGGCTCTCCTTGGCCGTGGCGGAGAGCATCATAATAGGCATATCGTCGGCGCTGAACTTGAATATGACAGGCATCGTGGCCCCGTCAGGGAGCGCCGAGTTGACCATATCCAGCTTGTCGCGGACATTGTTGGTCGCCTCCTCGATGTCGGTGCCGTATTCAAAGGTGAGAGTCAGCAGGGATATATTTTCCTTGGACTGGGAATTCAGCTCCTTGAGGTCCTCGACGCCGTTGAGGGCGTTCTCCAGGATCTTGGTGAGGTTGGTCTCGATATCCTGGGCGTTCGCGCCCTGATAGGAGGACATCACCATAATGGTATTTGCGTCAAACTCCGGGAACTGCGCGATGGAAGTCCTGCTCAGCGAGAAGATGCCGAGCACCGCAAACGCGATGAAGACCAGCGCGGTAGTTACCGGCTTGTTGACGGCGGAACGGTAGATGCTCATTGTGCGACCTCCACTTTAATGCCGGACTTGAGGGCAGACTGGCCTCCGGTGACCACCCTGTCGCCCTCCTCGAGACCGGAGAGTATCTCGTAGCTGGAGCCGAAGTGCAGGCCTATGGTGACTATCTTGATGGAGACAACATTGTCGGCGTCGATGACATAGACCAGCCTCTGGCCCGAACCCTGCTGCTTCACGACTGCGGAGTCAGGAATCACGATGCTGTCGTTGTCTCCCATATTGACGGTGGCACGGACATACATCCCCGGACGCACGAGCCGGTCGCCGTTTGGTATCTGGACCTCGACCTTGAAAGTGTGGGACGCGGGGTCCATCACCGGGTAGAGCCTTACGACGGAACCCGTGAAAGTCCTGCCGGGCAGGGCGTCGGCGGTCACGGTGACCTTGTCGCCCTTGTGGACCTTGGTGTAGTCGGTCTCGGACACGCCCACGAGTATCTTGACCGGAGTGATCTGCTGCACGGTGTAGATTGGGGACGACATCGCGTACATATCGCCCTTGTCGTAGTTGCGGGCGGTCACCACGCCGCTTATCGGCGAGCGGAGGACGGTGTTGTCGAGGAGGTTCTGATAGCTGGCCTCCGAAACCTCATAGGCGAGCTGGAGGGCGTCGTAGTCGGACTGCGAGATGCCGCCCTCGCCAAGCAGCGCCTTGACGCGTTCAAGCTCCTGCCTGTCGTTCTTGAGCTTGAGCTCGGCCTGCCGCAGGCTGGCCTTGTCCATCTCGGCGAGTATCTCTCCCGCGGAGACGAAGTCGCCGACCTCCACGTTGAGCTTGACTATACGGTTGCTCGTCTGCGGAGCTATGTTGTTGACTATGTTGGCCTGAACCGTCGAGGAGTACACCTCGGTCTGCGGCACTGTCTGCCTGCTTGCGCTCACGACCGAGACGAGAGGGGTCTTCTCCTCCACGGCGGCCTCCTGAGCCTTGTTGCCATTGCCGGCGCAGCCGCATACCATCGCGGCGAGCGCTATTCCCATTACGAGTCTTTTATTCATTATTATAAGTTTTATTCAGTTGGACATTGCCGTCTTCGTCGATGAAGTCCGCGCCGAGCACGCCTTCGAGGCCGGCCTTGGCGCTGACGAATTTATAGATGGCCTGAGAGTAGGTCAGGCGGGCCTGGGTCAGCGCGAGCTGCGCATCGTTGAGCTCGGTGAGAGTGCTGCGTCCCACCTCATAGGAGCGGCTTGCGATGTCGTAAGCCTTCCGGGCGGACTCGAGCGCGCTCTCGGCGGAGCCCTTGCTCTTCATCGCGGTCTCCATCTGGTTGAGATACTGACGGATGGAGATGCGGAGCTGGCGCTCGCTCTCCTCACGCTGCACGGCGAGTTCGGCCTTCTGGACCTTGGCCTGGCGGACATCGTTGAGCCGCTTGCCGCCGGAGAATATGGGCACCTGCAGGCTGAGCCCCACATAAGAGTATGGCGACCACCTGTATTCGCTGAACTTGAAGTCGTTGGTCATCGCGTTGAGACTGTAGGAAAACGCGAGCGCGAGGCTCGGAAGGTAGGCGTATTCCCGCATCCGGACCGTAGCCGCGAGCTGCTCGGCCTGGATGCCGAGCTGGCGCAGGGTGGAGTTGTTCTCGAGCGAGAGTCCCTCGGACTGCGCAAAGTCGTAGAGCATAGAGTCGCCGTAGTCTTCGAGCGAACCCGCAATGTCGATGTTCTCGTCGAGGCTGACTCCCATCACGGCCTTGAGCTGCCAGAGCGAGAGTATCACGGAACTCTCGGCATCATAGACATTGGGCACCGCGCCCGCGAGGGTCGACTTGGCCCTTGCGAGGTCGAGGTCGGAAGCCCGCTGGGCGTTGTATTTGCGCTCCGTCTGCCTGAGGTTTTCGAGAGCGTTGTCATAGACCGACTTATAGACTTCGAAAGCCTGTTTGGCGAGCAGGCAGGAGAAATATGCCTGTTTGACCTGGTTGACGGTCTCAAGACGCGAACTTCTGGCCTTCTCGACCGCGAGCTCGACGCTCTCTGCGCTGATCCTGATGCTCTCCCAGAGCTGCGCGTTGACAAGAGGCATAGAGGCGGAAACTCCTGCTGACCAGGTGTTCCAGCGGCCAACCTCGAATCCGTCTGAGGAAGAGGCGGAAGAAGCACCGGAGCCGCCGCCCGAAGCAGAGCCTTCAGAGCTGCCGGAACCCGAACCTCCGCCCATAGCGGACATATCGAAGTCCATATACATAACCTGTTTCTTGATGGTGCGCTGGTAGGCGGCGGATCCGTCCACTTGAGGGAAGAGGGAGGCATAAGTGCCTTTGCGCTCGTAGCCGCTGCGCTCTACTTCCATATCGGCCAGCTTGACCGACGCGTTCTCGCTGACGGCTATCCGGAGCGCCTGCTCCAGAGTGAGGATTTTGGGTGCCGAGGCTGTATCAACTTGAGTATCAACCTCTTGAGCCGACACTCCAAGGGCCGCGGACAGCGCCAAAACCGGGATAAACAACAATTTTTTCATACACTATTATAAAGCCGCGGCGGGTAGTGCAAATATCGCACCACCCGCCCCGAACTATGAGAGAAATTATTTTCTGCCCACAGGAACCTCCCGAACGACTGCCGCCGGCTGTTTCCGTACAATCGACAGGACGAGAATCGCCACTCCTACGATGACGAACGGAATGGAGAGCAGCTGGCCCATATTGAGGGCCATCCCCTCCTCGAATCCGACCTGAGGCTCCTTGATGAACTCGATGAGGAAGCGCATCCCGAAGCAGCCGACAAGGAAGGCTCCGAAGAAGAAGCCCCGGTAGACCTTGTCGAGCCTGTATTTGTAAAACCAGACGAGGATCAGGCCCAGAATAAGGTAGGACAGTGCTTCGTAGATCTGGGTCGGGTGCTTCGGCTCGGTCTCACCCCGCAGGTCGAAGATGAACCCCCAGGGGAGCGTGGTGACGTCGCCGTAGATCTCGGAGTTGAAGAGGTTGCCGAGCCGGATCATACATCCGGCGAACGCCACCGTGATGCAGAGCCGGTCCATTATCCAGAGGAAGTCAAAGCCGTTCTTCTTGCCGTAGCGAGATGAGTACCACCACATTGCGAAGAGCAGGGCGATGGCTCCGCCGTGGCTGGCGAGACCGCCTTTCCACGGCATAAATATCTCCCAGAACCCCTGCCAGGAGCCGAGGTAGTAGTCCGGCTGGTAGAAGAGGCAGTGTCCGAGACGCGCTCCGACTATGGTGGCGACGAGCAGGGTGTAGAGGAGCGGGTCCATAAGCTTCTCGCTGACCTTTTCGCGGCGGAAGAACCAGCGGAAAAGATACCAGCCGATGACGAAGCCGGACACGAAGAGCAGCGAGTACCACCTGATCTGCAGCCCCCCGATGTGGAAAAGCACCGGGTTGACGTGCCAGTGGACGAAGAGCATCCCGAACATAGACGGCGGGGGCTATTCGCGAATGGCGGCTATGCCCGGGAGATCCTTGCCCTCAAGGGCTTCGAGCATAGCGCCGCCGCCGGTGGAGACATAGCTCACCTTGTCGGCATAACCCATACGGGTCACGGCTGCGACTGAGTCGCCGCCGCCGACGAGGGTGTATGCGCCCTTGGCGGTAGCCTCGGCGAGGTCTTCGGCTATCTGGAGGGTGCCGCCGGCGAACTTCGCAATCTCAAACACTCCCACAGGGCCGTTCCAGAGGATGGTCTTGGAGTCGAGGATGATCCGCTTCCAGCAGGCGAGGGACTCCGGACCGGCGTCCACGCCCTCCCATCCGTCAGGGATGTCGCAGGACGGGACGACTTTGGTGTTGGCGCTCTCGCTGAAGTCGTCGGCGATGAGGGTCTGGGTCGAGAGCGAGATCTTGACACCCTTCTCCTTGGCCTTGGCGAGTATCTCAAGCGCCTGAGGCATAAGCTCGTCCTCGTGGAGAGAGTTGCCAATCCTGCCGCCCTGGGCCTTGATGAAGGTATATCCCATACCGCCGCCGATGATGAGGTTGTCCACCTTGTCGAGCAGGTTCTCGAGCACGGCGAGCTTGGATGAGACCTTGGAGCCGCCGATGATGGCGGTGAAAGGATGCTTGGCGTTCTTGAGCACATTGTCGATGGCCCTGATCTCGCCCTCCATCAGGTAGCCGAACATCTTGTCGTCAGGGAAGTACTTGGCTATGAGAGCGGTGGAAGCGTGTGCGCGGTGTGCGGTGCCGAAAGCGTCGTTGATATAGCAGTCAGCGTATGAGGCGAGGGTCTTGACGAACTCCTTCTGGCTCTCCTTGACGGCGGCCTTGGCGGCCTTCTTCTCCTCGTCGGAAGCGTCCTCGGCGAGTCCGCGAGGCTTGCCCTCCTCCTCTGCGTAGTAGCGGAGGTTCTCGAGCAGCAGGGCCTCGCCCGGCTTGAGGGCGGCGACTTCGGCCTGGGCCTTCTGGCAGTCAGGAGCGAACTTCACCGGCACTCCAAGGCACTCGGACACGTGGTCCACGATGTGCTTGAGGGAGAACTTGGCATCCACTCCCTTAGGGCGTCCGAGGTGGGACATAATGATGAGCGAGCCGCCGCCGGCGAGCACCTTCCTGAGGGTCGGGATGGCGGCACGGATGCGGGTGTCGTCGGTAATTTCGAACTTCTCGTTGAGAGGGACGTTGAAGTCAACGCGCACGATTGCCTTTTTGCCGGCGAAATCGTAAGAATCAATGTGCTGTTGCATATAGAAATGAATTAATTTTCAATCCCGCAAATTTAGCAATTTTCTCCATATCTTTGCATCCGTTATGATTGAATACCCACTCAAATCCTGGAAAGACTACGAGCTCCTCGACTCCGGCGACGGCGAGAAGCTCGAACGCTTCGGCCCCTACTGCATCGTCCGCCCGGAGCCCAAGGCCCTGTGGAGCAGGTCGCTGAGCGGCAGGGAGTGGGAGCGGGCCGCGCATCTCCGCTTCCGTCCCGGCGCAGGATTCGCCAAGGCGGGCAAGGAGGACAGCGGCACCTGGGAGAGGCTCAAGCGCGGCGAGGACCAGTGGTACATCCGCTACGGCGGCTCGGAGGGCGGTCCGGAGTTCAGTCTCAGGCTCGGCCTCACCGCGTTCAAGCATACGGGGGTGTTCCCGGAGCAGGCCCCGAACTGGGAGTACATCTACCGCCGGACGCGCGAACTCTCGGCGGTCCTCGGGCGCAAACCAAAGGTACTCAATCTCTTCGCATATACCGGAGCGGCATCCCTCGCGGCCAGGGCCGCGGGTGCGGACGTGACCCATCTCGACTCGGTGCGGCAGGTCGTCACCTGGGCTCGCGGGAATATGGAAGCCTCCGGGCTCGACGGCATCCGCTGGGTAGTGGAGGACGCGATGAAGTTCGCAAAGCGCGAAGAGCGCCGGGGCAACAGCTATGACGGCATCATAATGGACCCGCCGGCCTACGGACACGGACCGGACGGGGAGAAGTGGAAGCTGGACGAGTGCCTCTTCGAGATGCTCGGCTCGGTCAACTCCATCCTCTCGCCCCGGGACAGCTATCTGGTCCTCAACCTCTACTCTAACGGATTCTCCCCGCTGCTGGGCGAGACCGTGGTGAGGCAGGCTTTCCGTCCGGACCACAGGACGGGACAGGACGAAGCGGGGGCAATGGCCAGGTACACAATAGAATCGGGAGAGCTCGCACTCGCTGACCGCTTCGGCAAAGCCCTCCCGCTGTCTGTGGTCGTAAGGATGTCCCGCTAGGAAGCCGCTCCGTCGGCGGAAACCCCGAGCATATTCAGGAAACTGTCTGTCAGCTGCTTTGAGAGTTCGGCATCACCGCCCCTGCGCAGCTCGTCTGAGAGGTAGTAGATATAGTTGCCGACGAGCTCGAAGTCGTCCTTGGCCACATCGTAGAACTCGTAGTAGAAGTTGGCGGCCACGAGCAGCTGCTCAGAGAGTCCGGCGGCAAGCTCGCGGGCCTTGTCCTTCTGTCCCAGACGGTAGTAGTCCTCGACCATCCGGATGACCATATAGTCGTTGCCCGAGAATCCGAGCGGAATCGCCTCCAGCGGGAAGTGGCGCATCACCTCCTGACACTTGTCCAGCATCTCCAGCGCGCGGTCGTCCTCCCCTGCCTTGATGAAGGCGTCGGCCACGGTGACGAAGAGGCTGCGCAGCGAGAGCACCCCGAGGTGGGTGTACATATTCTGGTAGTCGATGAAATAGTCGCCCGACGCGACCGCGTCCCACTTGTAGACCTGAGTCATCTTGCGGTACAGCTCGTCCGTGTCCACGAAACCCGCCACGGTCGTGGTGGTCTTGTTCTTTATCGGGATGAACTTGTATGAATACCCCTCGTGCTCCAGATACTCCTTGATGCCGATATTGATGTCGCCGCCCATATTGAGCAAGCTTATAGGCCTGTCCCACTGATAGTTGGAGAGGAGGTCGAGCATAAACAGCTCCGGCTTGGTGAGCATATCCTTGTCCTTCGGGATCGTGATGATGATGGAGTCCGGTATCTGTCCGGCGTACTTCTCGGAGAGGATGCCGTACTTTATCACGTTCTCCCTGTTGACCGGGATGCTGATCTTGCGCGAAGCGATATAGTCCACCCTGCGCCCGCTCGTCATCGAAGCCTTGACCTTCGGGTTGCGGAAGAGCGCCATCACGTCCGAGATGGAGGTCACTTCGTTGCGGGTGTCGTACACCGGGATATATTCGTTGGTGCCGTAGAGATACTGCTCCGGCCCGACGGAGAGCGGAAGCGGCGCGGACTCGTTGACCGCCCACTTCATCTGGTCTATGTGCCAGTCTGTGCCGAGAAGCGAGGTGTTGACGATCCTCACGTCCGGGCGCACATTCTCCACTTCCTGCGCATACCAGAGCGGGAAAGTGTCGTTGTCGCCGTGGGTGATGAGGATGCCGTCAGGGCCTGCGGAGTTGAGATAGTTACGCGCCATCTCGACCGCCGTGCGGCGGTTTGAGCGGTCGTGGTCGTCCCAGTTCTGCGCCGCCATCTCCGCCGGCACGAGTATGCACAGGATGCTCACTGCGGATGCGGCCGCGATGCCGCCTTTGCCTTTCAGGGCATTGTCTATCAGGCTATATATCCCGGCCACCGCCATACCGGCCCAGACGCTGAAGAAGTAGAACGAACCGGCGTAGGCATAGTCCCTCTCCCTCACCTGCATAGGCGGCTGGTTGAGATATATCACTATGGCGATGCCCGTCATAAAGAACATCAGGAAGTTGAGCCAGCATCCGCGCCTGTCCTTGTCGAACTGGAAGAACAGGCCCAGCAGGCCGAGCAGCAGCGGGAGGAAGTAGTAGTGGTTCTTGCCCTTGTCGCGGGCGAGCGTGTCCGGGGCGTCGCTCTGGTCGCCGAGGCGGAAGTCGTCGATGAACTTCACACCGCTCTCCCAGTTGCCCCGGAAGAGGTCGCCAGGCGAGGGGGAATGTATCTGGTTCTGCCGGCCCACGAAGTTCCACATAAAGTATCGCCAGTACATCCAGTTGAGCTGGTAGTCGAAGAAGAAGCGGAGGTTGACGCCCATCGTAGGCTTGCGGTGCGTCGCGCCCGGCACCTTGACGCCCTTGCCGTCCATATAGCTCTCGTAGAACTCCTCGTAGCGTCCGTCCGGACTGGAGGCCCACATCCTCGGGAAGAGCATCTTGCCCTCCGGGAGGTAGTCGGCGTCCACCGGGCTGTCCACCTTCTTGTACTTCCCGTCGAGCGGGGCCCAGTACTTGGAGGTCTTAAGGTCGAACGGGGCGTCGAAATACTGCCCGTAGAGCAGCGGGGTGGAGCCGTACTGCTCGCGGGAGAGATATCTCACGAGCGTGAAGGCGTTGTCCGGCTGGTACTCGTTGGTCGGAGTCTTGGCGCAGGAGCGGATGATGTCGATGCTGAACACCGAGAATCCTATGATGATGGTGGTGACGCAGAGCAGGGAAGTGTTGAGGAACACCTTCTCCCTCTTGAGGGTCACGGCGATGCCCCAGAAGCAGAGGGCGAGCAGGGCCACGATGAAGAACGCCGCACCGGTGTTGTAAGGCAGCCCCAGCACATTGACGAAGAAGAGGTCGGTGTAGGCCGCGAGCTTAGGCAGGTACGGGACTATGACGAAGAATATCAGGGCCAGAATCACCACGCCCACCCCGAATATCAGCAGCAGCTCCTTGAAACCGTACGGCTTGTCCTCGCGGATACGGTAGTAGTACATAAACACCAGAGCCGGGATGGCAAGCAGGTTGAGCAGATGCACACCGATGCTGAGGCCCATCAGGAACGCTATCAGCACTATCCACTTGAGCGAGTGAGGGGCGTCGGCACGGTCGTACCAGAGCGTCATCAGCCAGAACACGGCGGCGGTGAAGAGGGACGACATCGCATAGACCTCGCCCTCCTCGGCGGAGAACCAGAACGTGTCGGAGAAGCAGTACACGAGCGAGCCCACAAGCCCCGAGCCGAATATGGCTATGGCTTGCGCGGTCGTATAAGTCCCGTCTGCTGAAGGCTTTACGGTCCTCTTGACAAACCACACTATGGTCAGGTACAGGAAGAAAATGGTGAACGCCGAACACAGGGCGCTCATCGCGTTGATGAGGATGGCGGCGTGCATATTGTCGCCGAACAGCGTGAAGAAGCGGGCTATCAGCTGGAACATCGGGTTTCCCGGGGGATGGCCGACCTCCATCTTGTAGGACGACGCGATGAACTCCCCGCAGTCCCAGAAGGAGGCGGAAGGCTCGATGGTGAGCAGATATGTGACGGCGGACACGACGAGAGCGGCCAATGCGCTCACTCTGTGCCAGATTCTGAACTTCTTCTGATCCATAGCCTACAAATATACGCCCAAAAATCCGTATCTTTGCAAAAATTGTCAAAATGGGTGAGCAGGACTGGAAAAAACGGCTCGGAGTGGTCTATTCCACCGACCCGAACTATCAATACCGGACGGCGCAGCCGGAAGAGGCCGAGACGCTCGAGCCCGGGAAGCAGCGCCTCATCGTGAGGATCGACCGCCGCCAGCGTGCCGGGAAGCAGGTGACTCTGGTCGAGGGCTTCGTCGGGAAGTCCGACGACCTCGCCGCTCTCGCAAAGACCCTCAAGACGCGCTGCGGAGTCGGAGGCACGGCTAAGGACGGGGAAATCACCATCCAGGGCGACCTCCGCGACAAGCTGGTCGCTCTGCTCTCGTCGATGGGCTATAACGCGAAAAGAGGGAACTGATGGCTGGAGAGGAGAGCATCTTCATCCCGGGCAGGCTTGAGATGTCGGCGACGCCGCTCCCCGAGCCCGGAGACCTCGCCGCCTGGGGGGAGCTGCTCCCCAACAGGCTCGGTGTGCTGCTCTCCGTCGTGCTTGTGCTGCTGAGTCTCAAGGACATCATCCGCCTTACCCCGGCCCTGCTCTACGCGCTTGACCGCGTCAGCGGCAGCATCGGTCTGGAGTACAATGTCAGCAAAGCCCGTATGCGCAACGACATAGCCCTCGTCTCCGCCCTGCCTTTCTGCCTGCTGCTCGACCGCTTCGCCGTCTACAGGCCGCTGTACTGGCAGTGGATTCCCGCAGCGTGGAGCAGCGCCGCCACGCTCGGGGTGGTGTTTGCGTTCGTCGCTCTGAGGTGGCTCTTCCACCGCGCCTTGAGGATTCCGAGACTCGATCAGGACCGCCGCTCGGCGCTCCTTCACGGCCTTTACAACTACTTTATCGCGCTCTGCTTCATCCTTGTGCCGCTCGCCGGCATTCTGTCCGCCTGCACGCTCGGCGACGGCGCCATACGCCTCGTCATCCTCTGCGGCATCGGACTCGCTTTCCTCCTCTCCATCATAGGGGAGGTGAAGATTTTTTTGAGCGCCGGGCATTCCGCTTTGCGAACAATTTCGTATCTTTGCGGCCTTGAAATTCTGCCCGCCGCCGCGTTGGCGGCAAGTGCAGCGTTATTATGAAAACAAGAAGATGAAGGTACTGATTTCACAACAGGTCCCTACGAACCTCGCACCGTTCGAGTCGCTCCGGAGCAAGTACGGCGCGACGGTGGAGTTCCGCCCGTTCTTCATTATGGAGCCCCTCTCCGCCAAGGAGTTCCGCTCCGAAAGGATCAATCTTCCGGACTATACTGCGGTGGTGTTCTTCTCCCGGCTCGCGATTGACGCGTATTTCAAGCTCGCCGAGGAGATGCGCTTCAAGGTCCCCGAGACGTTGAAGTATTTCTGCTCCACCGAGGCTGTGGCAATGTATCTGCAAAAGCACATCGTCTACCGCAAGCGCAAGATATTCTACGGCAATGGCACCCCGTCGTCGGTAGTGGAGCTCGTCGGGGCGAAGCACAAGGGCGAGAAGTTCCTCATCACCGGCTCCGCCGGATTCAACGCCGAGCCTGTCACCACCCTGTTTGAGGGCGCGGGACTCGACTATACCCTCGGCACGCTCGTCAAGGCGGTGCCGCAGGACCTGCACGGGCTGGACATCCACTCCTACGATGTGGTGGTGATGCTCAACCCGTCCGACGTCAGCTCACTCAAGGAGAACTACCCTGACTTCGAGCAGGGCGGGGTCAAGTTCATATCTTTCGGCAAGTCAGTCGTCAAGGCGATGGAGGATGCCGGACTTGCAATCGCTATGAAGGCCCCGACCCCGGAAGCTCCGTCGGTTGCCGGCGCGATAGAGGCATATCTCGGAAATTCAGCGAAATAGCTATGCTTTCCGCTCCGGCCAATACCCTCCCGAAGGAGGAGAGGCTGTGCGGGAAGACGACGATTTCCGCACTCGTTGCCGGCGGGAAATGGGGAAGCACCGCCCATCTGAAATACTGTTGGAGGCAGGCTCGGGAAGATGGCCCGGGGCGGGTGATGGTGTCCGTGTCCAAGAAGTACTTCAAGCGCGCGGTGAAGCGCAATCTGCTGAAGCGCCGCCTGCGCGAGGCCTACCGCACCCAGAAGCAGCTGCTCACGGCCCGGGGCATTGACTTTATGCTCGTCTGGACGGGCAGGGAGCTCGCCGGATATGACATTGTCCGGAGCGAGGTCGCTGCCATCCTCGGGCGCATCAGCAAAGCCGCCGTGCAGTGATGAGCGCCCGGAACGTCATAAAGAAGGCCGCCACCCTGCCCTTCATCCTGCTCATCAAGTTCTACCAGCTGTGCATCTCGCCGCTGAAGCCGCCGACCTGCCGCTTCACCCCGACCTGCTCGCAGTATGCGCTCGAAGCGTTCCGCAAGTACGGCCCGCTCAAGGGTTTCTGGCTCAGCCTCAAAAGAATAATCCGCTGCAACCCTTGGGGCGGCAGCGGATATGATCCTGTACCTTAGATCCGGTCGTGCGCCCGGGCACACGCCCTTATTTCTTGCGGGCGATGGCTCTGCGGGCGGCATCCGCGAGGTGCGCCGCATCGAGACCGTAGGCCTTCATCAGCTCGGCAGGAGTGCCGGACTGGCCGAAGCGGTCCGCGCCGTTGACAAACTCCAGAGGCGACGGAGCCTCGGCGGCGAGCACGCCGGCGACAGCCTCACCGAGGCCTCCGGCCATATTGTGCTCCTCGGCCACTACCGCGCATCCCGTCTTGGCCACCGAAGCGACTATCGCCTTGGTGTCGAGCGGCTTGACGGTGGCCACGTTGAGCACCTCCGCGCTGACGCCTTCGGCTTCGAGAGCCTCGGCTGCCAGCAGCGCCTCCCATACGAGATGTCCGCAGGTGATGATGCTCACATCCTTGCCCTCGTTGAGATTGTAGACCTTGCCGATCTCGAACGGCTCGTCCGCGCCGGTGAAGTTAGGCACCGCCGGACGTCCGAAGCGCAGATATACCGGGCCATCGAACTTGGCGGCGGCAATGGTGGCGTTCTTGGTCTGGTTGTAGTCGCAAGGTACTATCACCGTCATCCCCGGAAGAGCGCGCATCAGCGCGATGTCCTCCATCGTCTGGTGGGTCGCTCCGTCCTCGCCGAGTGTGATGCCCGCGTGGGAGGATGCTATCTTGACGTTGGTGTGGCCGTAGGCTACCTCCTGACGGAGCTGGTCATAGACGCGCCCGGTCACGAACTCCGCGAAAGAGCCGATGAAAGGCACCTTGCCGGTGATGGCGAGTCCGGCGGCCACGCCCACCATATTGGCCTCGGCTATGCCGCACTGGATAAATCTCTCGGGGAACTCCTTTGCGAACGCGCCCATCTTGAGGGAGCCCTTGAGGTCTGCGGTGAGGGCGAGCACGCGCTCGTCGGCGCGGCCTGCGATCACAAGTCCTTCGCCGAAACCGCTGCGGGTATCGATCTTGCCTGTGTCGATGTATTTCTTCATACTAATAATCTCCTAATGTTTCATCCAACTGCTTGAGGGCGGCCTCGCACTGCTCCGCTGAAGGAGCCTTGCCGTGCCACTCGTGCGTACCGGCCATAAAGTCCACTCCGTGGCCCATCTCGGTCTTGAAGAGGATCATCTTCGGCTTGCCGTCGGCGTTGTGCGCCACTTGGAAAGCGTCGAGGATGCTCCGGTAGTCGTGTCCGTCGGCGATGATCACGTCCCATCCGAACGCGCCCCACTTCTCGCTGAGGTCCTCGATGCCGGTGATGGTCTTGGTCGGGCCGTCGATCTGCTGGCCGTTCCAGTCGGTGAACGCGATGAGGTTGTCCACCTGATGGTGCTGCGCCCACATACCGGCTTCCCAGATCTGTCCCTCCTCGCTCTCGCCGTCGCCGCAGAGGCAGTAGACGCGGGTGCCGTCCCCCTCCATCTTCTTGCCGAGAGCTATGCCCGCCGCGACGGAGAGTCCCTGCCCGAGCGAGCCCGAAGGCTTGAACACTCCCGGAAGAGAGTCGGTGATGCAAGGGTGTCCCTGGAGGCGGCTGCCGAACTTGCGGAGCGTACCGAGCTCAGACACAGGGAAATAGCCTGCGCGCGCGAGCTCCGCGTAATACACGGGGGCGAGGTGTCCTGCGGAAAGGATGAACACGTCCTGACCCTTGCCGGAGCGGGTCCAGGTCTCAGGGTCGTGCTTCATCTCGTGGAAGTAAAGCGTCGTCATCACGTCGGTGATGCCTAGCGATCCGCCCGGGTGGCCGGATTTGGCGGCAGTGACCATCCTGACGATGTCCCTGCGTACCTGGGAGGAAATCTTGGAGAGTTCTTCGATTGTTGCCATATAGTATTGTTGAGTTTTCCACACGGGAAGCACAAAGTTAAGAATAAAAAATGACTTATCTTTGCGGTATGAAGAGCATTCGCAACTTTTGCATCATCGCGCACATCGACCACGGCAAGAGCACCCTGGCAGACAGGCTGCTCGAACTCACCAGCACCCTCGGGGCGAGGGATATGGAGAATCAGGTCCTCGACGATATGGACCTGGAGAAGGAAAAAGGCATCACCATCAAGAGCCACGCCATCCAGATGCTCTACAACTATAAGGGGGAGCAATACAAGCTCAACCTCATCGACACTCCGGGCCACGTGGACTTCTCCTACGAAGTCTCCCGCTCCATCGCCGCCTGCGAAGGGGCGCTGCTCGTGGTGGATGCTTCCCAGGGAGTGCAGGCGCAGACCATCTCCAACCTCTATATGGCCATCGACCACGGCCTGGAGATCATCCCCGTGCTCAACAAGATAGATATGGAGTCAGCCCAGGTGGAAGTGGTCACCGACGAGATCTGCGACCTGCTCGGCTGCTCTCCGGAGGATGTGTTCAAGGTCTCCGCCCGCACGGGAGAGGGGGTCCCGCCCATCCTCGACGCCATCGTGGAGAAGATCCCCGCGCCGCAGGGCGACCCCGGCGCTCCGCTCCAGGCGCTCATCTTCGACTCCGTCTTCAACTCGTTCAGGGGCGTCGTGGCCTATTTCAAAGTCAGCAACGGCAGCATACGCAAGGGCGACAGAGTCAAGTTCTTCGCCACCGGACAGGAATACGGGGTGGAGGAGGTCGGACACCTTAAGATGAAGCTCGTGCCCTGCGAGGAGATAGGCTGCGGGGATGTGGGATATGTGATCACGGGCATCAAGAGCGCCGCCGAAGTCAAGGTCGGCGACACGATCACGCACGTCATAAACCCCTGCGGCAGCGCGATTTCAGGCTTCGAGGAAGTGAAGCCGATGGTCTTCGCCGGTATGTACCCGGTGCAGGCGGACAAGTTCGAAGAGCTGCGCGCCGTACTGGAGAAGTTCCAGCTCAACGACGCCTCGTTCGTCTATGAGCCGGAGAGCTCGCTCGCCCTGGGGTCCGGCTTCCGCTGCGGCTTTCTCGGGCTGCTGCACCTCGAGATCGTGCAGGAGAGGCTTTTCAGAGAGTTCGATATGGACGTGATAACCACCGTGCCGAACGTCTCGTACAAGGTCTACACCTCACAGGGTGAAGTACTTGACGTGCACAACCCGTCGGGACTTCCGTCTCCTACGATGATCGACCACATCGAGGAGCCGTACATCCGGGCGCAGATCATCTCCAAGTCGGAGTTTTTCGGGCCCATAATGAAACTCTGCCTCGATCGGCGCGGCACTCTCATCGGGCAGCACTACATCACCGCCGACCGCGTGGAGCTCAACTACGATATGCCTCTCTCCGAGATAGTCTTCGACTTCTACGACAAGCTCAAGACCATCTCCAAGGGCTACGCCTCGTTCGACTACCATCTGACGGATTTCCGCCCGGCGAAGCTGGTCAAGCTGGACATACTCCTCAACGGGGAGCCCGCCGACGCGCTCTCGACTCTGATCCACGAGGACAACGCCTACGACTTCGGGCGCAAGATGTGCGTGAAGCTCAAGGACCTGATCCCGCGCCAGCAGTTCGACATCCCGGTGCAGGCCGCCATCGGGGCCAAGATCATCGCCCGCGAGACGGTGAAGCAGGTGCGCAAGGACGTCACCGCCAAGTGCTACGGCGGCGACGTGACCCGCAAGCGCAAACTGCTCGAAAAGCAGAAGGAGGGCAAGAAGCGTATGCGCCAGATAGGCACCGTGCAGGTGCCGCAGAGCGCGTTTATGGCCGTGCTGAAGCTCGACTCCTAGCGCAGGGCGCGCATAGCGTTGAGCACCGCCAGCACCGTCACGCCCACATCGGCGAAGACGGCCATCCACATCCCCGCAAGGCCGAGTCCGGCCAATATCAGCACGAGGACCTTGATCCCTATGGCGAACCAGGTATTCTCCCGCGCAATCGTCAGCGTGCGACGCGCCACCCCGATGACGGCGGCTATCTTGGACGGCTTGTCGTCCATCAGCACCACGTCGGCGGCCTCTATGGCTGCATCTGACCCCAGACCGCCCATCGCTATACCGATGTCGGCCCTCGCGAGCACCGGAGCGTCGTTGATGCCGTCTCCGACGAATGCCGTCCTGAGCCCCTGCGGCGTGGAAGCGAGGATTTTCTCCATCTGCGCCACCTTGCCCGCAGGCAGGAGTTCTGCGTGGTATTCGTCGAGTCCCAGCTCCCCGGCCACGGACCGGGCCACATCCTCCCGGTCGCCGGTCAGCATCACGGTCCGGCGCACTCCGGCGGCCTTGAGGCCGGCTATCGCGTCGGCAGCATCGTCCTTGACCCTGTCGGAGATTATGATATGCCCGGCGTATTCTCCGTCAATCGAGACGTGTATCGTCGTGCCGCTCTTCTCGCACGGATGCCACTTCGCCCCGACCGCATCCATCAGCCTGGTGTTGCCTACGCACACGGTCTGCCCGTTGACGAGGGCGCTCACGCCCTGTCCCGCTATCTCCTTGACATCCGTGACGGAGCAGTTGTCCGCTTCATTGGGGTAGGCCGCACGCAGCGACACCGCTATCGGATGGGTGGAATACCTCTCCACGTGGGCCGCGAGATGCAGGAGCGAGGTTTCGTCAATCTTCTCCGGATGCACCACGGTCACTTCGAACACTCCCCGGGTGAGCGTGCCGGTCTTGTCGAACACTACGGTGCCGGTGCGCGAGAGGGCCTCAAGATAGTTCGAACCCTTGACCAGCACTCCCCTGCGGGATGCCGCGCCTATGCCTCCGAAGAATGTCAGAGGCACCGAAATCACGAGTGCGCAAGGGCAGGAGACCACGAGGAATGTCAACGCCCTGTAGAGCCAGGTCGGGAAGGCCGCGCCGAAGTTGCCGGAGCACAGAGGCGGCAGCAGCGCCAGCGCCACGGCGGCGGCCACGACTATCGGAGTATATACCCGCGCGAAACGGGTGATGAAGGTTTCGCTGCGTGACTTGTTGCCGGCGGCATTCTCCACCAGATCCAGCACGCGGGAGGCGGTGGATTCGCCGAAAGGCTTGGTGACTCTGACGGTGAGCAGGCCGCTTACATTGACGCAGCCGGAGAATACCTCGTCGCCCTTGTGGACTCCGCGCGGCACGCTCTCGCCGGTCAGGGCCACGGTGTCGAGGCTCGAATCCCCCTCCGTAACCACCCCGTCCATCGGCACCCTCTCGCCCGGCTTCACAATCACGCTCTCACCCACCTGCACCTCTTCCGGGCTGACGCAGAGTGTCTTACCGCCGCGAAGCACATTGGCCGTGTCGGGACGGATGTCCATCAGATGCGAGATGGACCTGCGGCTCCGCCCCTCGGCGAGGGACTCGAAGAGTTCGCCGACCTTGAAGAAGAGCATCACGAAGACCGCCTCCGGGAACTGGTGCTCCGCCCCGGGCAGGAAGCCTATCGCGAGCGCGCCGAGAGTGGCCACGCTCATCATGAA
This sequence comes from Acetatifactor sp., assembly GCA_963643555.1. Classification (GTDB taxonomy): domain Bacteria; phylum Bacteroidota; class Bacteroidia; order Bacteroidales; family UBA932; genus Cryptobacteroides. Next base: position 41,752 of record CAVILJ010000001.1, read on the forward strand.
GTCCTCGTCGAGGGCCTCCAGCTTCAGCAGGCTCTCCCCCGCCTCCTTAAGCACGTCCGCACCGGAGACGAGATAGGGCACGAGGTATATGAGCAGCAGCTGCCAGGTCTGAAGCTCCCAGGTCTTATCCACGATCACGGCTGCGGCAAGCAGCACCGCGGAGACTATGATCCGCACAAGGTCGGTTTTCTGTTCTTTTTCCATAAACATCTGTCTTGTCCCGCAAAATTATAGCCCGCGTCGAGGGGGGACAATAATCATTTATTGGGATTTTCGGCCTATCTTTGCGCCCGTGTTCGGACTCGAAAACCTCGGCCTCCTCGGCCTCTTCATCGGCAATGTGCTGGCTGCAACGGTGGTGCCGTTCAGCTCGGACGCGCTGTATATCGCAGTGCTGGCCGCCATCAAGCGGCCGCTCGCCTGCTTCGTCGTGGGCACCGCCGGCAACTGGCTCGGAAGCCTCATCACCTACTATATGGGGCGGCTCGGACGCTGGGAGTGGCTCGAAAAGTGGTTCAAGGTCAAGCCGGAGACCCTCGAGAAGCAGAAAGCCAAGGTCGACAGATACGGCGTGTGGCTCGCGCTGATAGCCTGGGTACCGGTGGTTGGCGACATCTTCGTGCTGGCTCTCGGCTTCTACCGCACCCCGCCGGGATGGACGGCGCTCCTGCTGCTCATCGGAAAGGCGCTGAGATTTCTCGCCTGGACTCTCATCTTCGGACTTTTTTAGCCTGCCTTTTTCTCCAGTTCCGCCATCCTCTTCTGAAGCTGCTCAGCGAGCCTGCGCTTGCTCTCGTGGGGCTCGAGCGCCGGGTCGTACAGCACCGGCTCCCCTATCCTGAAGCTGTGGCTGTCGCGGTCCGAGAAGAGGGGGTAGAAGAGCAGCGACTTCCCGCAGCGGTCGTAGTACATCTTGCCTATGTGGGCGAAGCCGGTGTAGAACGAGCGCACGCTGTCGGGATTGTATTCCGCGTCCGGCACGGCCTTGAGCAGGCTGCGCGGCTTCTCCGGGAATATCAGGATATTGTCCCCGTCCTCCAGCGCCTTGAGGCTCTCGTTGAACGTGGCCATCACGTCCCGCGACGCGCCCCTGACCACGGGGATCGGGTTGCAGGAGTTGAGCGCCCAGCAGGTGGCGCGGGTAAGCTGCCATATCAGCCGTCCGCCCAGTCGCTTGCCGAGCGCTTTCTTCAGGAACGAGAGCGACTTGGACATCTCGCGGAACGCCGTGTCGGGACTGAGCATCACATTGTGGACCCAGGGACGGAAGTAGGTCGGCAGATAAATCACCGCCGAGATCGGGCCGTAGATAAATCCGTGGTTGCAGACGAATACGGACGGGTAATCCTCGCGCCTCAACTTCTCGCGCCCTGCCACCCGGAGGTGGAGGAACGGACGTGCAAGGGTACACAATATCTTGACGCCGAAGCGCATACGGTATTTGCGGACGAAGAGGCCCTGCAGGTTGTCGCGCATCTGTTCGGTCTTGGAGCGCGACTCGATGAAGAGCATCAGCTTCTCGCGGTTGCGGTAGTCGAGCGGCTGGCGGCAGGCGAAGAATATCGCCACGAGCATAAAGAGCAGAGGAAGCTGGAGCATCCAGACCCCGAAGTCTACAGGCTCGCGGACGAGCGGGACGACATAGGTCCAGAACGCCATCAGCAGGAGCATCAGTACCGATGAGATGATGGAGGCCACGGTGGCGGTGACGGTGTTGCTGACCTCCAGCTCCGCCCTGTCCAGACCTCCCTCGGCGATGCTTCCGACTGCCTCGAAGTCGAGGTGGAACTTCCTGATGGCGGAGGAAATCAGCGCCACTCCGACCCCCCAGACCACCGTCCATACTATTCTGGACGGCATCCGCACGCTTCGGAACATAAACACGGCCCCGAGACACCAGGTCAGGGCCCCGAGTATGAACTCGGCGAGCGCGAGGCCCGCGAGCCGCTTCCGGATGATTATCGAGGAGAGCAGGAGCACGGCGTACACCGCCAGCAGCCACAGGGCCAGGCCGCCGTAAACTCTCGGCTCGAACGCCGGGACGGAGGGCGAGAGGATGAAGAGGAAGAACACCATCACGCCGAGATTGAGGGCGATGGTGGAGTAGAGGTTCATATCCTCGAACACGCGGTAGGAGGCTATGGATTCGTACTTGTTCTCCAGATATGCAGAGTCGGTGGGGATATGGAGTTCAGGGTACAGGAGGTGAAGCGCCCCGGTGGCGACGACGAGCGAGGTCATCACGATGAACTCGTCATCGCCGACCCTGCCGGCTATCATATAGGCGCAGAATGCGTCGAAGCAGAGCTGCACGAGTATCAGGAAAAGCCAGCGCCCGCTGCGGGACCGCTTCCCGGCAGGCCCGGATTTGCCGGTGTCGCCGGGATGGACGGTAGAGTCGTCGCGGAGTGTCGCTTCGCTGATGGGGGCGGCGCAGAGGTAGTCCCGCAGCAGGAGCGACAAGGCGAAGAGGGAGACGTAGTTTGCCTTGGGCTGGTTCATCAGCGCCGGGTAGAGAAAGGCCACCGCCATACCGCCGATAAAGACGAGGGCGAGCAGCAGGGTGGAGAAGTAATTGGCGCCGTCGCGGTGCCGGAGCTTCGCGAGGTTGCAGAGAAAGAACGCCTTGACTATATCGGCGAAGAGATAGACCGCCGCACCGAAGAACGGGTTGCCGATGACGGCGTGCGCCACCGCCATACAAAGCAGCAGCGCGAAGAAGTCTATCTTGTAGACGCTTCCCTCGGGGTATATGCCAGCTTTCTCCATATTCCCTATCCGGATAAAGGACCGTCACAAAAATAGCGAATAAAAACGCCACCGGCAAAAAGGGGATGTTATTCTTTCTTCAGTGTCAGGGACGGGTTCTCGGTAGCGGCGTGCCAGCTGCGCACCACGACCACGGCGACCGTGACGGCGAGGGTCAGCAGCAGCGCGAGGGCGAACACCCAAGAATAGACCGGAACCTTGTAGGCGAAGCCTTCAAGGTAGGCCCTGACGACAACCCAGCTGAGCGGCACGGCCAGTACGAAGCATACCAGGGCGATGCGCACGAACTCGGCGCAGAACATCCGGAGTATCTCCCCGACCGACGCGCCGTTGACCCGCCTGACGCCGATCTCCTTGCGTCTGTGCTCCGTCTCGAACATCACGAGCCCGAAGACTCCCATCAGCGAGATGATGATCGCAAGCACGCTGAAGAGCGCGATGAGCGTGGAGAGCTTGGCCTCCGACTCGTATTGGCTCCGCACCTGGTCCTGGAACAGCTGCACGTTGACATCTCCGCTCCCGACGCTCGGGTCGACCTCGGAGACCACGGCAGCGATATAATCCCTCAGGGCGGCGATGTCGGCGTTCTTCTCCGTGCGGACGAGCAGGGTGCGGCAGTAGCGCCAAGGATTCTTGCCGAATACATAAAGGCAGAACGGGGAGACGTCGCTGCGCAGCGAGCGGAAATTGAAGTCGCGGCAGAAGCCTGCGATTTCGGCGGGGGTGTCGGTATGTCCCTCCAATCTGTCCTCAAGGCTCAGGCCGAACTGCCTTTTGGCCGCCTCGTTAAATATGAAGACTCCGTTCTCGCTCTGCGTGTCGGCCTCGGTGAAGTCACGCCCCTCGAGCACTGGTATCCCCATAAAACTCAAGAAGTTCCACGCTACCGGGTAGCACTGGAACGATATCTGCTCCCCTTTGAACGAACGACCCCAGCCCATACGGCTCTGCCTGATGATGTTGCCGTCGGCCCAGCTCACCGCCTTGATCTGCGGGTTCTCTAGCAGGCGGGACTCGACTGTGGAGGCTGCCTTGGCTGCGGCGTTGGAGACTCGCGCAGAGAGCAGACATTCGCGGTCAAAGCCCATATCGTGCTTGAGCATAAATCCCCTCTGCAGGCTGACGAAGCTCGCGCAGATGATGAGGGTGATGGAGATCAGGTACTGCAACCCCACAAGGACATATCTGAACGCGCGGCCTTTCCTGCTCGCGCCGAACGAACCCTTGAGAGCAAGCGCCGGCGAGAAGGAGGTGATATAGAATGCCGGATAGAGGCTCGCCACCACCGAAACCGCGAGGCCGAGAGCAACCGTGAGCAGCGCGACCCCCACATTGCTTCCGAAAGCTACCGGACAGGAGATGAGGGCCGCGAGACGGCTGCCGCCGAACAGCAGCACCACCGCAGATGCGAGCACCAGCGACACCGCTATCATCAGCACGGCATCCAGCACATTGTCCATAATGAGGCTCGCCCGGGAAGCTCCCAGCACTTTGCGCGTGTTGACGGAGTGTATCCTGAGCGGCACGAGCGCGAAGAAGAAGTTGATGAAGTTGATGAACGCGATGACTATCACGAGTATCGCCACTACAAGCAGCGTCATTGTGGTGGTCCTGTTGCCGGTGGCTCCCGGGGCGTTGGGGATGCTCTGGTCGAAATAGCTCTCCGTCATCGGGACAAGGTGCAGGCTGTAGGCTTGCCGGACCTGTTCGCGATCTTCTTCGGATGATGCGTCGCTGTCCTCAAATATGAGATTGCATATGACCTCGCCGCCGTCTTTCTCGAGCTGTTCGCGGCTCACTCCCGGAGCGGCCTTGATGAAGTAGTTGTAGCTCCACTCGTTCCAGGAGTCGACGCTCTCCTTTCCTATGGCGCTGAAAATGTCGAAACTGCTCAGGTCAGAGTTGCGGGGCGCGTCCTTGTAGATGGCGACAATGCTGATCCGGTCGCTGTTGCCCGCTCCGTAGTCAAGTATTACGCTGCTGCCAGGTTGCAGGCCGTATTTGCGGGCGGCGGATTCGCTGACGGCATAGGTCGAGCCGTTTCTCAGATCATCCCACGAGCCGGACTCAAGCTCGATGCCGAAAGCCTGCGCAGTGCCGGGATCGAGCTGCGATGCGCGCATCTCCACTCCCGGGTCGGACAGCTGCGGCTCGGCGCCGTCTCTGCCGACAATCAGGTCAATTTTCGTCCCTGAAATATAGCCGCACCCGCCTGCTTCGATGCCGGGGCAGGAGGATATCAGATGCTCAAAAGGCGGGCGGTTGACCCAAGCGAGATATTTGCCTTCGACATACCAGTCCGGCACGCTGACGATATATATGCGCTCGGCATCCTTGATGCTGCGGTTGTAGCTCAGGTCGTGGTGGACCTGAACCAGGATTATGTACAGCGCGGCAAACGCCGCCGTCATCCCCAGTATGTTGAGGACGGCTGACAGAGAGTTGCCGAGCCTCCGCCTTCTGAACAGATTCATACTATGCTAGAGTTCGTTCTTGACGTCGCTTACAATCTGACCGTCGAAGAGGTCTATGGTACGCTGCGCGACTGCGGCGTCCCTCTGGGAGTGGGTCACCATCACGATGGTCGTGCCCTCGGAGTTGAGCTCGCTGAGCAGATCCATCACCTCCTTGCCGTTCTTGGAGTCGAGGTTGCCGGTAGGCTCGTCGGCGAGTATCAGCTTCGGTCCCGCCACGACTGCACGCGCAATCGCAACCCTCTGCTGCTGACCGCCGGAGAGCTGCTGCGGGAAGTGCTGGGCACGGTGGCTGATGTTCATCCGCTTCATTATCTCGGTGACTTTGGCCTTGCGCTCGGATGCGGATATGTTGAGGTAGCGGAGAGGGAGTTCTATGTTCTCATAGACATTGAGTTCGTCGATGAGGTTGAAGCTCTGGAACACGAATCCGATGTTGCCCTTGCGGAACTTGGTGCGCTCTTTCTCCTTGAGGCTGGCGACTTCCTGGCCCAGAAGCTCGTAGGAGCCGGAGGTCGGGTTGTCGAGGAGGCCGAGGATGTTGAGCAGGGTGGACTTGCCGCATCCGGACGGGCCCATAATGGCGACGAACTCGCCGTCTTTGATTTCGAATGACACTCCGTTGAGCGCGGTGGTCTCGATTTCTTCAGTCCTGAAGACTTTCGAGAGGTTTGTGACTTTAATCATATCTGTCTGTTTCTTTGGTTTCCCTTACCGAGGCCGGGGGAGAGTCCGTGGCGGCGGGGTTTCCGCGCCTTCCGGGACACGATGCCCCTCTGCGTCAGAGAGGATGAGCCATCTTCGTGCCAAAGAAGATTATTTATTGACTATCAGATATTTATCCTTTATTGCCGGAGGTCGCGATGTAAAGAAACTTTACATCCGATGTAAAGAATTTTTACAGTCTGCGGGGGATGCTCTCACGTTACCCCCCGGCGGCGCCGCCGCCGACCCCTCGGGGGTGTGGGTTGAGGTCGCGGGTCCGTATAACCCATAAAAACCGAAAAGACGACCATAAAGGTCATCTTTTCATCTTTGGAGCGGAAAACGGGACTCGGACCCGCGACCTCAACCTTGGCAAGGTTGCGCTCTACCAACTGAGCTATTTCCGCAATCTTCCCGCCGCTACCGGCTTGGGACTGCAAATATATGGAGATTTTTTCTTTCCGCAAAATTTTATGCGGAAAAAAACGCAATCCTGTGCCCGGGGCCGGACTCGAACCGGCACATCTTTAGAGGATAATGGATTTTGAGTCCATCGCGTCTACCAATTCCGCCACTCGGGCAAATGCGGGAGACTGCAAAGGTATCCAAAAAACGCAATTAATCAAAAATCATTCGTAAATTTGGCCCTGCACGGCGCAGGGGCGCGAATAATGGTCCCGCCGCCGCAGGCGGCCACGGTCCCGGGCTACAGGCAAACGGGAGTACGTCCGGAGGGAAAGACAATATGAACGGAAACATCTATGTAGTCTACGACCGCAATGTAGCGGAGTTCGCGCTCGGCCTCGCCGAGGGCCGGCCCGCACTTGCCATCACCGCCGACGAGCAGCACAAGACGATGGAGAGCGTGCTCGAGATATGCCGCTGGCTGCTCTCGGAGGGGGCTGACCGCAACGCCATAGTCTATGCGGTCGGCGGAGGCGTGACTATGGATATTGTCGGATTTGCCGCCGGCATCTACAAGCGCGGGGTGCGGTATGTCAACTACCCGACCACACTTCTGGGTCAGGTGGACGCGGGGATAGGCGGCAAGACCGGGGTCAATCTCGACTCCTACAAGAATATGCTCGGCCTGGTCCGCTTCCCCTCCGACACCCGCATCTTCCCGGACGCCCTCAAGACCCTACCGGACAGGGAGTTGCGCTCCGGAGCGGCGGAGCTGCTCAAGACATTCATCATTGAGGACAAAGGCGGAGGCTACCGCCGTGCGGTGGAAGCCCTCTCCGGCGACAAGCCTGACTTCAAGGCCCTCGGGCCGCTCGTGCGGGCAGCAGCCGACATCAAGCGACGGATAGTGGACAAAGACCCCTACGAAGAGGGACTGCGGCGCAAGCTCAATCTCGGCCACACTTTCGCCCACGCGATAGAGTGGTATCAGCGCTCACACGGAGTTCCCGACCCGATGACCCACGGCGAGGCCGTGGCGGCAGGCATCATCCGTGCCGCACAGCTCTCCGAATCTCTGGGTGTCGCCCCCAAGGGGCTTGCGGATGAGCTGCGCAGAGACTTCCGCGCCTGCCACCTGCCGACCTCCCTCCCCTGCCCCGAAGAAGCTTTGGAGCAGGCCATCCGCCAAGACAAGAAAGCCGAGAACGGCATCATCCACTTCGTCCTGATAAAAAGAATAGGCAAAGTGATAATCCAAGACCTCAATGATCTGCACTAGCATACAGAACAAGACCTACGCGGAGATACTCGAGATCCTCGCTTCCTCGGAGACGGAGATGGCGGAGATCCGCCTCGACCGCTGTCCCCTCACGGCGGAAGAGATAGAAGACCTCTTCGGCAACTCCGACACCCCGCTCGTGGCCACCTGCCGGATAGACGAAGTCGGGGAAGCGGCCACCGAGAAGCTGCTCCGGACCGCGATAGAAGCCGGCGCGCGCTTCGCCGACCTCGAGATTGACGCCCCCTCGGCGATGAGCAAGTCGTTCCGGACGCTCTGCCGCAAGTACGGCACGGAAATCATCCGCTCATACCACAACTTCGACTCCACCCCGGACGACGAGATGCTCCAGATGGCGCTCGCCCGATGTTTCCGCTACGGGGCCGACATCGCCAAGATCGCGGTCAAGTGCAACAGCGCGGAGGATGCCGCGCGGGTCGAGTCGCTCTATTCCATAGTGCTCGAAGATATTCCAACTATGCAGGGCAGACTCATAGCCCTGGGCATCGGGGACGAGGGACGGGAGTCCAGAATAGAATGTCTGCGCCGAGGCGCACCGTTCAGCTACGCCGCGCTGAGCGAAGACGAGGCTACCGCCCCCGGCCAATGGACGGTGGAGGAGATGCGCAGGGCAGTCTACGGCGACTTCAGGGGCTACAGCGCCGGGGGCATCCGCGTGCCGGCATCCAAGAGCTTCGCGCAGAGAGCGATACTCGCCGCCGCGCTGGCGGAGGGGCGCTCCACCCTGAGCGGATATACCCCTTGCGGAGACTCTCAGGCGGCGATTGAAGCCGCTCGTCAGCTCGGCGCCACCGTCGAGGAGGACGGAGGCACGCTCAGCATCACCGGCACGGGCGCGACCCCGGGCAGCCTTGAGGTGGACAGCATCGACTCCGGCGAGTCCGGGCTGCTCACCCGCCTGCTTGTCCCGACTCTCGCGGCAGCCGGCAAGGGCAGTTTTGAAGTGACAGGCAGGGGCTCGCTGCTGCGCCGCCCGCTCGGCGGAGCCGCAGAAATAATGGCGGCATACGGGGTGCTGCTCACCAACGCCGGACAGCAGGCAGGGCGCGAACTCTTTGTGCCCCTGCAAGTCAAAGGACATCTCGTCCCCGGCACGGCGGAAGTCCCGGGAAGCGGCGGCTCGCAGCTGATTTCGGGCCTGCTGATGGCCCTGCCGCTCTGCGCGGGAGACTCCTCCCTGCACGTCAGCGAACCCAAGAGCATACCATATATGTACATCACCCTCGATGTCCTGCGGCACTTCGGCGTCAAGACCCGAAGCGAGATGGAGGGCGACGCCGAGATGCTGGAGAACGAGGACTGGTCGTACTGCAGCGGCATCAGTTTCCGCATACGCGGCGGCCAGCGGTACAGGGCGGCGACCTTCGAGATAGAAAGGGACTGGAGCGCGGCGGCCTGCTTCCTCGTGGCGGGGGCGCTCTACGGCTCGGCGGAAGTCATAGGCCTCGACACCAAATCACTGCAGGCCGACCTTGCGATAATCGACATCCTCGTGGAAGCGGGGGCCGTGGTCTCCCAGCTTGAAGACGGCGGCGTCTGCGTCCGCAAAGCCCCGCTGGAGGCGTTCGAGCGCGACCTCAACAACGCCCCGGACATCTTCCCCATCACGGCGGTGCTCGCCGCGTTCTGCGCGGGAGAGAGCCGGATTTCCGGAGTGAACCGACTCGCCGGCAAGGAGTCCGACAGGGCCGGCGCGATAGTCGAGATGCTGGAGAAGATGGGAGTGGAAGTAAGGGTCGAGGGCGACGATATGCTGGTCTGCGGGGAGTCCCTCTGCTCCCGTATGCTCAACGGCAGACTGCTCCGGGGCGGAGAATATAGCTCACACCACGACCACCGTATGGTGATGGCGCTCAAGCTGGCCTCAATCGCCGCCTCATCTCCGGTGATAATCGATGACGAGGACTGCGTCGGGAAGTCGTTTCCCGGGTTTTCGATAAATCCCGGGGTTTCGATAAACTGACGGCCCGGCGGTCGCGGGACGCACCTGACAGAGGCTGCGGACGGTAATCCGAGAATGAGATCTACTGCTCGCCTCCGGCACCTCCCACGAGGTCAAGAATCTCGGAGGTGATCTTCTGCTGACGGCCCTTGTTGTACTCGAGCGTGAGATCAGAAAGGAGATGCTCACCGTTGTCGGTGGCGGTCTGCATCGCTATGGTGCGCGCCGCCTGCTCCGCCGCCTCGGAGTCGAGCACGGCGGCATAGAACCTCAGACAAATCATCTGCGGCAGCAGCCTGGAGGCTATCGTCGCGGCGTCGGGCTCGAATATGAAGTCTTCCTGCACGCCGCTGACTTCCGAAGACTTAAGCTCCGGCGCATAAGGCATATAGCGCTCCACGGTAGGCTTCTGCACCGCAGTGGAGATGAATCGGTTGTAGACGAGCAGAATCTTGGAGAACTCCCCCTTGCGGTATCTCTCTATCAGACTGCGCGAGAACGCGGAGGTCTTCTCGTAGCTGGTGTGGGCGATGATGTCGTTGTAGTCGGCCTCCGGAGCGTAGCCCGCCTTCTTGACGGCATCGGCACCCTTGCGGCCCACGGGGAAATAGACGATGGAGGGGTATTTCTTCCTCAGGTCCAGCGCGGTGCGGACCACGTTGGCGTTGAAGCCGCCGCAGAGAGAGGAGTTGGAGGATATCACTACCACGGCCACAGGAGCGTCGGCTGCCACTCCGTTCTCCTCCTGCCGGGTCGGTCCCACCGCAGAGAGTATCTCCTCGAGAGAGTCGGCATACGGGCGCATACCCTCGATGACCTTCTGTGCCTTGCGAAGTTTGGCCGACGATACGAGCTTCATCGCCGAAGTGATCTTCAGCGTGCTGCGCACCGATCCGATACGGTCCTTGATTTCGCGTAAGGATGCCATATCTCGCTATGCTTTACTGAGGAACTGGCAGATTTCGTGCGCCTCCCTGCGGATCACGGAGTCAGCGTCGTCAGGGATGCGGCCCTCGCCGAGCGCGTCGAGCATATCCTGATGGGAAGAGCGCATAGTGTCGAGGAAGTGGGTCTGGAAGTCTTCCACGCTCTCCACCGGGATGTCGGCCATAAGGCCGCGCGTGCCGCAGTAGAGGATTGCCACCTGCTCTCCGACGCTCATCGGACTGTACTGCGGCTGCACGAGCAGGAGCTCGTTCTTGCGGCCCTTGTCGAGGGTCATCGCCGTGACCTTGTCCATATCGGAGGAGAATTTGGTAAACGACTCAAGCTCGCTGAACTGGGCCTGGTCTATCTTCAGAGTTCCCGCTACCTTCTTCATCGACTTCACCTGAGCCGCGCCGCCGACACGCGACACGGAGATGCCGACGTTGATGGCAGGACGGAAGCCCGCGTTGAAGAGCGAAGGCTCGAGGTATATCTGGCCGTCGGTGATGGAAATCACGTTGGTCGGGATGTATGCGGAGACGTCCCCCGCCTGGGTCTCGATGATAGGAAGCGCCGTCAGGGAACCGCCGGCCTTGACCTTGCCCTTGAGGCACTCCGGCAGGTCGTTCATCTTCTCGGCCACTTCCTGCTGGCTGATGATCTTGGCCGCGCGCTCCAGCAGACGGGAGTGCAGATAGAAGACATCGCCCGGATAGGCCTCACGTCCGGAAGGACGGCGCAGGATGAGGGAAACCTCACGGTAGGCGACCGCCTGCTTGGAGAGGTCGTCATAGACCACGAGCGCGTGGCGGCCCGTGTCGCGGAAATACTCTCCGATGGCGGCTCCGGCGAACGGGGCGAAATACTGCAGGGCGGCAGGGTCGGCGGCGGTGGCGGCCACCACGACGGTATAGTCCATCGCCCCCTTGGAGCGGAGGGTCTGCACGATTGAGGCCACCGTAGAACCCTTCTGACCCACAGCCACATAGATGCAATAGACGGGCTTTCCCCTGAGGAACTCGGAGCGCTGGTTGATGATGGTGTCGATGGCAATCGCCGTCTTGCCGGTCTGTCGGTCTCCGATGATGAGCTCCCTCTGGCCGCGACCGATAGGTATCATAGAGTCAATGGCCTTGAGTCCGGTCTGAAGCGGCTCGGTGACAGGCTCGCGGAATATGACGCCCGGGGCCTTGCGCTCGATCGGCATCTTCAGCGTCTCACCCTTGATGGAGCCCAGTCCGTCGAGCGGAGAGCCGATAGGATCGACGACCCTCCCCAGCAGGCCGTCGCCGACCGGGATGCTGGCGATGCGTCCCAGCCTGTGCACCCGCATCCCCTCCTTGACCTGATCAGTCGGGCCGAGCAGCACCGCTCCCACGTTGTCCGCCTCAAGGTTCATCGCCACGGCCTTCACGCCGCTCTCGAACTCGAGCAGCTCGCCGGCCTCGACGTTGACAAGACCGTAGACGCGGGCCACGCCGTCGCTGACCGTCAGCACATAGCCTACCTCTTCATACTGAAGCGAATTGTCCACTCCCTTCAGCTCGTTGAGGAGAATTTCGGATATCTCGCTCGCCTTTATTGAATTATGTGACATTAAACTATTCTGTTGGTTTGTATTATGAACTGCCTGCGTATCGTCTCAAGCTGGTTGCGGACACTCGCGTCAAGCACATAGTCGTCGACCGTGACCACGAAGCCCCCGATCAGGGACGGGTCCACGGCGGTCTCGAAGATGACCTTACAGCTGAAGTCCCGCTCGAGCATCGGATGCAGCCTCTCCTCCAGCCCCGGAGCCGGGACGGAAGTGGTCAGGGTCGCAAGGCGTATCCCCTTGGAGCGGTAGTACATCGAGACGAACGAACGCAGGATGAAGCGCACGTCCTCCATACGGGAGTTCCTGACGAGCAGGGCGACAAATCTCTCCAGCTCCGGCTCAAGCCGTGCGGGGACCTTGTCGGGAGATTTAAGTATCTCCCGCACCTGTGCGCACACTCTCTCCCCGCTCCCGTTCTCCTCGGTATACATCAGGAGAGCCTTGGCGTACCGTGTGGATATGATGCCCGTGTTCATCTTCTATCTGCTATCAGTTGCTCCGTTCGGACTTGGACGCCTCCGTCACCATACGGTCCAGCAGCGAGAGCTGCTCGGGGGAGGTTTCGAGGTCTTTGCGCACTATCTTCTCGGCCACCTGCACCGACACCAGCGACACCTGACGGCATATTTCGCGCAGAGCGGTCTCCCGCTCGGCAGCAATCTCCGTCCTGGCGTGCGCGATAATCTTGTCGGCCTCTTCCTGCGCCTGCTGCCTGGCGCTCGCGATGATGCTGTCTCGGGCTTCTGAGGCCTCCTTGAGGATGCGCCTCTGCTCCTGGCGCGTCTGCTCGATCATCCTGACCTGCTCCGCAGCGAGGCCCTCAAGCCGCGACTGCGCCTCCTGCGCCTTGCGGAGCGAGTCCTCGATATGGTCGGAGCGCTTCTGCACCATCGAAGTGATGACCGGAAAGCCGAACTTCGCGAGCACGAATAACACCGCCCCGAATATCAGGACCATCCAGAAGAGCAGGCCTATATCAGGTGTAACGAGTGACATAGATTAGAGGATTGCCAGCAGACAGACGATCACGCCGAAGAGGCAGACACCCTCCACGAGGGCGCTGATGATGATGGCGGTAGTGCGCAGCTTGCCCTCAATCTCGGGCTGACGCGCTGAAGCCTCCATCAGGGCTTTACCGATATTGCCGATACCGAGAGCCGCGCCGAGAGCGACTATACCCGCGCCGACCGCTCCGCCCACCTTGGCGAGAGCCGCAGCCTCAAGAAGCATTGAAATAAGTAACATATCCGTTTGTTTTTAATTGGTTTCAGGTTCCTGATGCGCAAGGCCGATGAACACGGCTGAGAGCATCGTGAATACATAAGCCTGGATGAACGCTACGAGCAGTTCCAGGCAATCGAGAAAAATCCCGAAAAGCACCGCCACGACCGTCATCGAGCCGTTGAGCACCGCCCCCATCTTCGCCGTGACGAAGATCACTCCTATCACGGACAGGATCATTATGTGCCCGGCGAGGATGTTGGCGAAGAGTCGTATCATCAGCGAGAACGGCTTGGTGAACACGCCGATGATCTCCACGACCGGCATTATCGGGATGGCCTTCAGAGCCACCGGCACGTCCGGCCAGAATATATCCTTGTAGTAGTGCTTGTTGCCGAAGAGGTTGACCATCAGGAAGGTGCAGACGGCGAGTACCAGCGTCACGGCGATATTGCCGGTGATGTTGGCCCCTCCCGGGAATATGGGCAGTATGCCCATCAGGTTGTTTATCAATATGAAGAAGAACGCGGTCAGCAGGTACGGGGCATATTTCCTGTACTCCGGGCCTATGATGTCCTTGACCACGTCGTCGTTGATCATCATAATCACCGGCTCCAGCAGGGCGGCGACGCCGGTCGGCTTCTCCTTGAGGACATCGTGCCTGCGATACCACGCGGCGCAGGAGAGTATCAGCGCGACGAGCAGGGCCGAGTCTATCAGCAGGCCGAGCACGTTCTTCGTGATGGAGAAGTCCAGCGGACGCTTGAGGGAGGCGGCGTTGACCAGCTTGCCGTCGGAGTTGAGGGTGTAGCCGTGTTCCGCCATACGGTTGGACATAAATATGTGCAGTCCGTCGTCCACCACGATGCAGGGCAGCGGGATGGCGATTTCCTTGCCCTTGACGGTGGCGATGTGCCACTCGTAGGAGTCGCCGATATGCCCGAAGATATAGGACTTCATATCGAGCCCGGCCTCCTCCTGCGCGGCAAGGTTGAAGGACGCGGAGAGCATCAGCGCCGCGAATATGAACTTGCACCACTTCATCACCCTTCCCCTCCCGTGCCTGCGGCCTCGATGCAGGCCGTAATCCTGTCGCCGCTCACTCTGACCACTCCGCCAACGATGGCGATACGGCGCTCCACGCCCTCCGTGTCCCGCACGACAATCTCGCCCGCCTCCAGAGTGGAGATGAGCGGAGCGTGCCCCGGGAGCACCTCGAAGCGTCCGGACGTGCCGGGCAGGAACACGGCGAGAGCCGCGCCGCCGTAGAGCGTCTCCTCCGGGGAGATCACCGTCACTATTAGCCGCTTGTCCGCCATTGCGCTATGATGCCATCGCGAGTATCTCCTCGCCCTTCTTGACTGCGTCCTCTATCGTGCCGACGTTGAGGAACGCCTGCTCCGGGATGTGGTCCACTTCGCCATCGAGTATCATATTGAATCCCTTGACGGTGTCGTCGATGTCCACCATCACGCCCTTCACGCCCGTGAACTGCTCCGCCACCGCGAACGGCTGGGAGAGGAAGCGCTGCACCTTGCGGGCGCGGTTAACCACGAGTTTGTCCTCATCGGAGAGCTCGTCCATACCGAGGATGGCGATGATGTCCTGCAGCTCCTTGTTGCGCTGGAGTATCTGCTTGACCCTCTGGGCGGTGTCATAGTGCTCCTTGCCGACGATGTTGGGGTCGAGGATGCGGGAGGTGGACTCCAGCGGGTCCACGGCAGGGTAGATGCCGAGGGAGGCTATCTTACGGCTGAGCACCGTGGTCGCATCGAGGTGGGTGAAGGTGGTGGCCGGCGCAGGGTCGGTCAGGTCGTCCGCAGGCACATAGACCGCCTGCACGGAGGTGATGGAGCCGTTCTTGGTGGAGGTGATGCGCTCCTGCATCTGGCCCATCTCGGTGGCGAGGGTCGGCTGGTAGCCCACCGCCGACGGCATACGGCCGAGCAGCGCGGAGACTTCCGAGCCCGCCTGGGTGAAACGGAAGATGTTGTCGATGAAGAAGAGGATGTCCTTCGGACCGTCGGAGGTCCGGCTGTCGCGGAACGACTCCGCGAGAGTCAGGCCGGAGAGCGCCACGGAGCTTCTCGCTCCCGGCGGCTCGTTCATCTGGCCGAACACCATCGCCACCTGTGACTTCTCCAGCTCGCTGCGGTCCACCTTGGAGAGATCCCAGTGGCCCTCCTCCATAGATTTCTCGAATTCTTCCCCGTATTTGATGACTCCGGACTCTATCATCTCGCGCAGCAGGTCGTTGCCCTCGCGGGTACGCTCGCCCACTCCGGCGAAGACGGAGAATCCGTTATGTTTCTTTGCTATGTTGTTGATGAGCTCCTTGATGAGCACGGTCTTGCCCACTCCGGCGCCTCCGAAGAGGCCGATCTTGCCGCCCTTGAGGTATGGCTCAAGCAGGTCGATGACCTTGATGCCGGTGTAGAGGACCTCCTGCGATGTCTTGAGGTCTTCGAACTTCGGCGGTTCGCGGTGTATGGGCAGTGCGGCATCCATCTTGAGGCTGCCGAGGCCGTCGATGCTCTCGCCGGTCACATTCATCACGCGCCCGCGAATCTGGGGGCCGACGGGCATCTCGATAGGCTCTCCGGTGCAGACCGCCTCAAGCCCTCTGCGCAGACCGTCAGTGGAGTCCATCGCCACGCAGCGCACGGTATCTTCGCCTATGTGCTGCTGAACTTCAATCACGAGCTCGCGCCCGTCGGGACGCGCAATCTTGAGCGCATCGTGTATGGAGGGAAGATCCTTGGCGTCCTCCGCCTTGGCAAGGTCGAAGTGGACGTCGACTACCGGTCCGATGATCTGCGAGATGTAACCTCTTACTTCTGCCATCGCAATTCTTGTTTGTTATTAGCTTAAATGCAAGTTCAAATATAAGCATTTTTGCCTTACATTATTCGCCCCGCGCGACGGCGGGAGCGCAGAGAAAAACCTGCAAATTCCGAACCGCCCGCCGCTTTTGGAGTGTTTTTGAATAATTTACGCGGCTTTTTGCCCGCTAATCGCCGGAGAGAGGGAACGGGACCACGAAAAAGCCGCTTCAGCGGCGCGGTGGAGTGACTTTACGCATATTGATGCTGTTGACAGATTTGCCTAGAAGTGCTCAACAGAGCACCGCCGCGGTCGCGTGACTTTTGTGTCAGCAAAAGTTGGAAAGCGACTTGAGCGGCGTGGGGTTTGGGGTTTACCCCAACAAAAATATGGGCTGTCAGCGTCAGCTGACTGGGGTTAGGTAAATGGGACCACGAAAAATCCAGCTGCCAGGCAGCTGGATTCTTCGTGGTCCCTGCAGGGCATGATCCTGCGACTCCCTGATTATGAGTCAGGTGCTCTAACCAACTGAGCTAAGGGACCGGAGGGCGGTCAAAACACCGCCCGGTATCAGACTTTGATCTCTACCTCTACGCCGGAAGGAAGCTCGAGCTTCATCAGAGCGTCAACGGTCTTGGCGTTGGACTCTTCGATGTCGAGAAGCCTGCGGTAAGAATCGAGCTCAAACTGCTCGCGCGCCTTCTTGTTGACGAAGGTGGAGCGGTTGACCGTGAAGATCTTCTTGTTGGTAGGAAGAGGAATAGGACCATTCACCTTCGCACCGGTGGCCTTCACCGTCTCGACGATCTTAGAGGCTGACTTGTCCACCAGCATATGATCGAAAGACTTGAGTTTAATTCTAATTTTCTGACTCATATCAAAAGATTTTCTATTCACGTTAATTATTCGTCGTCAGACGGCAGCTTGTAGCCGCTCTTCTCTATGATGTCCTTGGACATCGCGGCAGGCACCTCGGCGTAGTGGTCGAACGACATCGTGCTGGTCGCGCGGCCTGAAGACAGGGTGCGGAGCACGGTCACATAGCCGAACTGCTCGGACAGAGGCACGAACGCCTTGACGATACGGGCGCCGTTGGAGGTAGAGTCCATCGCCACAATCTGTCCGCGGCGGCGGTTGAGGTCTCCCACGATATCTCCCATATAGTCCTCCGGAGTCACGACTTCAAGGTTCATAATCGGCTCAAGTAGAACCGGGTGGCACTTAGGGCAGGCGTGGCGGAAAGCCATACGGGCCGCAAGCTCGAAAGACAGCTGGTCGGAGTCCACAGGGTGGAAGGAGCCGTCGATGAGGGTCACCTTGAGCGATGGTACCTCATAGCCTGCGAGCACTCCGTTGGCCATCGCGGCCTCGAAGCCCTTCTGCACGCAAGGGATGAACTCCTTAGGGATATTGCCTCCCTTGACCACGTTCTCGAACTGAAGTCCGGTCTGGCCCTCGTCGGCAGGTCCGATCTCCACGATGATGTCGGCGAACTTGCCTCGACCGCCGGTCTGCTTCTTGAAGACTTCGCGGTGCTGGTAGGAAGTGGTGACAGCCTCCTTGTAGTTGACCTGAGGGGCGCCCTGGTTGATCTCCACTCCGAACTCGCGGCGCAGACGGTCGACGATGATGTCGAGGTGGAGCTCACCCATACCGCTGATGACGGTCTGGCCGGTGTCGTGGTCTGACTTGACGGTAAAGGTCGGGTCCTCCTCCGCGAGCTTTGAGAGCGCGATGCCGAGCTTGTCGAGATCCTTCTGGGTCTTAGGCTCCACCGCGATGCCGATCACCGGATCCGGGAACTCCATAGACTCAAGGGAGAACTTGTTGCCCTCGGCGCAGATCGTGTCGCCGGTGCGGAGATCCTTGAATCCCACTGCGGCGCAGATGTCTCCCGCCTCCACGAACTCGATGGGGTTCTGGTGGTTGGAGTGCATCTGATACAGACGCGCAACCCTTTCCTTCTTGCCGGAACGGCTGTTATATACATATGTGCCGGCATCGAGATGACCTGAATACACTCTGACGTATGCGAGACGCCCCACAAACGGGTCGGTGGCAATCTTGAACACGAGACCGCAGAACGGCGCGTCGGCTGCCGGCTTGAGCTTCACCTCGGCCCCGGTGTTGAGGTCGGTCGCCTTGGTGTCGCCGATGTCGAGCGGAGACGGGAGGTAGCGCATCACTGCGTCCAGCAGGAACTGGACACCCTTGTTTTTGAACGACGAGCCGCAGCAGGCAGGCACAATCTGCATCGCGATGGTCCCCTTGCGGAGAGCGGCGATGAGCTCCTCGTCCGTGATGGACTCAGGAGCCTCGAAGTACTTGTCCATCAGAGCGTCGTCGCACTCTGCGGCGGCCTCCACGAGCTTGTCTCTCCAGAAAGCGACGGCATCCTGCATATCGGCAGGAATGTCCTTGATCTCGTAGTTTACCAGCTCCTCGCCGGAGTCATAGTATATGGCCTTCCTGGCAATCAGGTCAACGATCCCCTGGAACTTCTCTTCCGCGCCGATAGGGAGACAGATAGGGACGGCGGTAGCGCCGAGCTTTGTCTTGATCTCCTCCACACAGGCGAGGAAGTCCGCACCCACACGGTCCATCTTGTTGACATACGCAATCTTAGGGACGTGGTACTTGTCCGCCTGACGCCACACGGTCTCAGACTGGGGCTGTACCCTTCCCACGGCGCAGAATGTCGCCACGGTGCCGTCAAGAACTCGCAGCGAGCGCTCCACCTCAACGGTGAAATCCACGTGGCCCGGAGTGTCGATCAGGTTGATCTGATATATCTCCCCGTTGTAGTGCCAGAACGCCGTGGTGGCGGCTGACGTGATGGTGATACCTCTCTCCTGCTCCTGGACCATCCAGTCCATAGTGGCAGCACCTTCGTGGACCTCGCCTATCTTGTGGGTCTTGCCGGTGTAGTAGAGGATACGCTCCGACGTGGTGGTCTTGCCGGCATCAATGTGGGCCATTATGCCGATGTTCCTCGTGTATTTAAGATCTCTCTTTGCCATCTGACGCAATCAACTAAAAACGAAAGTGAGCGAACGCCTTGTTGGCTTCCGCCATCTTGTGCATATCTTCCTTGCGCTTGAATGCACCACCTTCATTGTTGTACGCGGCAACTATTTCCGCGCAGAGTTTTTCTGCCATTGAGTGGCCGGAACGCTTGCGGGCGAAGTTTATCATATTCTTCATAGAAAGCGAAATCTTCCTCTCCGGGCGCAACTCAGTAGGCACCTGGAAGTTGGCGCCGCCGATACGGCGTGACTTCACCTCGATCTGAGGGGTCACGTTCTCGAGAGCCTTCCTCCAAATATCTAAAGGAGCCTTGTCAGAATCTTTCACCTTCTCGCCTACCATGTCAATGGCATCGTAAAAAATAGAATACGCGATACTCTTCTTTCCCTGCAACATAAGGTTGTTCACGAAGCGGGTGACCTGCGTGTCGTGAAACTTAGGATCAGGAAGTAGAATCCTCTTCTTAGGCTTTGCTTTTCTCATTTCTGGAAAAATTAATAATTAAACCATCCTTCAGGCAATTACTTCGGCCTCTTGGCGCCGTAGAGCGAACGTGACTGTGTACGTCCCTCAACGCCGGCAGTGTCCAAAGCTCCTCTAAGGATGTGGTAACGTACACCTGGAAGGTCCTTTACACGGCCTCCGCGCACGAGCACGATGGAGTGCTCCTGGAGGTTGTGGCCCTCGCCAGGGATGTAGGCATTGACCTCTTTCGAATTGGTGAGACGTACACGGGCAACCTTACGCATCGCTGAGTTAGGTTTCTTAGGGGTAGTCGTGTAGACCCTAAGGCATACGCCACGCTTCTGAGGGCAAGCATCCAACGCACGAGATTTTGATTTGAGCTCAATAACCTCGCGTCCTTTGCGAACCAATTGTTGAATTGTTGGCATAAATGGTGTTAAAACAATAAATTATAAAAGCCCCCAAAAAATTGGGGGCTGCAAATATACGGAAATTTAAATTATTTACAAAATTATCTGTAGTTTGCGAACTCGACGTCCTTCTCGGCGCGGGTCTTGAAGGCGGCGTTCTTCTTCGCGACCTCAAGATACTTCGCCACGTCGGAAGAGTTGCCCTTGCGGGCCGCGATGATGGCGCGGAGGTAGTTGCTCCTCGGGCAGTTGCAGGTGATGCTCTCAGAAGCCTTGTCGAGCTGGCCGGAGAGGATGTAGGCCACGGCGGCGTTGTGGCTGCCGGTGCCGGCAAGCTCGGAAGCCGCCTGCGAGTACTTGCCCTGCATCAGGTGGAGCGTGCCGAGGTTGGCCTTGGCCTCGTCGGTGCCGGCCTGCTTGAAGAGTTTCTCGGCGGCGTCGTCGTTGCCGTTGCGCATCTCGCATACACCCTTGGCGTTGAGCACGTCTCCGTCAGACTCCTTGACCGCCGCAAGATATTTGGCCGCCTCGTCCGCCTTGCCGGCGTTGAGGGCGAGCACCGCAAGGTTGAACCTGGCCCTGTCTGAACCATATTTGTCGACGGCGGTCTTGTAGAGCTCGGCCTGGCGTGCAGGAGTCTCGGCCTTGGAAGCGACTCTGAGGAGAGCCTCCTCGTCGAGCACGTCGATGGCCTTGTCGGCAAGCTCCTTGAGCTCGGCGTCGGAGAAGTTCTGATAGTCAACTTCCGCGATGAAGCGGGCGCGGCGAAGCTCCGGGAAGACGTTCTTGTTGATCTCGGTATAAACCTGGGACATATTCCTTATCTCGCTCTCGCGCACCGCAGGGTCGCTGTACATCGAGAGGACGCGGAGGATGAGCTCCTTGTCGGTGATGTCGGACTTGCTGACGGCCTCCTGGAATCCCTCCCAGTCCTGGCCCACGCTCTGCACCTCAAGATTGTCGGCCTCCATACCTCCGGTCACCTTCTTCCATACCTTCTGTGCGGAAGCGGCGCGCTTGTCGGAAAGCTTGGCATTGTAGCTCTGGCCTCCTTCAGGGGAAGCGTAGGCGATGACCTTGGTGCCGGTGACGGTGTAGCGGGAGTCGGAAGCTATCTCGTCGAGAGCCGCCTGAAGCTCCTTCACTGAAGCGGAGCGGAGCTCCTTGCTCTTGACGTTGGCGGAGTTGTAGTCGTAGAGAATCTGCCCCTCGGCGCTCTCCTTGATGACATCCTGATATGCGTCCTTCTTGAGGCTGTACTCGCCCCCGGTGGTGGCGAGGAGCTGGGTCACGTTGCAGCCGTCCGCCACTTTGACGGCAGGGATTTCGATGGCCTTACCATTATAATATGCCACGCTGCGGAGCTCAAGATAAGACTTCTCAACTCCCTTCACATAGTCGAAGGCGACCTTCTCGGTCACGGTGCCGCCGGCGTAAGGGATCACGGTATAGTTGTCCTTGACCTTCTCGCCCTGATAGGTGAACGTCTCGGCCGCCTGCTCGCCGCCCTCATACACGAGGACCGGAGTGACTTCGAGAGTGGCTTTCTGGTGGAAATACTTGGCCGGATAGGTCACGGTAATCTCGGCAGGAATCTTGTCCCCCACGAGGGCAAGCACCTCCGGATTGCACTTGACGTCAATCTTTTCGGCGAGCTTCATCTGCTCCGCCCTTGATTTGGAGCAGGAAGCGGCTGCGACAACGAGAGCGCAGAGCGCAAAAATCTTAAAAATACGTTTCATAAAAATGTCGAATGATATTCATAAAACCAAATTCTTACAAAAATACTAAAAAATCCTTAACTTTGGAACTGCAAAAATCAAATAATGGATATACAGGATCTGCAAAGACTGAAGAACAAGTTCGACATCGTGGGCAACGATGCCGGCCTGATCCGTGCCATCGAGACCGCCGTCGCCGTCGCCCCGACCGACCTTACCGTGCTCATCACGGGCGAGAGCGGTGTCGGCAAGGAGACGATTCCGCAGATTATCCACCAGTTCAGCCGCCGCAAGACGGGCAAATATCTTGCCGTAAACTGCGGGGCGATACCGGAGGGGACGATAAACGCGGAGCTTTTCGGCCACGAGAAGGGGGCGTTCACCGGCGCGGTCGGGGAGCGCAAGGGCTACTTCGAGGAGGCCGACGGGGGCACACTCTTCCTCGACGAGATCGGGGAGCTGCCCAAGGAGACCCAGGCCCTGCTGCTCCGGGTGCTTCAGAACGGAGAATATATAAAGGTGGGCTCCTCCAAGGTGGAGAAGACCGACGTGCGCATCATCGCGGCGACCAACGTCAACCTCGGCTACGCGGTGGCGACGGGCAAGTTCCGCGAGGACCTCTATTACCGCCTGACCGGCATACAGATACAGATGCCCGCGCTGCGCGAGCGCAACAAGGACGACATCTACCTGCTCTTCCGCAAGTTCTCCTCCGACTTCTCGGAGAAATACGGGCTCTGCAAAGTGAGTCTCAACCACGACGCCATCAATATGCTCACCGGCTACCGCTGGCCGGGCAACATCCGTCAGCTGAAGAACGTGGCGGAGACCGTGACGGCGATAGAGTCGCGTCCGGTAGGACCAAGCACCGAAAGGGTGGAGATCGGACCGGAGACCCTACGGCGCTATATTCCCGAGGAGCAGGGGGCTCTGATGACTGCGGCCCGCAGCGACGGGGGCGCGCTCTCCGACGACGAGAAGCAGCAGCTGGTCAAGGCCATCTTCTACCTCAAGCAGCAGGTGGACGAACTCCGCACGGACGTGGACGAGCTCAAGTCGGGGCGGCAGACATCCCGGACGGCGCCGAAGCTCATCGGCGCACGCCCTTATGCCGGGCAGGAGGCGCAGACAGCTGAACCCGAGAGTCAGACCGGGCCGGAGACCACCGACAGCCTGTCGATACGCAAGCTCAACGACGACCTCATCGAGAAGTGCCTCGCCAAACACGGGGGCAAGGTGAAGCCGGCGGCAGCCGAGCTGGGCATCTCCGAGCGCACGATATATCGCAAACTCGCGGAAAAGAAAGGCAAATGAGAAAGTTCGCTCCACTCCTGCTCGCTCTCGCGGCGCTGACCTCCTGCGGGATATACTCGTTCTCCGGCACCTCCATCCAGCCGGACGTCAATACGATTACCATCAACTACTTCGAGTACAAGGCGCTAAAGGTCAACCCGACCCTGAGCAACGACCTCACCGAAGCGCTCAAGACCCGCTTCCGCCAGATGACCCGGCTCGAACAGGTCGACACCGACGGCGACCTTGAGATCACGGGCGAGGTGACCGGCTATACCGTGGCGGCATCGGCCATCGCGGCGGGCGACGTCGCCTCCCAGAACAGGCTCACCATCACGGTCAAGGTCGCGTTCACCAACCGGAAGTACCCGGAAGACGGATTCGAGAACAAGGACTTCTCGGGCTACGCCGACTACGACTCCACTATGTCGCTCGACTCCGTGGAGGCGACCCTGACCTCCGAAATCGTGGACAAGATAGTGGAAGACATATTCAACGCAACCGTAGCGCAATGGTAGAAAGTATTGACATACACGCTCTTACGCTTGACGAGCTCTCCGGTGTGGTCTCGCGCTACCCTTGGTATGCAGGCGCACGGATGGAGCTCTGCCGCAGAATGTCGCAGCTCGGGGCTCTGTCCGGGAGCCAGCTCTCCGAGACGGCGCTGCACCTCGGCTCAAGGCGGATACTCGCGGAGCTCGTGCGCTCCGGGCACAAGGCGGACTGCAGCGACAAGGATCTCAAGCTCCTCGCCGACGCCTATCTGCCGGGGCCCCGGGACGAAGAGCGCAAGGTCGTTGTGGTAGGCGGGGACTACTTCTCCCAGTCGCAGTACAACGAGGTGCGCCGCTCCGACGACGGCATCTTCTCGCGCTTCGCGAGCAAGGTCCGCGAGGAGGGGGGCTACACCGGCGAGGATACCCCGGAGCCGGACTTCTGCACCGAGACTCTCGCAAAGATTTATCTTGAGCAGGATTACAGGGAGCGCGCCATAGAGATTTATTCGAAGCTAAGTTTGCGTTATCCGGAAAAAAGTGTTTACTTTGCAGCCCTTATTGAAGAAATAAAACAAAAAGAACAATAACAGATGAATACCGTATTCGTAATTTTGACCGTGCTCATCGTCCTTGCGGCGATTCTGCTGATAGCCGTCGTCCTCCTCCAGAACAGCAAGGGAGGCGGGATGGCCAGCAACTTCGTGGCGGGCAACCAGACTTTCGGCGTGCGTCAGACCGCCGACCTGCTCGAGAAGGTCACCTGGGGGCTCGTAGCCTTCATCCTCGTCATCTCCATCGTGACTTCATTCACCACCGGCACTTCCGGCACCGGAGTGGACATCACGGACCAGATAGAGAACGCCGCCTCCAACCAGCAGCCGGCATTCCCTACCGCACCTATCCAGCAGGAGGCCCCGACCACCGAAACCCCTGCGGAATAAGGGCTTCCGGGCTCGCGCTGACATTTTGTCAGTGGAATATGATTTGAACGGTAACTCGCCGGTTCCCTAACGGAGCCGGCGATTATTGTTATGGAAAGCAAATACGAATTCTTAAGCAAATATGCCATAGACCTCAACGAGGCCGCGGCAAAGGGGAAGCTCGACCCCGTGATCGGGCGTGACGAGGAGATACGGCGCGTGCTGCAGATACTGAGCCGCCGTACCAAGAACAACCCTATCCTCGTGGGCGAGCCGGGAGTGGGCAAGACCGCCATCTCCGAAGGCATCGCCACCAAGATTGTCAACGGGCAGGTCCCGGAGAACCTCAAGGACCGCAAGGTCTTCTCCCTCGATATGGGTGCGCTCATCGCGGGCGCGAAATACCAGGGCGAGTTCGAGGAGCGGCTCAAGGGGGTGGTCAGGGAAGTAGTGGACAGCGACGGGCAGATCATCCTCTTCATAGACGAAATCCACACCCTGGTCGGGGCGGGACGGAGTTCCGGCGCGATGGACGCGTCCAACATCCTCAAGCCTGCGCTGGCGCGCGGTGAACTGCGCACCATAGGCTCGACCACCCTCGACGAGTACCAGAAGTACTTCGAGCAGGACAAGGCCCTCGAGCGCCGTTTCCAGAAGGTGATGGTGGACGAGCCGAGCCCGGCGGAGTCCATCGCCATCCTGCGCGGACTCAAGGAGAAATATGAGAACCACCACCGCGTGAGCATCGAGGACGACGCACTGATAGCAGCCGTCAACCTCAGCCACCGCTACATCAACAACCGTTTCCTCCCGGACAAGGCCATAGACCTCGTGGACGAGGCGGCGTCCAAGCTGAGGCTGGAGATGAACTCCGTGCCTGAGCCTATCGACGACCTCAACAGCCGCATCCGCCAGCTGGAGATCGAGAAGGAGGCCATCAAGCGCGAGGGCACGAGCCTGAAGTCAGAGAAACTGGACGAGGAGCTCAAGAAGTGCAAGGAGGAGCGCGAAGCGCTCACGAAGCGATGGGACGAGGAGAAGGGCATCGTCACTGAGCTCAACAACCTCCGCCAGGACATCGAGGACTACAAGCGCGACGCGGCCATCGCGGAGCGTTCCGGCGACTACGGCAAGGTGGCGGAGATCCGCTACGGCAAACTCGCTGAGGCGCAGCGCCGAGTGGATGAGCTCAGCGCCAGGCAGGCCGCCATCAAAGACCCTATCATCACCGAGGCCGTGACCCCGGAGGACATCGCGGAGGTGGTGGCCCGCTGGACCGGTATCCCGGTCAACAGGATGCTGGAGAGCGAGAAGGAGAAGCTGCTCCGGATGGAGAGCGAGCTGCACAAGAGGGTGGTCGGCCAGGACAAGGCCATCGCCGCCGTGTCCGATGCGGTGCGCCGCAGCCGTGCGGGCCTGTCCAACGAACACCGCCCCATCGGTTCGTTCCTCTTCCTCGGCACTACCGGCGTGGGCAAGACCGAGCTTGCCAAGGCGCTCGCGGAGTTCCTCTTCAACGATGAGAATATGATGACCCGTATCGATATGAGCGAGTATCAGGAGAGCCACACCGTCAGCCGGCTTATCGGCGCGCCTCCGGGATATGTCGGATACGACGAGGGCGGCCAGCTCACCGAGGCGGTCCGGCGCAAGCCCTACTCCGTGGTGCTGCTCGACGAGATAGAGAAGGCCCACCCGGATGTGTTCAACATCCTGCTGCAGGTGCTTGACGACGGTCGTCTGACCGACAACAAGGGGCGCACGGTGGACTTCAAGAACACCATCCTGATAATGACCTCCAACCTCAAGGAGGAGGAACTCAGGCTGCGTATGCGTCCGGAATTCCTCAACCGTATCGACGAGATAGTGACCTTCGACGTGCTGTCCCGCGACGACATCCGCAAGATCGTGCGCATACAGATGGACATCCTGCGCAAGAAACTGGAGGAGGACAACGTATCGCTCAGCTTCACCAAGGCGTTCGAGGACGATATGGTGGACAACGGCTACGACCCGGCCTACGGTGCGCGTCCTGTCAAGAGGTTGATCCAGAGGGAACTCGTCAACCGTCTCGCCCGCGAAATCCTCGAGGGCAAGATCCGCAAGGACTCCGCCATCGAAGTGGACTGCGTCGACGGGCAGACAGTGCTGAAGAACAAATAACCGGCGGCGCGAGCAGCCGCTCAAGAGGGGGCAACCGAAAAGTCGCAAGACTGACGGTCGCCCCCTTGCTGCATCTCGTCGTTTCCGAGAAAAAGATTACATTTGCAGAAAAGACCTTCACTTATGACTAAATAGGGACTTGCTTGATTCCAATCTCAGATAGGATGAACACTGCTCAATACAATGTGCCGGTGCTCGCTTTCGAGAAGGGAGAGTACAAGAAATCCTAATGCCGATGATGGTGTTGCGCCGTCTGGACATACTGCCGGAGCCCACCACGCCCGTGCAGAAAGGCAAGGTGAAGATGGCCAAGGTCAAGGGCGAGCTGGAGCGCAGCACGGAAGGTCTTCTGGGCGAAATTCTGGGACGATAACATATAGGAATATGGCAGATTCACCCTTTCAGGGAAGGAAACACGCGCACGACGGCCGTGTTTACCATCCAATACCTGCGCAGCGCCGGCTTCGACATAGACAACAGCCCATTCGCCGACCATTCCTGGTACTTCCGCAACGCCCTTGTCCGGGCAAACTATAAGAATCTCGTCAAGGGTATCGACTACTCCCCCGTCTATCTGGAGCGTTTCTTCCGGAACCTGCTTCTAGGCGAGCGGTGGGACCTGCGCAACCGCTATCTTCACATCAATCCTTCGCCGCAGTGGCGGGTCCAGCCCAATCTTGCAGGGCAAGCACAGGATAAGTTCGGGATAAGTACAGGACAAGCCGGAACCGACAACCCCACAAGCACCCCACAAGTACCCCTCAAGTACCCCTCAAGTTGGGGTGATTTCACAGGCAATACGAAGCGGCTCGTCTGCACAATCGGCGCCGAAGAGCTTTCAGTAAACGAAATGCTTGCCCGGCTCGGGCTGAAAGACCGCAAGAACTTCAGCGCCCTGTTTCTTGCTCCCGCAGTCGACTCCGGATTCGTGCAGCTGTCATTCCCGGACTCCCCGCGGCATCCGCGTCAGAATACCATCTGACGGCAAAAGGACTGCTGCTTCTTGACTCGCTTAAAGCTTCGCCGCGATGAAGAGATACGAGCCGACCGGCATCGCGTGGCCACCACCTGCCTCACAGGCGCTTTCCGCACCAGCTTCCGCGTCCGCAGCGAGTTCCTGACCTACGTCAAGTAGCGCGGGAGGCGCTGCTGTTCGTCCAGATGACCTGCTTTCGATGAGCCGTCCATAGTTCGGGCCGCAGGATGGACGGCAGGCGGTCTTTGCGTCTCCCGTCCACAATAAGGCCTCCGGGATGGACGGCAGGCGCCGATACTGTTGACAAACCTGTTGAAAATTTCCCGAAAAAAGTTGCCGAAAAATTTGGAAATCTGCCCC
>CAVILJ010000002.1:0-61588 GCA_963643555.1 Acetatifactor sp.
CAGCCTCAAGTGCCTCAACTACATAGTCAAGATGAAGGTCAAGGTCGCGAGCCTCACTACAGTGAAGAGAGTGTGGTTACAATACAGCGATGGATTATCACAATTTGGCGGGGTATTCTGGTCTTCTTTTTCCACCACCAATTTTCGCCACTATCTGTACACATTGCTTGGGACCGCGGCGGCAGACAGTGCATTGTCCATATACGGTGTGTCCGGCATAGGCCCTGACAGTGACGGCTGCGTTACGGTGTATTTGGTGGGCCGAAGTCAGAATAGCAGGCCGCTCTGTTCCGGCGAGACATTGAAGATTGAGGCCTTTGGCCTCGACGCTTCCTCGGTCAGCAAGACCCTGAGCTACAGCGCCGCCCTCACCTCCGACATCACCTTCTCTCCGGGCTATCTCTACACCTTCAAGGGGGTCAAGGAACTCACCGAATAATCCCCTGCCCTCCCCGGCAGATACAGCGTCAGGGAGGAGGGGACTTTGCAAGTCCCGCAGGGAACGCGCCGTAGGCGAGAAATACCCCTGATAGGGGTCGCAGACGGCAGTCTGCGGGGTTTAAGAAAGCCAAGAGGAGGAGACCAAAAAGGGTCATCCTCCTCTTTTGCGGTGCGGAGCTTCACTGCGGCTGCTGCTTGCCTCTGAGAGGACTCCGCTCACTTTGTTCGCTCCGGCCTCTCCCATCGTCATCTGCGTCATCGCTGCGCGACAACTTGCTGCCGACGGGCCCCTTTCCAAGGAAAGTCACCATATTTAATATTTTTGCTTATTTTTGCAGAAAAATTAAATAGGATGGAGGTTAGTCGTTCAGATTACATTGCCAGGCTTGAGGGCAAGCGTGGAAACGGTCTTGTCAAGATCATCACCGGAGTAAGGAGATGCGGGAAATCCTATTTGCTCTTCACCCTGTTCAGAAAACATCTATTAAGCACCGGAGTGAAAGATAATCAGATAGTCGCACTGGCCCTTGACGACTACGGAAACAGACAGTATGTCGAACCGGACGCGTTATATGCTTATGTCAAGTCCAAAACTTCCGGACAAGGCCCGTTCTACATCTTGCTGGACGAGATTCAGCTCGTGCGCGATTTTGAAAGCGTGTTGAACGGATTTCTGCATATTGAAGGAGCCGACATCTATGTCACCGGCAGCAACTCGAAGTTCCTGTCATCGGACATTATTACGGAATTTCGCGGAAGAGGCGATGAAATCAGGGTATATCCGTTCACATTTGCAGAAATGCTTTCCATATCGGAAAGGGACAAACGGGATGTATGGCAGGACTATGTCCGATATGGAGGGATGCCGCTTGCGGCACTCGCAGAATCTCCGGCAGACAAGGAGTCATATCTTAAAAACCTGTTTAATCAAGTCTATATCAACGACATAGTAAATCGCTACAATCTGCGCGGCAAGGATGAAATCGGTGAACTTGTGGACACTCTCGCTTCCGGAATCGGCTCTCTGACCAATCCGCTGCGCCTCTGCAATACTTTCAAATCTGAAAGGAAGCTCACGCTTTCACAGTTCACCATCTCCAACTACATTGATTATCTGGAAGATGCATTTCTTATAAGCAAGGCGAAAAGATATGATGTCAAGGGGCGCAAATATATAGGAAGCCCGATGAAATATTATTTCGTGGATGTCGGATTGCGTAACGCCAGATTGGGTTTTCGGCAACAGGAGGAGAACCACATAATGGAGAATATCCTCTACAATGAACTCCTTCATCGCGGCTTTTCCGTAGATGTCGGAGTCGTACACGTACAGGAGAAAGGAGATGACGGCCGGCAGGTTCGCAAGCAGTTTGAAGTGGATTTCGTGGCGAATTTGGGGAGTCGACGCTACTATATTCAATCGGCATTCGAAATAGGGACCATCGAAAAGATGGAGCAAGAACAACATTCGTTCAGAAAAATTGACGATTCGTTCAGGAAAATCCTTATCCAGAAGGATTCTGTCAAACCCTGGCACAACGAGAATGGCGTTCTCATAATAGGTATTTTTGACTTCCTGCTTCATCCCGAGAGCATAGATTGGTAGCCCCTTTGAAATCTACGCGCTGCTTAAAACTCGCGTCGCCAGGGGTAAAATGTCCGGGAAAACGGCCTTCTGCCGGACAAAGTCACTCAAGCCGGCTGTTTGTCCGGGGAAACGGCTTTTCGGCGGACAACTTGCCGCTCATAAGTCTCCGGTATATGATATTGTCGCTCACCGCATTGTCCTTTTGAAGACGCGCGATTCTTCCATAATCTCAAAATTTAACAACCGGAACGGCTCTGTCCGCCTCCGCTTCCTGTACCGGACGCGGAAAGGAGACACGGAAAATAATGTCTGATTTTGCATATATTTGCAATATGTGCCGGATACTTGCGACAGTAGTGACCTACAACGCGATGGAGTGGGTGGAGAGATGCCTTGGCAGTCTGCGGGGCAGCTCGCTGCGTCCGGACGTGCTGGTGGTGGACAACGGTTCGTCCGACGGCACGCAGGACTATATAAGGCGGCATTTCCCGGAGGCGGAGCTGGTCTGTCGCGACGACAACCCGGGCTTCGGGGCGGCCAACAACATAGGTCTGCGCCTCGCGCTGGAGCGCGGCTATGACTTTGTATATCTGCTCAATCAGGATGCCTGGGTGCTGCCCGACACTCTCCGTCTGCTGGTCGATGCGGTGCGGCCCGGATACGGCATACTGAGCCCGGTGCAGCGCGACGCGGAAGGGAGGCTGGACAGGCAGTTCGGGCGCAAATGCGGCCGCCGGCTCAAAGCCGCCGCGTCCAAGATGTCCGCCGCGTCCGGGAAGTCTGCTGCCAGGATACCCGCGGCCCAGACTGGACTGGAGGCCGCATCGGCCCCGGCATCTTCGGCAATCCCGGGTGCAGAATCCTCCCCCGGAGTCGTTGAGGTGCCGTTCGTGATGGCGGCGCACTGGCTGCTCTCCGCCGAGACGATACGCCGCGTCGGGGGATTCTCCCCGGCATTCAGGCAGTACGGTGAGGACGACAATTACATAGACCGTCTTCACTACTGCGGCCTGCGCTGCGCCGTCGTCCCGGCTGCAGCAGCGGTGCACGACCGTGCCGACAGGCTAACTCCGCGCGAGAGGCGCATAAAACTCAAGTGCATAGCCGTCACGGTGCGGCTCAGCGACCCGCGAAGAGCGTTCGCGCTTCGCGCCCTGCTCTCCCCGCTGGAGCTCATCGGGATGTCCGTCAAGAATTTGTCCCTCTCGCCTCTGCGCTATATCCCGGTTCTCCGGAGGTGTCTCCCGGAGCTCCGCCGCCTGCGAAGAGCCTCCCGCGAGCGGGGAGCGTTCCTTACACCTCCACCCAGTGGATCTTGACTCCGCTCCGCTCCATCCCTCGGAACCAGGTCATCTGGCGCTTCGCAAACTGGTGGATGGCGATGGCGAGGCCTTCGCGCATCCCGGAGTAGTCGAGAGACCCCTGCAAATATAGGGTGACGAATTTATACTCAAGTCCGTAGGAGATGAGCGTCTCCGCCGGGACGCCGCTCTCCAGCAGGCCTCGCACCTCATCGATGAGGCCCTCCTTGAGGCGGGCGTCGAGCCTGCGGTCTATCCGCTCGTTGCGCTCCTCGCGCGAGACGAGCGTCCCGATGAAGAAAGGATGCCGTGGCAGACCCTCGATGCAGTGGTCTCCCCGTTCCGCGCTCAGAGCCTTGCGGGAGGCGAAGTCGTAGCCGGCGGTGACGGCGTTGATATACATCCCCGTGCCTCCGCAGAGGATAGGCACGACCGCCCTGCGGCGCAGCTCCGTCCACGCTCGGCTGAAGTCGCGCTGGTATTGGTAGACATTGTATTGCGCCCCCGCGGGCAGGATGTCGATGAGATGGTAGGGGATGTCTTCGTATTCGCCGAGGTCTTTGCCGGTGCCGATGTCCATACCTCTATATACTTGGCGGGAGTCGGCGGAGATGATTTCCGCGCCGCTGATGCGCACCTCGTCCGTCATCCTGCCCGGACAGCCCTCGAAGAGTCCCAGCTGGGCGGAAGCGTTGATCTCCTTGGCGAGTCCGACGGCATAGCGGGTCTTGCCGGAGGCGGTGGGGCCCAGCACGACTATCAGATCCGTCCGACCGTCGAGGTAGTCGCGGGCGAGAGCCCCGAAGTCGATGGTCTCCGGGGTCGGAAGCTCCGCTATGACTGACTTGACCTTAGGCATAGGATATTATCCCCTTTCGAGTTCGCGGCGGATGTCCTTCTCCTTGATGCTGGCGCGCTTGTCGTACTCCTTCTTGCCCTTGGCGAGGGCTATGTGGACCTTGGCGTAGCCGTTGTCGGCAATATATGCGCTCGTGGCGACTATGGTGAGCCCCTTGGTCTTCACGGCCTGCGCGAGGTGGCGCAGTTCGCGCTTGGTGAGCAGCAGCTTGCGGTCGCGCAGGGGCTCGTGGCTGCTCCAGGCGGAAGCCCAGAAATAGGTCGCGATATTCATCCCGCGCAGATAGAGTTCACCTCCGGAGAAGTAGCAGTAGGCATCCTGCAGGGAAGCCTTGCCCGCGCGGAGCGACTTGATCTCCGTGCCGACCAGCACTATGCCCGCATCGTACTGCTCGAGGAACTCGTATTCGAACGAGGCTCTCCTGTTGCTGATGCGCACCCTGCTTTTCTCCTTGGCTTTCATATCCGTAGAAGCGGCGTTACAGTCCGAATTCGCGCCTTATCCCGTCCACGCTGTCCAGCTTCTCCCAGCCGAAGAACTGCATCCCGTCCTTTATGTAAGGCTCGCGCCCCATATGGCCGTAGGCCGCGCAAGGCTCGTAAATTGGATTCTTGAGTTGGAAACGCTCGATGATGGCTGCCGGGCGCAGGTCGAACATCTCCTTAATTTTGAGTGCGATGCGCGCATCGGCGGCCTCGCCTCTGAAGCCGTTCAGCGCAGCGGTGCCGTAAGTGTCCACGAACACGCTCACCGGCTCCGCCACTCCGATGGCGTAGGAGACTTGCACGAGGCACTCCTTGGCCACTCCCGCCGCGACGAGGTTCTTGGCTATGTAGCGTGTGGCGTATGCCGCCGACCTGTCCACCTTGGACGGGTCCTTGCCGGAGAAAGCCCCGCCTCCGTGCGCCCCGCGTCCGCCGTAGGTGTCAACTATTATCTTGCGTCCTGTGAGGCCAGTGTCGCCGGCAGGGCCGCCGATGACGAACTTGCCTGTAGGGTTGATATGCAGGATGAACCTGTCGTCGAAGAGGGCCGCCGTCTTTGCCGGCAGGGATGCTATGAGTCTCGGTATCACTATTCCGCGCACATCTTTCTCGATGCGTGCGTGCATCTTCCCGTCGCTGTCGAACTCGTCGTGCTGCGTGCTGAGCACTATTGTATGTACGCGCACGGGACGGTGCTTCTCGGAGAACTCCACGGTGAACTGGGACTTTGCGTCCGGGCGCAGGTAGGGCATCAGTTCCGGCTCGCTGTGCCGTATGTCCGCGAGGATGCGGAGCAGGCGGTGCGAGAGGGAGAGCGCGAGCGGCATATATTCTTCGGTGTCGATGCTGGCGTAGCCGAACATCATCCCCTGGTCTCCGGCCCCCTGCTGGAGAGGTTCGCTCCGGACCACGCCCCGGTTGATGTCGGCGCTCTGTTCGTGGATGGTGGAGATGATGCCGCAGGAGGATGCGTCGAAGCCGTATTCCGCCTTGGTGTAGCCTATCCTGCGGATGACGCGGCGGGCCACTCCCGGGATATCCACATAGGCGTCGTCCGAGCGGACCTCGCCGCCTACGATCACGAGCCCTGCGGTGCAGAAGGTTTCACAAGCGACCTTGGCCTCCCTGTCCTGGCGGAGGAACTCGTCGAGAATTGCATCTGAAATCTGGTCAGCGACTTTGTCGGGATGACCTTCGGAGACTGACTCCGACGTGAAGAGATAGTTCATTTTTTAGCATTTTTTTAAGTTAAGGCGAGGTTGCAAGCATCCAAATCTGTCCTCGCCGTCAATTCGCCGCAAATATAACAATAAATTAACAAAATGATTGCGCAAAATGTTTGCCGGATTGCTTTCCTTGCATTACCTTTGCCTCGTGAAAATCTATTACTTTTTATTATAAAAACGGTATGAAACAAACAATCAAAAGTTTATTGCTGTCTTTCGCGGCAATGCTTTTCGTTATCTCTGCTTCTGCACAGGTAACAACGTCTTCCCTGAACGGTAAGGTTACCGATTCTGCGGGAGATGCTCTGCCAGGCGCGGCCGTCATAGCCGTCCATACGCCTTCCGGAACCCAGTATCACGCCATCGTGAACGCTGAGGGACGCTATTTCATCAACGGTATGCGTGCCGGCGGTCCATACACGGTGGAAGTGAGCTGTCTGGGATATCAGACCGTAGTCTTCACCGATGTCACCCTCCAGCTCGCCGAGTCCTATCAGCGCGACGCTTACCTCAAGGATGACTCCCAGATGTTGAGCGAGGCCGTGGTCGTGTCTACGGCAGCCTCCAAGTTCGCGGTCGAGAAGACCGGCGCGGCGACCAACATCAACAACGCCCAGATTACCGCCCTTCCTACCGTCAGCAGAAGCATCAGCGACGTGACCAGATTGTCTCCATACGGCGGCAACGGTATGTCCTTCGTCGGCTCTGACGGCCGTACGGGCAACTTCACCGTTGACGGTGCAAACTTCAACAATAACTTCGGACTCAGCTCCAACCTCCCCGGCGGCGGCACTCCTATCTCCATCGACGCGATCGAGGAGCTTCAGGTAGTCATCTCTCCATACGACGTGCGCCAGACCAACTTCATCGGCGGCGGCGTGAACGCCATCACCAAGTCGGGCACCAACACCTTCAAGGGCACCGCCTATGTGTATCACCGCAACGAGAATATGCGCGGCGACAGCGTTGAGGGCGAGACAGTTGCCGGAGCGCGCGACACCGATCGCAACACCACCTACGGCTTCACCCTCGGCGGGCCGATCGTGAAGAACAAGCTCTTCTTCTTCGTCAACTTCGAGTCCCAGAAGACCCCTACCGTAGCCAACCGCTGGAGAGGCTCCGAGGACGGCATAGGCAACTCCGACGCCTACCTCTCCCGCACCACTCTCTCCGACCTCAAGAAGGTTTCCGAGTTCGTGAAGAGCAAGTACGACTACGATACGGGATCCTGGACCGACTTCCCTGCTGACGAGAGCAATACCAAACTCCTCGCCCGCATCGACTGGAATATCTCCGACAAGCATCACCTCGCCCTGCGCTACAACTACACCCTCAACAAGGCCTGGAATGCTCCTAACGCCTCCTCAATGGACGGCGGCTCCCGCTCCGCCAACGGACGTACCTCCCTCTACGCGATGTCTTTCGCCAACTCGATGTACTCCCTTGACAATCTGGTGAACACCTGGTCTTTCGACCTCAACAGCCGCCTGAGCGACAGGCTCTCCAACCAGTTCCTTGCCACATACTCCCAGCTCGACGACGTGCGCGGCACGAACTCTTCCGACTTCCCGTTCATCGACATTATGGACGGCGGGCAGATGAATCCTGCGGGGACTGAGGCAGCCGACGGGACCAACACCTATATGGCTCTCGGATATGAGCTCTTCACCTGGAACAACGGTGTCCACAACAACGTGCTCAACATCAAGGACGACCTCACCTACTACTACGGCAACCACAAGATCGTGGGCGGCGTCAGCTACGAGTACCAGATGGCCGACAACTCCTATATGCGCAACGGTACCGGATACTACCGCTACAACACGCTTGACGATTTCCTCAACAGTGCAGCCCCTGCAATCGTCTGCCTCACCTACGGCTACGACGGGGAGGAGAACCCTGCAGCTCGCGTGCGCTTCAACAAGCTGGGCGTATATGCGCAGGATGACTGGTCCGCCACCGACAGGCTCAAGCTGACCTATGGTCTGCGCGTGGACGGCCTCTTCTTCAACAACTCCGACCTGATGACCAATCAGGCGATCTACGACCTCGACTACGACGGCAGGCACATCGACACCGGCAAGTGGCCGAACAGCAGCATCACCCTCTCTCCGCGCGTCGGATTCACCTGGGACGTGCTCGGCGACAAGAGCCTCAAGCTTCGCGGCGGCACCGGTCTCTTCTCTGGCCGTCTGCCTCTCGTGTTCTTCACCAATATGCCTACCAACTCCGGTATGGTTCAGTATCAGGCCAAGCTCAACGCCACCGGCAAGAACGGCGGCACTCTTACCGATATGAGTCAGTTCGCCGGCAATATCCTCACCCGCAACGAACTGAAGTCCAAGCTCTTCGCTCTCGGATATCCGGAGACCATCAGGCCGGAGGACGGTACCGCTCCATCTGAAATCTCAGCGGTCGACCCTAACTTCAAGATGCCTCAGGTGTGGAAGACATCTCTGGCCATCGACTACGCTTTCCCTACTTCATTCCCGTTCACCGTCACTGCCGAGGGTATCCTCAACAAGACCGTCAACGGCGTATGCCTCAGGGACTGGAGCATCAAGGATACCGACGGATTCGCAAGGTTCAACGGTGCGGACAACCGCGCCATCTACCAGGACTACAAGCTCACTTATGTGAAGGACGGCAAGGTCACGAATATGCCTAACGCCTATGTCCTCGAGAACACAAGCAAGGGTTATGGCTATACTGCCAACGTGACCGTCAATATGCGGCCTGTCGAGGGCCTCAGCCTTATGGCCGCCTACACCCACACCGTGTCCAAGGAGCTGACAGGTATGCCTGGAAGCAACGCTTCTTCAGTGCTCAACTATATGTCCACCGTCAACGGCCCTAATGACCCGGGGCTTCACAACTCCCAGTA
Source organism: Acetatifactor sp. (assembly GCA_963643555.1). GTDB lineage: Bacteria > Bacteroidota > Bacteroidia > Bacteroidales > UBA932 > Cryptobacteroides. The sequence continues at coordinate 8,785 of CAVILJ010000002.1, forward strand.
TGTGACCCCTGACCGCGTGGTCGCTTCCCTGACCCGTCACGACAAGTCAGGCAACCACTTCAGCTTCATCTACGAGGCCTGGAGGGGTGGATACAACTACTCCTATATGACCGTCAACGACATCAACGGCGACGGCTACAACTACGACGCGATCTACATCCCTACCGACGAGCAGGTTGCGAACAACGAGTTCCGCTTCGTGTCCGAGGATGACCGCGACCGCTTTATGGCATTCGTCCACAATGACAGCTACCTCAGCAAGCATCAGGGACAGTATGCCGAGGCATACAGCGTATACTCTCCTTGGGTTCACAGGCTTGACTTCAGCTACAAGCACGACTTTAAGGTCAAGATCGGCAGCAGCACCAATACGCTCCAGCTCAGCCTCGACGTCAAGAACCTGCTCAACCTCTTCAACTCCAGCTGGGGTGTAAGCAAGTATATGAACTCTTCTCTCGGCAGCGGACGTATCCTCAAGTATGAGGGAGTGGACGCTGACGGCTATGCGACCTTCTCCACCGCCAAGGCATACGGCGCTGACACTCAGACCTTCGTGCCTTTGCACGCGATCGGACAGTGCTGGTACGCCTCTGTCGGCATCAAGTATATGTTCAACTAATACAACATCGTAGGATATGAAACTCAGATATATTATCACCACGCTCGTGGCAGCCGTCGCTCTGGCGACCTCTTGCCAGGAAAGCCTCGAGAGGCATCTCGCCGAGGTGCAGGTATCCTCATCCTATGTGGCAATCCCTGCGGCCGGCGGCTCCAAGACCATCACCGTCACCGCTACGGCCGACTGGACCATCAACGATATTCCGGAATGGCTGACCATAAAGCCTGTCTCCGGGCAGGCGGGCGAGACCGAGGTGACTTTCACTTCAGCCGCCGCCACCTCTACCAATCAGACCACCGTGCATCTCGTATGCAGCGGCAAGACTCAGGAGATCAATGTTCTCCAGCAGACCGCGAAGCAGGAGCTGCCTATTTCCACCTGCGCCCAGGTCAACTCCGGCGAGGATGGCAAGACATATCGCATCAAGGGTACCGTAACAAGGATTGTCAACACCACCTACGGCAATATGTACATCAGCGACGACACCGGCGAGGTCTATGTTTATGGTACACTTGACGCCAGCGGCGCCGAGAAGAACTTCTTGAGTCTCGGGATCGAGGCCGGCGACATCGTCACCGTCGAAGGCCCGAGGACGACCTACGGCGGCGTCATCGAGCTTGTCAACGTGACCGTCATCGAGATTGAAAAGTCTCTCATCAAAGTGGAGTCTGTCGAGCCTGCGGAGGCTCTCCCTCTCGAGGGCGGCACCGTCACCGTCACCCTCACCAACAAGGGAGACGGCATCGGGGTGCAGATTCCTGAAGAGGCGAAGTCCTGGCTGTCAGTGTCAGCCATCGCCTCCAAGGGGACCACTACTATGGTGGGCCTTGAGGCTGCCGCCAATGAGGGCGGCGACCGCTCCGTCACCGTAGTCTTCGCCACCGCTTCCGGCGACAAGGACTACACCGCCCAGGTGGAGCTCAGCCAGAAGGGAGCGATCATCGACGCCACCGTCGAGGAGTTCCTCGCGGCTGAAGAGGGCGATACGCAGTATCGCCTCACCGGAGTCGTGACCAAGATTTCCGCCAACTCCAAATACCACAACGCCGACATCACCGTGTCCTCCGGCGATTTCGCACACAGCGTACTGCTCTATCGTGCGGTGACCGCCGAGGGCAATATCGAAGACCTTGGCATCAAGGCGGGCGATATCGTGACCGTGGTCGGCAAGAGGAGCTCCTACAGCGGCGCCGCCCAGATGGCTGCCGGCGGTCTGTGCGAGACTGTCAGGACCTACGCTGCGGCTTCGGTTGCAGAGTTCCTTGCGGCTGCACTGGGTGAAGAGTATGCCGTCAGCGGCGAGATTACCAAGGTCGAGAACCTCAGCCCTAAGTCCGGGTACAACAACGTCAATGTAACCATCAAGGATGGCGACAACACCCTCTATCTCTACCGTGTCACCACTTTCGATAAGTCAGACATCGCGGTCCTCAATCCTGAGGTCGGCGGCACGATCATCGTCGCGGGCAAGCGGGGCGAGTACAAAGGCAATCCTCAGATGGGTGCAGGCGGAGTTGTTCTCGCCTACGCCGCTCCTGCGGAGGACGGCGGGGATGATACCCCGGATGTCGACGCTCCGACATACACCTTGACTACCGACGGTCTGCCGACCGCATATCCGACAGAAGAGACTGTCGTCACCCTGTCCGGGCTGGAGTGCTATATCCTGAATGTGGCCAATTATGGCAGCGGCATTCAGATCAAGAAGGAGAGCGGATACCTTGCCAACAAGACGGCTCTCAAGAAGATCAAGACCATCAAGGTCACCGTTACAGACGGTAAGCCATATTATCCTGACAATCTGAAGCTTTACGCAGGGACTGCGGAGAAGCCTGAAGGTACGGCTCTCACCGGTACAAGCGATGCGACCAGCACGACTTTCGACCTCTCCGGCGGGGATTACACATACTTCAATTTTAAAAACACTTCGGGCTATGCCGTTTATCTCGGCAAGATTGAAATCACCTGCGGGGAGTAATTGACCCCATCGTGCCGGGCGTTCCCGGCATCGGATATCATAGGCAGTCCGGCGGCATCCCCGCCGGACTGCTTGTAGTTGCACCGTATATTTTTATGCTCCTCAGTCCGAGACAAGCGGAAAGGCCGAGAAGAGTTCAAGCGCGGAGGCGGTCTCCTCAATCAGGCTGCTGCGGATATATGCTCGCGCCTTGGAGTCGTCCACGACTTCCCCAAGTCCCTGCATCAATAGCTTTGGACTTGTTTCCCGGAGTTTTGCGGCACATTCTCTGGCGTATTCGGAAACCTCCATTCCGGTCCTGCTTCTTACAATCTCCGCGTCGATTTCGCAGTGCTTCCGGAGAAAGAAAGTCACATCGAACACATCTCTCGGGGACAACCTTTCGCCCATCGCGCACAGTTTGTGCGCGAACATATCCGGCATCGTCATTACCCTGATGTCAGTCCCGGCCAGCGTAAGCATCTCATAGTGGTTGGCGTAGGTTCTCGTTGAGATCTCGGCTTTCAACATCCGTTCACCTTTGCCGTAGTCGAGCACCAGTATGAGTCCGAAGGTCTTCTTGGCTTCATCGTCAATTCTCCCGAAGCGGGTCAGGATGCTGCGGACCCGGTCATAGACGAGGTCGGCCTTTGACGGGTCGAGCAGATTGAAGTCAAGGTCGGTGGAGAACCTCGGAAGGCCGTGGAAGAACATAAGCGCGGTGCCGCCCTTGAAGGCCAACAGATTGCACAGGTCTTTGTCTTTGAATATAAGCCCGAGTATCTGGGCCATATACAGTTTATGCTTTTGCTTGTCCATACCTCATATTGTTTTGACATCCAGCAGTTTCGATGCTCTTTTGCAGAGCGCCGCCGAATTGTAGAGCGGTAGCAGTTCTTTGACTGTCTTCCGGTTGAGCGGGTGTAAGTTGTCGAAGTAACAGTTCCCGGCACTCAGATACAGCAGATCCAGAAACGCACGTTCCGGCGTGGCGATGCAAATATTGTCCTTCTGCCCGATTCCCTCCATCCCAATCCATATCTGCGGCTTGACTATCCGGTAGCTGTATTCCTTTCCGTCCACTTCGACCCGGCGGTTGAGGTAGCTGACGGATGTGACGATGTCATCGTATTGGAATACAACTCCCGCCCGCTGAAGCACATACTCCAGAGATATGTAGGACGGGCGGAAGAGACTGCTCGCCAGTTCCTCCGGGGCATAATCTTTTTTGGTATATATTCCCCTGCGCGGATTGCGGATTCTGCCTGTCTTGACATAATAATGGAGCGAAGCGGAGAGCCTCCGCTCGTCTTGAATGCCTGTCAACATTCTGAGAGACTGGATGGTGAACACGCTTCTCCGGCTGCTCAAAAGTATTTCCAACACATTGTTTTGCGAACTCATAATCAGAAAAATTCCAATCAACAGTTCGCAAATATACCGCTTTGAATTTGAAATCCAAAACAAGACTCCGCAGGTTTTCGGAGTTTCGTTCCGCAACTTTTGGCCGATTCGCTCCGCAAGTTTTCGGCATCCCGGCTGCTGCGGCGGCTCCCGCCTGCACGGATGCCGGGCTTCTCATCGCAGGCAAGGCTGCGGCATCGGTCGATTATTAGCATAGTGTTGAAAAATCATTATCTTTGTAGATTAAGGATAACAACAAGCTAATATACGACACAATGAAAACAAGACATCTTTTATCAATCATCGCGGCGGCTGCGGCATCTTTCGCGGCTTGCCAGAAGCCTGTGGATCTGGGTCCCGAGAAGGTGGAAATAGATCCTGAAGCCGGCATCGAAATCCCGATGGAAGGCGATGTGGTCACCGTCAAGCTCACCGCCACGGTGGACTGGGCGCTTCAGGGGTACACCTCCGACGTGCAGCAGTGGCTCAGCATCTCTCCCGAGAGCGGCAAGGCTTCGGCTGACGCGCAGACCATCATCATCAAGGCCCTCCCGAACGAGGGCGTGGACCGCAGCGCGAGTATCGTATTCTACGGCAACATCCTCTGCAAAGCCCCTCTCACCATCACGCAGAAGGGCTCGATAGAGAAGGGACCCAAGGGCAGCGGCACCCTCGCTGACCCGTACAACGCGGCGGCGGCCAATGCCAAGTGCGCCGAAATCGGCACCACTGCCAGCACGGAAGACTATTATGTCAAGGGAAAGATCTCTGATATTAAAGAAATCAGCACATCCTTCGGCAACGCGACATTCTACATCTCCGATGGCGGTACCACGGCAGAGGAGCGGTTCTGCGTCTACCGCACGTATTATCTCAACGGAGCGAAATTCACTTCCGAAGACCAGATCAAGGCCGGCGATGAAGTGGTGGTCAAAGGAAAACTCATCAATTATAGAGGCGACACCCCTGAACTCAATCAGGGCGGTCAGATTGTGAGCATCAACGGCGAAGGCGGCGACGGGGGAGACGAGGGCGAGACCGTGCCGGAACCGACTTCCGCGACCAAAGTGAGCATCAAGGATTTCCTTGAGAAGCCGGTCAACACCACCGACTGGTATGAACTCACCGGGAAAATTATAAGCATCGCAAACACCTCGTACGGCAACATCACCATCGAGGATGAAACCGGGAACATATATGTCTATGGAGTGGTCAAGGCCTGGGCTGACGGCAAGAACGACCAGTCGTTCGCGTCCATCGGACTCAAGGTGAACGATGTGGTGACCATCTGGACTCTCCGTGCGGAACACAACGGCTCCGCTCAGGCGGGCGGCACCCCTCCTGCCATCTACAAGTCACACGAGGCCGGAGCGGAGGAGACATACCCTGATGGTTCAGTGGTGCTCACATTCCCGGATGACAACAGCGCGAACAACAAGATAAGCGACTACGCCAAGACCTGGACAGCCAAAATCGGCACCAACGAGTTTACCATCACCAATTTCAACAATAACAAGTGGAACAACGACTGGTCCTACATCAAGTGCGGCACTAAAAACGGAGACTCAGTCGCGAGCATCTTTACCGCCACTCCTATTGCGGCCAAACTCACCAAGCTGCTGCTTACCATCGATAAATACGATACCCAATATGTGAACTCGCTGACATTCAATGTCTATAGCGATGCTGCCAAGAGCGCCAAGGTATTGTCCAAGGCTGTCTCGGACCCTAAGGCCGGTGTCAACGAGCTGCTCATCGACGCCGACAAGCAGGCTGCGGGCCTCTACTACGAGATCGTATTTGACTGCAAGCAGTCAACGGCCAACGGATCGGTCCAGATATCAAAAGTAGTTTATCTTGCAGCCGAGTAGAAGACTCCTCGCACTCGCCGCGGCGGCGCTTGCCTTACTGCTGTCCATAGTCTCCTGCGGCACCACGCAGGGGACCGTGGAGCAGGGCGAGGTGCTTCTGACCGTGCCTAATCCCGCTCTGAGTTCTGACTCGGGCCAGCAGTTCATCAGGCTCAGCGCATTCTCCTCCTGGACTTTGAGCTTCGATTTCGGGACTGCGCAGGACTCGTGGGCGAGCGTGGACAAGGCCTCCGGCAGCGGCAACGCCTCCGGAATTATCCTCTCCTGGGAGGCGAATCCCGGGGAGGAGGAGCGAAGCTGCACTCTGCGGCTGAAGTGTTCCGGCAGGGAGTCGGGCGTCACGCTCTCCCAGAGCGGCAGGGGCGGCAGCCCCGACCCTGAGCCGCAGCCCTCGCAGGATACTGGCTGGCTGGAGCTCCCGGCGGTGAGCGATGGGGGCCTTAAGTTCTACAGCCACGATATGACTGTCTCGGGCAAGAAGATGCGCAACTACTCCTTCTTCTACGACAAGGAGGCCAAGCTTTCGTTCTGCGTGGCTTACCCTCTCAACAAGGGACTTATCGGCTCGGGAAGCCGCACCAATGCCTGGGGGTATGACCCTCTGGTGCCTGCCGGAGAGCAGCCTCTCCTCTTCAAAGGCTTTTCAACGGGCTACGACCGGGGGCATCAGCTGCCCTCCGCCGACCGGTTGAGCGCCAATGTATCGACTTTCTACTTTACGAATATGACTCCCCAGCGCAATGCGCTCAACAGCGGGGCCTGGGCGACTCTCGAGGGAAAGATCAGAGACTGGAGCTACCAGATGGACACTCTCTATGTGGTGACGGGCGCGGACTACAAGTCCTCCACCGAATACGCCTACGACAACAATGGCGCCGCGGTCAGAGTTCCTGTCGGCTACTTCAAGGCCCTGCTCGGCTACAAGAAGAGCGGCAGCATAGGGGCCGCCACCGGAGGCTATGTCGGCATAGCGTTCTACTTCAAGCATCAGTATTACTCCAACGATGCCATAATGTCCACGCAGTCGATGAGCATCGACGCGCTGGAGAAGCAGCTCGGAGGAGTGGACTTCTTCTGTAATCTCCCCGACAGGATCGGCTCGGAGAAGGCCGCCGCGGTCGAGTCCGCAGTCGACAGCTGGTGGAAATGAAATCAGACACAATGAAAAGGATAGTTTATATATTCGCCCTGCTTCTCGTGAGCCTTAGCGCCGGAGCGCAGAAGCACAACTATGTCATAGGGTTCTACAATGTCGAGAATCTCTTCGACATCTACGACGACCCGATTAAGAACGACAACGACTTCCTCCCCGACGGCAGCTACAAGTGGACGCAGGCCAAGTACGACAAGAAGATCAACAATATCGCCCGCGTCATCAAGGCTATGAAGGACGACAACGGAGTCTTCCATACCATACTCGGCCTCAGCGAGGTGGAGAACCGCCTCGTGGTGGAGGACCTGGTGTCCGCCGCCGACATCGCGGCTGCCAACTATCAGATAGTCCACTACGACAGCCCCGACCGCCGCGGAGTCGATGTGGCGCTGATCTATCGTCCGGACCAGTTCACATATCTGGACAGCGAGTCGATTCCGTTCTCTTTCGAGGGCACGCAGGTCCCGCTCACTCTCAGCAAGGCCGAGCAGGAAGCGTTCCGCACCCGCGACATACTGATGGTCCACGGCACCATAGAGGGGGAGCAGTTCGCATTCTATGTGGCTCACCTTCCGTCCCGTGTGGGCGGCAAGGGCGGCGACCTGAGGTCTCTGGGGGCCGAGATCATCTACCGTCATTCGCAGATGATGCAGCAGAAATATCCCGGTATCAAGATTGTGGTGATGGGCGATATGAACGACAATCCTACCGACGAGAGCATCGCCGTGTGGCTGCACGGCAAGGGCGACATCAATGACGTGAAGCAGGGGGACTTCTTCTCCCCGTTCACCCGAATGCTCGCCGACGGCTACGGCTCGCTTGCATACCAGGGCACCTGGAACATCTACGACATCATCCTCGCGAACTACAATCTCGCGGCGGCACCGGACGGCGGACTGCGGATACGCAAGATCCACCGCAAGGGCTACTACGGGCGCGTGTTCAAGAAGCCGTTTATGACCCAGCAGAGCGGACAGTACAAGGACACGCCGTTCCGCACGTTCTCCAACGGGGCCTTCATCGGAGGTTACTCGGACCACTATCCAACTTACATAGTAATAGGTAAATGATGAAAAAGATATTCTTATTCTCACTCTCTCTGCTGCTCTCGCTGGGCGCGTCCGCCCAGAGCCTCGGCGGCGGGATCAAGGCAGTTGTCGTCAGCCGTGGCGACCGTGTGCCTGTTGCGGGGGCGCAGGTCGAGGTCACGGCTGCGGACGGCTACACACGCAGTCTCACGACCGGCCCGGACGGACTCTTCCTCTTCGAGTCGCTCGCCGACGGCAACTATTCGCTCAAAGTCAGCGCAGAAGACTTCCTGCCGGCTCAGGTCAACGTGACCGTCGAGGACGGGAAGCTGCGTGACCTGATGTTCGTCACCCTGTCGCGCAGCATACGGGGCGAGGACGCCGATGCGTCCAGCTTCGCCGAGTTCGACCTCGACGACAGCGGCTACTCCGACGCTCCGACCATACTCTTCGGCTCCAACGACGTCTATACCAGCGTGGCGGGCTACGGATTCAGCTCGGTGCGTTTCAAGAACAGGGGCTACAACTCCGAGACTCAGGACGTCTATCTAGCCGGCGTGCCGCTCAACGACGCGCTCACGGGGTATTCTCCATATTCCCTCTGGACCGGACTCAACGAGGCTATGCGCTCCAAGGATTCTTCCATAGGACTTCAAGGCTCCGACTACGGCAACGGGCGCTACAACGGCCTCACCAACATCGCCGCCGTGCCTTCGGCGGTGCGCACCGGGTGGAGGTTCTCTGTGCTCTCGAATTCCGCCCTCTACAGGCTTCGCCTGATGGCTTCGTATGCCTCCGGCGAGTTGGACAACGGCTGGTCCTATGCATTCAACGTCTCCACCCGTCTGGGCGGCAACGACTGGGTCGAGGGGGTTTACTACCGTGCGCTTTCGGCCTATGCGGGAGTGAGCAAGAAGTTCTCCGACGAGCACTCTCTCTCCCTCATAGCTTTCGCGGCTCCGGGCGAGCGCGGCGCGCAGAACGCCTCCACCCAGGAGGTCTATGACCTGATGGGCGACAATATGTACAACTCCAACTGGGGCTACCAGAACGGACGCGTGCGCAACTCGCGCGTGCGCAAGACCTTCGAGCCGGTGGTCGTCCTGAAATATGACTATACCCCGAGCGAGGAGCTGAGCGCCGGAGCGACCCTGCTCTACCGCAGCGGCTACAACGGCTACACCGCGCTCGACTGGTACGACGCCCAGGACCCGAGGCCTGACTACTACCGCAACCTCCCGTCGTACTTCTATATGGAGGACAGCGACTACAACCGCGCCAACGAGGAGAAGGCCGAGTGGGCCCGCTATTCCTGGACCCGGCACACCGCCGCGATGGCCAACTATCAGCACCTCAACTGGGACCGCCTCTACAACGTCAACTACTCCAGCGAGGGAGGGCGCAGCAAATACGCTCTCGAGGAGCGCCGCGTGGACCAGGACGACCTCAACCTCACGGGGAGCCTGAAGTGGCTGCCGAGCAACGAGCTGACTATCCGCGCCGGCGCGAACTTCAAGCTCAACAGGACGGAGAACTACAAGAAGCTCAACGACCTGCTGGGAGGGAAGTACTACCTCAACATCGACTCCTTCGCGGAGCGCGACTTCGCCTCCAACGAGGCGCTCGTGCAGAACGACCTCGACTACTTCTTCGCCCACGGCAACACCGCCGAGCAGATAGCGCAGGGCGGTAAGTACGGCTACGACTATCTCGCGCAGATACGCCGCGCAAAGCTTTGGGCAAGCGGGACTTACGCCCGCGGACCGCTGACCGTGAACCTCTCCGGCGACCTCGGCTATGAGGCTTTCTGGCGCGACGGACTCGTGCGCAAGGGACTCTTCGCGGGACTTGACGACAAGGGCAATGAGATAAGCTACCAGGGCCGCGTGCTCACGAGCTACGACGGCAAGGGCAACGTGATCAGCTCCAAGGGCAAGTCCGCCGTCAGCCGCTTCGTCACCGGAGCGGTGAAGTTCGGCGCATCCTATGACCTCAAGGCCGGGCACAGGTTCTCCGTCAACGCGGGCTGGTTCAGCGACGCCCCGACATTCAATCAGGCTTTCATCTCCGCCCGCACCCGCAATTCTCTCGTGGAGGGCCTCACCACGGCCAAGACCCTCTCCGCCGATGTCAACTACCAGTACAGCGGCACCAACGGCATCAACCTCCGCCTGACCGGGTTCTACACCGGCATCAAGGACCAGAGCGACGTGATGAGCTTCTATGACGACTCGCAGAACTCGTTCACCAACTTCGCGATGACGGGTATCGACCAGCGGCACATCGGAGTGGAGTTCGGGGCCAAGGTGCCTCTCTTTGTCAGCGGGCTGAGCGCCAGCGCCGTGGTCAGCTACGGCAACTACTGCTACACCAGCAACCCTCATATGGTGCAGACCGTAGACAACAGCGCCGAAATCATCCGCGACGCTCAGGTGCCTTACTGGAAGAGCCACCCTGTCTATAAAATCGCCGGCTATGGCGACGACGGCAGCCCGATCTATGACCTTGACGTCAACGGCAACTACATCATCACGGGCTGGAAGCAGCACTATGTGCCTTCCACCCCTCAACTCGCCACCGAACTCGCGCTCAACTACCGTACTTCAAGCTACTGGTTCTTCGAGCTCAACGGCCAGTATTTCGCGAAGACCTATCTCGATATGAACCCGCTCTACAGGACGAGCTTCGCCTGCAGCGGCGGCGACGGGGTCGAGACCCCGCAGGAGGTCGAGTATATGGCCTCCCAGGAGGAGTTCAGCCCGTATTTCCTGCTCAACTGCAGCGTCGGCAAGAGCTGGTACATCAACCGCAAGTACAACTTCGGCTTCTCTCTCGAAGTCAAGAATATGCTCAACAACCTCAAGGTGCGTACCGGCGGCTATGAGCAGACGCGCCTGATCAGCAGCTACGGCAAGGACCGCTACTACCGATTTGACCCTAAGTACTTCTATATGCAGGGAGCCAATTATATGTTGAACCTCTATTTCAGATTCTAAGGCATATGAAAAAGTCACTTATCATATTGGCGTCCGTCGCCCTGCTAGCGTCGTGCCAGAGCCTCAAGGAGGAGTTCCAGCCGGTGCTTCCCGGCGGATACGACAATCCCGACAGGGAGCAGCCGGTGAAGATGACGGCCACGCACACGATCGCGCAGCTTGCCAAAAAATACACCATCGCCTCACCTTGGGTGATGGACGAGAACATAGTCATCTCCGGCATTGTCAGCACCACCGACCGCCCGGGCAACTTCTACAAGAGTTTCTATATCCAGGACGAGACCGGCGGCATCGAGATCAAGGTCGGCAAGAACGGTCTCTACAACGACTACAAGCAGGGGCAGAGGGTCTATGTGGACTGCCGTGAACTGAGTCTGGGAATGTACGGCTACAAGAGCAACTACGGCAACGGTATGGTGCAGATAGGGTTCAAAGACCCTTCCGGGGAGTATGAGACTTCGTATCTCGAGTCCACCCTGCTCATCAACACCCATATCTTCAAGGGCGAAGTCGAGGGGGTCCCGACTCCTGAGGAGGTCTCCGAAGACCGGATTCCGGGCACGGATGACACGCAGGCGACCAACTCGGCCATCGGCAAGCTCGTCACCATCAAGAACCTCTATTACAGCTGGTACGACACCCGCTACAGCGAGAACAACGAGGCGTTCGTGCTTCTCTACCTTGACTCCAACAAGGACAAGGACCTCTCCTCCAACCGCATCTTCATCTCCGGCGAGGACACCGGCATCACCACCTGGGCTATGTCCAAGGCCAAGATGAGCGAATATCTCCTCTCCGGCATCTGGGACGATGTCAAGATAGGCAACGCCAACGACCAGACCTACGGTACGGTAGGCGACCACAGGGTCGTGGATACCGCCGGCAAGGTGTCCTATCCCGACATCGAGAAGGCCGCCGGTTCGGTGAGCCAGTATTTCTCCACACAGAAGGGTGGCGGCGGAGTCTGCGTGCAGATCCGCACCAGCGGATATTCCAAGTTCGCGGACAGCGAGATACCGGAAGCCGTGCTCAAGGGCGAGAAATCCATCAATGTCACCGGCATCCTCTCGCTCTATCAGGGCAAGGTGCAGATGGTCGTGAACAATATAGACGATATCACAGTTAACGAGCAGTAGAGTATGAACAAGATTCTTTCAATCGCGGCAATCGCAATAGCTATGACAGCCTGCAGCAGAACCAATCCATTCCTCACGGAGTGGGACACCCCCTACGGGATACCTCCTTTCGACAGGATACGCACATCGGACTATATCCCGGCGATCAGGGCCGGTATCGAGGAGCAGAACGCGGAGATTGAGGCCATCGTCTCCAACCCCGATGTGCCGACGTTCGACAACACCATCACCCCTCTGGAGCTCTCCGGACGGACGCTGAGCAAGGTGCAGGGCGTGCTCTTCAATGTCAGCGAGACCGACCGCAGCGATGCTCTCGACGCGGTGCAGGACGAGGCTATCCCGATGCTGAGCGCCCACAGCGACAATATTTCGTTCAACAAGGCCCTCTACCGGCGCGTGGCCGCAGTCTACAAGGCTGACCAGTCCGCGCTCACCCGCGAGCAGCAGATGGTGCTCAAGAAGAACTTCGACAGCTTCGAGCGCGAGGGCATAGGACTTCCGGAGCCAGAGCAGGACAAGCTCCGCGAGATCAACTCCCGTATGGCCGAGCTGACCCAGAAGATAGGCAACAACATCCTCGCCGAGTCCAACGCATTCAGCGAGAAGTTCGGCTTCAGCGTGTCCGCCTACTCTGACCGGATGACCTCCACCGAGGACCGCGAACTGCGCCGCCAGTACAACGAGGCCTACACCTCCCGGGGACATAACGGCAACGCCAACGACAACGGCGCGCTCATCCTTGAGCTTGTCTCTCTCCGCACGCAGAAGGCCAAGATCCTCGGCTACAGCTCTTCAGCCGCCTACACCCTCGCCAACAAGATGGCCGCCAATCCCGAGACCGTGGACGCGTTCCTCGCCGGGATAATGAAGGCCGCCGTCGCCAAGGCGAAGGTCGAACTTGCCGATATGCAGAAGGTTATGGATCAGGACATCAAGGACGGCAAACTCCCTGCGGGCTCGAAGATCGAGCCTTGGGACTGGTGGTACTACGCCGAGCGCGTCCGCAAGGCCAAGTATGACCTCGACGAGGCCGTCACCAAGCCTTACTTCAAGATAGACAATGTGGTGAACGGCATCTTTATCGCCGCCAGGACCCTCTACGGAGTGAATATGGAGAAGCTCGAAGGCGTCCCTTCCTACAACCCCGAGAAGGTCACGACCTATAAGGTCAGCGACGCGGACGGCTCGCTGCTCGGAATATTCACCACCGACTACTTCCCTCGCGCGAGCAAGCGGGGCGGCGCGTGGATGAACAATATCCGCGAGCAGTATGTGGACGCCGGGGGCAACGAAGTGCGCCCGATCATCGTCAATGTGGGCAACCTCTCCGAATACTTGAGCATCGACGAGGTGCAGACCGTGTTCCACGAGTTCGGCCACGCCCTGCACGGACTTCTGACAAAGTGTCACTATCCGTCCGTCAGCGGCACCAACGTGACCCGCGACTTCGTGGAGATGTTCTCGCAGTTCAACGAGAACTGGGCGTTCCAGCCTGAACTCCTCGCGCAGTACGCCATAAACGGCGACGGAGAGGTGATTCCGGCGGAGCTGGTGGCCAAAATCAACAACGCCCTCAAGTTCAACCAGGGCTTTATGACCACTGAACTCTGCGCCGCGTCCATCCTCGATATGAAGTGGCACGAGCTTGGCAGTGTGGAGGGCGTCGACATCGATGCGTTCGAGAAGAAGGTCGCCGCAGAGATCGGTCTCATCCCTGAGATCACGTTCCGCTACCGGAGCACCTATTTCAACCATATCTTCGGCGGCAGCGGCTACAACTCCGGCTACTACGGATATCTCTGGGCGGAGGTGCTCGACAAGGACGCGTTCAGCGTGTTCGAGGCTTCCCCGAACGGGGTGTGGGACATCGCTCTGGCGAAGAAGTTCAAGGAGACATTCCTTGAGAGGGGCGGCTCAGAGGAGCCTATGGTCCTCTATAAGTCCTTCACCGGGCGCGAGCCGGACTCCTCCGCGATGCTTCGCGGCAGAGGTCTGATTGACTGATAGTTAGTTGGTAAATATAAAAATGAACAGAAAAGTACTTTTGATGATTCTCGACGGCTGGGGCGAAGGCAGGCACGACCGCTCGAATGCTATCTACACGCAGGGTGCGCCGTACATCGACTCCCTCCGGGCGGAGTATCCTATGGCCCACCTGCACGCCTGCGGCGAGTATGTGGGTCTGCCTGACGGACAGATGGGCAACTCCGAGGTGGGACATATGAACCTCGGCGCGGGCCGGGTGGTCTATCAGGACCTCGTGAAGATAAATATCGCCTGCCGCGAGCACAAACTGCTCGACAATAAGGAGATACGGGCCGCATACGACTATGTGAAGAAGAGCGGGAAGAAGCTCCACTTCTTCGGTCTATGCTCCCACGGCGGAGTCCACTCCTCCCTTGACCACCTCTACGAGTTTCTCGCGGTGGCCAGGCAGGAGGGCCTCGACAAGGTCTATGTCCACTGCTTTATGGACGGACGCGACACCGACCCGCACAGCGGTCTGGGATTTGTCAGCGAGCTGGAGGAGAAGATGGCGCAGACCACCGGCAAGGTGGCTTCCGTCTGCGGGAGGTTCTACGCGATGGACCGCGACAGGCGCTGGGCCCGTGTCAAGGAGGCTTACGATATGCTCGTGGAGGGCAAGGGAGCTGAGTTCACTTCAGCCACCGCCGCCATCAAGGCTTCCTACGACGAGGGGGTTACCGACGAGTTCATCAAGCCTGTAGTCATCACCGAGGGCGGCAAGCCGCTCGCAAAGGTCGAGGAGGGGGATGCGGTGATATTCTACAACTTCCGCAACGACCGCGCCCGCGAGCTCACCGCCGTTCTGACCCAGAACGATATGCCGGAGGAGGGGATGCACACCCTTCCCCTCTACTACTGCTGCCTAACCCCTTATGACGCTTCCTTCAAGGGCGTGCACATCCTCTTCGACAAGGAGGAGGTCAGGGACACCCTCGGCGAGACCGTCGCCCGGGCCGGCAAGAGGCAGCTGCGCATCGCCGAGACTGAGAAATACGCCCACGTGACCTTCTTCTTCAACGGCGGACGTGAGACTCCGTTCGAGAACGAGGACCGCATCCTCGTCAATTCTCCGAAGGTCGCCACTTACGACCTGCAGCCGGAGATGAGCGCGATAGAGGTTACCGACAAGCTCTGCGGGGCCATCCGCTCCGAGAAGGAGGATATGATCATCCTCAACTTCGCCAACGGTGATATGGTGGGCCACACGGGGGTCTATGGCGCGATTTGCAACGCCGTAGGCTGCATCGACGGCTGCGTCGAGGCTGTGGTCACCGCCGCTCTCGCGCACGGCTATGTGGTCCTGCTCACCGCCGACCACGGCAACGCCGACCACGCCATCAACGACGACGGCACTCCGAACACCGCTCACTCCCTCAACCTCGTGCAGTTCATAGTGATAGGTGCGGGAGAAGAGGTGAAGAGCGTCAAGGACGGAGCCCTCTGCAACGTGGCCCCGACCATCCTCAAGCTGATGGGCATCCCTCAGCCGGAGGCGATGACCGCCGAGCCGCTCATCTGAACTGAAATGTATAAATTCGAACCGATAGTCAAGACTCTGGTCTGGGGCAGCGAGAAGTGGGTGCTTTCCGCTGTCCCCGGTTTCGAATCGGTAGTATCCGAAGGCCCGGACAAAGGCCGCAAGATCACCGAACTCTATCCCGGGACTTTCCCGCTTCTGATCAAGTTCATCGACGCGAAGCGGGATTTGAGCATACAGGTTCACCCCGATGACGAGCTGGCCGCCCGGCGTCACAACTGCAGCGGCAAGACCGAGATGTGGTATGTGATCCGCGCGGAGGAGGGGGCGAAGCTGCTGAGCGGATTCAGCCGGCATATCAGTCCGGAGCAGTATGGGGAACTGGTGCGCAGAGACGAGATCGTCTCCGTGCTCGCTTCCCACGAGGTGCACGGCGGGGATGTGTTCTTCCTCCCGGCGGGCAGGGTCCACGCGATAGGCGCGGGCTGCTATCTTGCGGAGATTCAGCAGACTTCGGACATCACATACCGTATCTACGACTACAACCGTCCGGGACTTGACGGCAGGCCGCGCCCGCTGCATACCGAACTCGCCAAGGATGCCATCGACTACAGGGTTTACCCTGACTACCGCACCCGTTATGCCCCGCGCCCCGACGCGGAGGTCACGCTCGTGGACTGCCCGTACTTCAGGACGGGCCTGCTGGAGCTGGACTCTCCCTACGCGAGAAGCCTCTCCGACTGCCCGGACTTCATAGTCCTGATATGCATCGAGGGGGAGGGACGGGTAAGTTCCGCCGCTTCGCAGCTCGGCCTCAAGGCGGGGGAGACCGTGCTCGCGTTCTCCTCCGAGGGGGAGCTGCGCATCGAGCCTTCCGGCCCGGGGATGAAACTGCTCACGGCAGTAAAATAATTTAAGTTTCGCAAGTACTGCACGGTGCTTATTTTTAATAGAATTCATTACTTGCGAAGCGTGAGATATACTTTGTGTCATTATGGACAGAAAAGGAAACAAGAACAGAAGCAGAAACTCAAGACATAGAGGCGGGCGTCAGGTCCGCCGCAAGGAATTCCCGCAGTACATCGGGAGAGTCCAGATGACCAGAGAGGGATTTATCTTCGTGCTGGTTGAGGGCGAGGAGGAAGACATATTCGTGAAGGCGTCCAAGACCCGTCACGCGCTCGACGGCGACACGGTGAGGGTGGCGGTCACCAGAGAGAAGGGCAAGGGTGAGGAGAAGCGCCGCGAGGGCGAGGTGGTGGAGATAGTGGAGCGCTCCCGCAAGCCTTTCGTCGGCATCCTGCACAGCGTGGGCCCGCAGGCCTGGGTGCTGATGCAGAGCCGCTCGATGCCTTACGACATTGAGGTCGACGCGGAGGAGGCCGCACGCCTGGGGGCCGCTTCCGGGATGAAGGTCGCCGCAGTCGTGGACCGCTGGGACCGCAAGGATGTCGGCCCTCGCGGGCACATAGTCGACGTGCTGGGCGAGCCGGGCAAGAACGACACCGAAATGCACGCGATACTCGCCGAGTTCAATCTGCCGTACCGCTTCGACAAGGAGGTGGAGGCCGCCGCAGACCTTATACCCGACAGCATCGGGCCGGAGGAACTCAAGGGCAGGCGCGATTTCCGCGACACGCTCACCTTTACCATTGACCCGGACGACGCCAAGGACTACGACGACGCCCTCTCGTTCCGCAGGCTGGGCAACGGCAACTATGAGGTGGGCGTGCATATCGCCGACGTATCATATTATGTGAAGCCGGGTACGCCCGTGGACAAGGAGGCCCGCGACAGGGGCACTTCAGTCTATCTCGTGGACCGCACGGTGCCTATGCTGCCGGAGAAGCTCTGCAACAAGCTCTGCTCGCTCCGTCAGGACGAGGAGAAGCTCACTTTCTCCACAGTGTTTGAGATTTCGCCACGCGCCGACGTCAAGTCGCGCTGGATCGGACGTAGCGTCATCAAGTCTGACCGCCGCCTGACCTACGACCAGGCCCAGGCATATATCGAGGCGGACAGCGTCCCGGAGGGCGATGCCCTCGCCGAGGCCATAGTGACCCTCAACGCCCTGGCGGCCAAGTTCAAGGCCAAGGCGCGCAAGGCCGGGGCCATCGACTTCGACCGTCCGGAGATGAAGGTGGAGGTGGACGCGGAGGGCCGTCCGGTCAATGTATATGAGAAGATTTCCAAGGAGGCCAACTGGCTGGTGGAGGAGTTTATGCTTCTCGCCAACAGGACCGTCGCGGAGTATGTGGCTACCGGCGGCAAGATGAACGGAGTGGCGCTCAAGAAAGCCAAGACCTTCGTGTACCGCGTCCACGGTGAGCCTAATGAAGAGAAACTTCAGGGCCTGCTGACCTTCGCCAAGGGGTTCGGGCATAAGATAGACCCGGAAGCCCCGATGACGGGTCGGGGAGCCGCCAAGACGCTCAGTGGGCTGCTCGACTCGGCCAAGGGCAAGCCGGAGTTCGCCGCGATGGAGAACCTCGCGCTCCGCGCTATGGCCAAGGCCTGCTACAGCACCGACAACATCGGCCATTATGGCCTTGCGTACAGGTTCTACACCCACTTCACTTCGCCTATCCGCCGCTATCCGGACCTGATGGTGCACCGTCTGCTGGCGCGCTATCTCGCCGGCGGCGAAGGCCCGAAGAAGGAGCAGTATGAGGAGGAGTGCAAGTATGCGTCCGCCCGCGAGGTGGTCGCCGCCGACGCGGAGCGCACTTCCATCAAGTACAAGCTCGTGGAGTTTATGCAGGACAAGCTGGGGCAGGAGTACGACGGGACGGTGTCAGGCGTGACGGAGTGGGGGATGTATGTAGAGGTGGAACCGACCAAGATCGAGGGTATGGTGCCGCTCCGGGAGATCAAGTCGGACTTCTTTGTCTTCGACGAGGCGAGATACCGTCTGGTCGGCAGACGCAGCCACAAGGTATACCGCCTCGGCGACAGGGTGAGGGTCAAGGTCAAGAACGCCAACCTTGAGCAGAGGCTGCTCGACTACGAACTTATCGAAACCAACAAGTGATATTATGTCAAAGGATTCATCATTGCTCACATTCGCTGCCGGAGTGGCGGCGGGCGTGCTGGTGGCGGCCCTTGCCAGGACTGAAGAAGGCCGTGCGGTCAGGAACAAGGTAAAATCCACCGTTTTGGGCGGTCTCGACAAGCTTGACGACCTGCTCGTGAAGAAGACCGACGAAGAGTTCGAGGCCGGCTTCGAGGACGGTTTTGAGGAGGAGCGGGAAGCTCCAGTAAGCGAGGAGGCGTGATGGCGGAGGAGCGTCTCAACGACATCGAGCGTATCGCGCGGGATGCCAAGCGCTACGCGGACATCCGCACCGACCAGTTCAAGCTGCACGCGACCCGGGGTCTTGCCACGGCCCTGGGGCAGGTGCTTTCGTATCTGCTGATATTCGTCGTGCTCTCGATTGTACTCGGACTGTTCGCGTTCCTGCAGCTGCAGTGGCTCAACCACCTGGTCGGCTCTCCTTGGGGGACGATGATCGTACTGGGCTTCTTCCTGCTGGTGCTGGCGATATTGATAGTGCTGCGCAAGAAGCTGTTCCACAATCTCTTCGTGCGGCTTTTCATAAATGTTTTCTATGGCTCTGACGACGATGGCGAATTACTCTGACATACAGACCGGTGAGCAGCTCAGAGCTGCCATCGAGGCCCTCAGGCTGGACGCTGCGGCGCAGAGGAAAGCTCTCGAAAGGGACTACAGCAGCATCCGCTCGGTCCTGAAGCCCGTGGAGAGCGTCGGCACCCTCTACAGCAAGAGCCGCAGACTCGTCAACTGGGTGGCTCTCTCCCTGGCTCTGCTCTCTCGCTTCAGACGCAGAAGGTAGGAGGGCCGGTTCTCGTCTTCTTTGATCTCCCCTCGCCGGAGAAAAGGGTATCAACCGTTTCTTAGTGACAAAAACGCCGATAAGTTGTCTAAATCTGGCTAAAAAAGTGAGATTTAGACAATAAATCACTATATTTGCGGTATAATTATTCGTAAACGCTTATGGAACGGTTTATCGGAAGAGAGGAAGAAATCAGGCAACTTCGGCAGCGGTACGAATCTCCGTCGCCGGAATTTGTCGTTGTCTACGGAAGACGCAGGGTAGGCAAGACTTATCTGGTCCGCCAGACTTTTGACAATGATTTCGATTTTTACCTGACCGGCCTGTACAAGAAAAATATTCGCAGACAGCTCGAAAACTTTACAAATGCCCTGTCCGAGTATTCCGGTGAGGATCTGGAAACCCCAGACAACTGGTTCACGGCGTTCCGTATGCTGAAGAAATATCTCAAAGGCATCAGGAAAACGGGGAAGAAACTCGTATTCCTCGACGAGGCGCCTTGGATGGAGACCAGAAAATCAGACTTCGTAAGTGCGCTTGAGAGCTTCTGGAACGGCTGGGGCTCGGGTGAAAGCGACCTTATGCTGATTGTCTGCGGCTCGGCGACCTCCTGGATTACGAAAAAAATATTCAGCGATAAGGGAGGGCTGTTCAACCGCGACACCGCAAGGATATACCTTGAGCCGTTCACCCTGAGGGAGACCGAAGAATTCTTCAATCACAGACAGATACAGCTTTCTCGGAAAGACATTGCCGAATGCTATATGATAATGGGCGGCATCCCTTACTATCTCGACAAATTTGAAAAGGGCCTGAGCCTGAGCCGGAACATCGATAACCTGTTCTTCAGGAAGAGGGGAAGGCTGTGGGATGAGTTCCCGCACCTGTATGCATCCCTTTTCCAGAATCCCGAGCCTCACCTCAAAGTCGTGAAGGCTCTGCACGCCAAGACCTCCGGACTTACGAGAAAAGAGATTTCCGCTGCGGCGGGAATACCTGCCAACGGCACGCTCTCCCGGGTTCTGAGCGAACTTGAAGATTGCGGGTTCATCATCGCAGGCAGCGACTGGCTGAAGAAAAAGAAAGACAGTGTATATCGTTTGAGTGATTTCTACACAATATTTTATCTCGATTATGTGAAAGACAACTATGGCGACGACGAGAACTTCTGGACGAACAGGATAGATTCTCCGCGTCACCGGGCTTGGGAGGGCTTTACTTTTGAACTCCTGTGCTTGAGCCACATATCGCAGATAAAGGCGGCCCTGGGAATCACGGGCGTAGCTTCAAGGCAGTGCGCCTGGAGAGGGGAAGACCGGGACGGGAAAAAAGCCCAGATAGACTTGATAATAGACCGGAGGGACGGAATCATAGATGTCTGCGAAGCCAAATTCTCCTCGCAAGCATATTTTATCACAAAGAGTTACGAGGCGGAACTGGCAAACAAGCTGAATGTCTTCCGTTCGGCTACCGGGACCGCAAAGGCAATCCATCTGGTTATGCTGACCGCTATGGGACTTGCACAGAACTCGCATTCCGGCATAGTTCAAAACTCGCTGACGCTTGACGACTTGTTCAGATGATCCGGTTATTTTCCGCGTCTACTTTCCGCGTCCGGTACAAACCTTGCTCCCGTTAATCCTCAAATTGCCAAACGAAATCGCCTCAAATTGCCAAACGATTTCAATTAAATCATTATCTTTGTGCAAAATAAGACACAATGGAGGTATTGCAAAGAATACACCTGTCGGATGTCTTAAAGACTGATATGAGGTGTTCCCCGGAAAAACGGACAAAAACGCCCTGATTTACCTTGGAAAAACGGACAGCCTGACAGCTATGAGCTTGACTTGCAAGGGATTTCGTAGGGCCTTGCCATAGCCCCAGGATTCGGTCTCGGAGTTGGTGCTGGTTTCTCCAAGACCTCATATTTCACCAACTGCTTTATGAAGCAGTTCGGGATGACCCCGCAGGATTTCATCCGTATGAGCAGGAGAGACAGCGACGCCTCCCGGGAGGCCTGACGCATCCGGCTCAAATCCTGAAAGCGCTTTCCATCGCGTCCTGCTCGGCACGCGGGATGTTGTAACGGGTCGCCACTTTTCTCCAGGACGACACGGCCTCTCTGACCCCGGCTATTATCCTGTCGGCCTCTTCCGCCTTTATGCCGAAGTATGGCGCTATCGACGTAACTAGCGAGAAATCAAGCGAGTTGTCGGTTTCGTCGATATTGAGCTTGAGCCCATACCCTACCGGATCCGGGGTGAGGTCGTAGGCGGGTGACAAAGTCCAGCCCTTCGGGGAATAGATGAAGCCGTGGTTGCGCAGGTGGTCATCACAGTTGGAGACGGCGACATTGAATGCGATGCGTCTGAAAAGTTCCAGCAGGTTCTCCTTGATGTCTTTGCAGTTCTTCTCTATCCATTCTGCAATCTCCAGATAGCTTGCCCCGGCGGAATTCTCTCCGTCAGAGTATCCCAACAGAGTCATAGCGGAGATGAATTGCCGGCGTCTGCCGCCCTCCGTCCTGTCGAACCGGCGCGTCAGGAACGTATGGTGCACGCTCCCGTATTTCTCCAGTTTGAATTCGCCCACCATTATACCCGAGCTTTTGGCAAGTGCCATACAGACGGCCTCCCACGCCCCCGCATCCCGTCTGTCCTTGCGGCTCGGGAACTTGGCTATCCAAAGATGTCCGTTGCCGTCGAGGACATTGGCTTTCGGCCTCGCGCCTCCAAGCGAACTGCCCGGTGCGACGAGCAGCCTGAGCCACCTGCTCTGTTGAGTCTCCGTGCAGGCTTCCAGATTCAGAGATGCCTCCTCCAGCTCCCTGATTGAGGCCCACGGTGGTGTGGCGAGCGTGTCGTCGTCGTCCAGAAACGGGCCTCCCGGATTCAACTTGAACCTGAGCGCCCCCATTCTGCTGCCGTCGAACACGCCCAGAAGGTAGTCGGCTTCTCCAAGAGTCTTGACTCTCCTGTTTTCCGCCCTTGCCCTTTCCGCCTCTCTACGTTCCATAAGGACACGCCCCCAGCGGTCTGGCGAGGAGTCCAGAAATATGCCGAAGTTGTCCTTGGACTGCGGCGCATACTGTCGTCCGCGAAACAGCTGCAGGTCTGGGTCAAAACTGCTGAAGCGCCTGTCGGAAAGCCACGAACCGGCATATTCGAACGAAAAAACCTCCTTGCCGCGAATACGGGCGGCGGACAGGACTCCCATCAGGGTCGGAGTCTCGACTTCCTCCCCGTCATAGTAGACAAATATATTTTTATCTTCCGCCATATTCTATTTCTTGGAGGCTCTTTTCTTGACTTCCAGCTTGGCATCCTGCAATTTGCGTCCGAGTTCGTCGTCTTTGGCGAGCAGCGTTATGTCATCGGCGAGTCCGAGGGCTATGAGCACCCGGAAATACTGCCCCAGAGCAACGCCCTCGTCACCTTTCTCTATCTTTACGAGGGTGGTCCTTGCAATCCCGGCCCGTTCAGCTGTCTGGACGGCGGTGAAGTCCCGCCTCAACCTGGCATAGCGTATCTGCTCCCCGAGAGTCCGGAGCAGTCGTTTCTGTGAAGGCAGGAGTTCCCTTTTCATATCATAATGTTCAATATCGTGTGCAAATATAGTTATATCTGTACACAATTCAAAACATTATCTCACGACTTGCGTAAACTCCGTAAACGAGCCTTCGGCCTTGCCCTTGACCACATAGATGCTCTGGGTCGTCGCCTTGCCGTCGAATCCGGTGGCCCGGGTCTCGAAGAGGTACTCGGTGACATCCCCCTTGTCGCGGGAAGCAACGCTCACAGGCGTGCCGAGCGGGAGAGGATAGTCGCCGCAGGCCTCGTCGTAGATTGCCAGCTCGGCCCCGTCGAGCGGACGGCTCTCGGAGAAGGCCGGCCACTGCGGTACGGCATTCTTTGGTGCGGATAGTCTGGCGAGGAAGCGGTCGAGCTCCGCGCCGGCCTTGTCCAGTCTAGCATTCCTGACGCCGTACCAGTCGGAGATGTGGGCGTCCGGCTGGAGAAGTTTCATCTGCTCCGCCGCAGTGTTGCCGCCGCTTCCGAAGGTGCAGAACGGATAGACCGTCTTGCCTTTGAGGCTGTAAGCCTTGAGAAAAGTCTCCACCGGACCGGCGCACCTGCCGTACCATACGGGGGTGCCTACATAGACGGTGTCGTATTTGTTGAGGTCCGCCCCGAGAGGCTCTATCGCGCGTGAGACGCCCGTCTCCATCTCTTTCTTGAAGGCCTCGTTGATTGCGTCGAAATCCGTCCCGTAAGCCTCTACGGGGGTGATAGTGACTATGTCCGCTCCGGTCTTCTCCGCGATGAGTTTCGCCACGGTCTCCGTTGCCCCTGAAGCCGAGTAATACACCACGAGCGTGCGGCTCTTCTGGTCGGAGGAGCATCCGCAGACGGAGAGCAGCGCAGCCGCCCCGAGCAGGGAAGTGCTGATTTTCTTCTTGGTTTTCATATACTTGCGATTTGAATGATTTATATTTAGTGCCGATTGCGGTACTGCCCGCGACAAATATAAGCTTTTGCGCGGAGATAGACGATATATTTCCGGATATCGGGGCGAGCCGTCGACTTTGGCACGGAGTGTGCTATAAGAGAGGACAGCAAGTACCGTTTTTGATTAAACATTAATAGAATACTGATCTCGTGAGTGCCGCTGCCTGTGAAGGTGGCGGCACTTCGCGTATGCCCCTCTCACCCGACCTCCTCGACCCGGATGATGCCGCTGCGGTTCATCACGATGCGCAGGTGGCGGTATTCGGTCTGCTCCAGGTGCCGGAGCTGGAAGACGACGTTGACGCAGTAGGCCCGCTGCACGCGCAGGGTGGAGATGTTCCCGTCCTCCCCGATGACGCTCACCGGCACCTCCGGGTTGTCCATCTTCTGCATAAAGCGGTTGAGGTGCAGGCGCACTATCTCGTTGATGCCGCGCAGAGGGTACTCGTTGCCGGACTGTAGGGCGTTGCGGTCCAGCACCAGATGCTTGCGGTAGAGCAGCACCTTCTCCTCGAAGACCCGCGACTCGTCGTCCACGGCGGCGTTCTTCTCCCTTATACCCATCACCTCGCGCGGAATCTTGCCGCCCGACACGAAGTCCACCGCCTCCTTGATCCTGCCGACCCGGCGGCTGCCTATGGTGATGTCGGCTTTCTTGTCGAAGTACTTGTTGACCAGCTTGTGGGCGAACCAGTAGCGCATAAGGTCCTTGATGCGGTCCTTCAACATATAGCTGACCACCAGCACGACGAAGAGCGGTCCGGTGATGTTGCCGAACTTCACCTGGGTGGCCCATCCGACGGCGGTCGCGAATATCATCGCCACGCCTGCGGCAATGCTGTAGTAGAGCTGCTCCACCGCCACCCCGTCCTTGTGCTTGTCCAGCTTGATGTAGAGGTCGCTCTCGATATATTTCTTCTGTATGCTGTGGTAATAGACCAGCTCGCGGTCGTGGACCGGATTGCCGTTGATCGCCTCGAAGCCCCTGCCCGAGGCGTAACGCTTCTCGCGGAAGATGAAGTCCACCACGGTCTGCCGCACCGGCGCGAGGGCGGGGTCGCCCCTGCCGTCGATGTCCTTGACCACCCGCAGCGCCTTGACGTCGACGATGTGGCTGAGGTACTCGTCTACCGCCGCGAAGTGGTGCCGCTGCTGCCCGGGGATCTTCTCCGTGAGAGGATAGAGCGAGCGGAATTCGTCCAGTATCGAGCCGACGACTCCGCAGTAGCTGCGGCAGAGCTCCCCGAGCTCATCCGCACCCTTGCAGCCGCGCAGCCCGTTGGTGCTGTCCCTGAGGGCGCTCTTGAAGATGGCGGCGAACATCTTGAGGTGATATTCGAAGCTCTCCGAGGCGGCCTCGTCCGCGCTCAGCGCCGCGAGGGAGTCCCTCAGGTGCGAGAGGGGCAGGGAAGTGCCGCGCGAGAGCTCCCCGAGGGAGAATACAGGCGTGATGAGTCTCACGTTCGACTTGATGTCCCGGTAGAACTGGTCTTTCCCGTAGGTCTCGGAGCTGATGCCCATACTGTTGGGGATGAAGAGCCAGGTGTTGACGGCGAAGTCGTTGACCCGCTCCGTCCCGTCGGAGACGAAGCCGAACTTGAGCTCGACAGAGAGGCTGTCGTGTTTCTTGGCCTGTAAGGTAATCATAGTCAGAAGAGTAACGGTGTGTATCCGAGCCAGTGCAGCACGGTCTCACCCCATACGAGGATGAGCAGCCAGGAGATGACCATCATCACTATGCCGAAACGGAAAGTGTCGCTCCAGCTGTACTGGTTGGTGTTGTAGAGCAGCGCCGCCGGCTTGCTGTTGAACGGAAGCACGTAGACGTGCTCGATGAGCATCGCCACCGGGAAGGCGAGGCAGAGCTGCGGCAGGCCGAATTTCTGCTCCACGCCGAGGGCGATAGGGACGAATATCAGCGTGCGCATAGTCTTGGACTCGAAGATGAGCCCGCTGAACATCATCATAAACGTCAGCACGACATAGAGCAGCCAGAACGGCGCGTCCGCACCTATCCCGAGGCCGTTGAAGCATACGTCCACCAGCGTGCCGGGGAGCTTGGTCTCGTCCAGCCCCGCGCCGAGGGTGTAGGCTCCGGCGGAGAAGAGCATCAGATGCCAGGGTATGTCGACATCGTTCCACTTCACCACCCCTAGGCCCGGCATCAGGGCGATCACCGCCCCGATGAACGCCACCGTAGTGGCGTCCAGCCCGTGCAGCTTGTCGGTAGACCAGAGGATGAGGACTCCGAGGAATATGGCTATCGCCTTGTATTCCTCCGCAGTCATCCTGCCCATCGACTCCAGTTCGCTGCGCAGCCTGCCGAGGCCTCCCTCGATCTGCGGGGTCTGCTCCTCCGCTTTCATCGGGAAAATGAGCTTTGTCGCCACCAGCCAGCCGAGCAGCACCATTATGATGGTAAGCGGGAAACAGGCCACGAACCAGTCGCTGTAGCCGATGGTGGAGCCGTAGGCCCCCATAAAGAGCGAAATCGCCAGCAGGTGTGCCCCGGAACCCGTCAAGAACCCTGTGGCGCAGACATTGATCTCGAAGAGATTCTGCAGCACGAGGTTGCGTCCGAAGTTGTTGCGCTTGCCGTCGGAAGCCCCGTAGATGGCGCACACCACCATAAATATAGGCAGCAGTATAGTGGCCTTGGCGGTGGTGGCGGAAATGAATGCCGAAAGTACGAGGTTGATGACGATGAAGCTGAAGAATACTCCTTTGGCGCTGTGGCCGAACTTCAGCACGAACCAGAGCGCGAACCGCTTGGCGACGCGGGTCTTGACGAGCATCGAGGCGAGTACGAAGGAGAGGATGTTGAGCCACATCACCGGGTGTCCGAGCTGTGCGAACGCGGTCTTCTGCGGGATGACCCCGGTCAGCACTATGCCGAGGATTATCACCAGCGAGGTGAGGTAGTTCGGAATGGCCTCCGTCATCCAGAGCACCAGTCCGGCGATGAATATCGCCAGCATCGACTTCTCCGCCGGGGTCTGGAGGAAGCCCACGTCCAGCACCCAGTTGAAGAGTATGAAGAGGATTATGGCGAGAGGCCCCCCGAGCCGGGCCATCCACCGTTCAAAGCCGGATTTCTGCATCTTGGGCAGTTTCTCTATCCGGTAGTTGTTCATATCGAGCGGGTCGAAGCCCGGGGTGCGCACCTCTGCCATAATCGTCTCTCAGTTAAAGCGTTATTTCCAATTCTTATAAGGGTTCTTCATCAGCATCGAGTTGTAGTACTTCTTGTCGCCCGTGACTTCCGTGGAGAGCCAGGACGGACGCTCGAATGCCTCGTCTTCGGCGCCGAGTTCGACTTCCGCGACGGTGAGCCCGTCGTTGTCGCCGTAGAACTCGTCCACCTCGAAGGTATGATTGCCCTTAGGCACGAGATAGCGGGTCTTGTCGATGACTCCCGGCTCGCAGATCTTGAGCAGCTCGCGCACCTCCTCGACCGGGATTTCCTTCTCCCACTCGAAACGGCTCGCGCCGCTGTCGTTGCCGATGCCCTTGACGGTGATGTAGCCCTTGTCTCCCTTGACCCTGACGCGCACGGTCCGCTCCGGCACGGAGCAGAGGTAGCCCTGGGTGATGCGGGTGGCCTTGACGGCTTCCTTCTTGAAGTCGCCGCTTACGAGGAATTTCTTTTCGATTTCCTGTCCCATAGTATCTTATTCGTTAGCTAAAGCTTTGTCTGACATACCGATGACCCTCTTGATGGCCTGGAGATAGTTGATGTTCTCCACGCCCTCGAGTCCGCAGTCGATGACGGTCTTGCGGATGTCGGCGATCTCGGTGGACTCGGAGTTGATGGTGACCACCTTCGCACCGTTGATCAGGACGTTGCCGACCTCGCAGATGGTGTCGTTGACCATATATCCGAAGCGCTGCTTGTGCACCCTGACGGCGGCGAGGTCAGGATTGGCCTTGACCATAGCGATGAATTCGTCGTAGCTGTAGCTGTCCTTGGTGAGGGCCGGCATCTCGACCATAAACGCCGGGAAGACTTCCTTCTCTAGCACCTCGCGGGAGATCGGGAACTCGCCCTTCATCAGAGGATTCCACTGCTCGAAGCCGTCCACGGTCTGCACGTAGGTCTTGATGTCCATCTTGCCGTTGCGGATCTTGGTGTTGTTGATGTCGTTGGCGCGGGAGATGATATACACCTCGTCGCTCTCTCTCTCCCATACCTTCTCCGGCACCGGGACGGAGAGGCGGGCCATACGGCGGTGCGCCGCGCTAAAATCCTGCCCGAACGAGCGGAACTCGAAGCGGGGCTTTGACTGTTCGCCGATCTTAAGTTCTTCTTTTGCCATTATTTTGATTTTGTTAGAATGAGCCCGCAAGGACTCGGGATTGCCTTGATGCGCCTTGCGGGGCTCAGTGTTAAACTATTCTCCGAGGTTGAGCTTTTCGCTGCCGTCTATGTTGGCCTTGCCCGGGGTGGCTTCGGTCTGGTTGTACCAGTCTCCGTCGGCGTTGCGGCCGTATGAGCCGGCATACTTGGAGCCCGGGTGCTTCGCGAAGTTGAAGTCATCGATGCTGTTGCCCTTAGGGTCGAAGAGCTGGATCCTGACGGCTTTCTTTGCGGAGAGGCCGGAGTTGAAAAGATAATCCGCGCTATGCTCCGGGTGGTCCGCCTGCACGTCCACGCTGTAGAGGAGCACATACTCGCCCGGCTTCACGACCGCGGACGGGGCGGTCCAGGTAGGTTCTGCCGCGTTGCCGTCCTTGACGATGTAGATCCCCTTGATACGGATCTCCTCCTTGCCCTTATTGTAGAGCTCGATGAACTTGTCGTTGCCGTTCAGCTCGTTGAGTATCAGGCCGCTGTAGTCGATAGGGACTTCGCCGACGGTGTATGACGCCTCTGCGGAGACGGTGCTGCTGCCGGCGGTGTAGGCCGCCACGCGGTAGGTCACCTTCGTTCCCTCCGGAGCTCCCGGGATGGTCCCGGTGTAGACTCCCTTGGAGCCTGTCATAGGAGCGGTCGCTTCAGCCGCGCCGCCCAGCTTGTATCTGAGCTCCACCTTGGTGATGTCCACGAGAGCGGCTACGCTGGCGGTCACCGTGACCGCATCTTCCTCGCTGTAGGCGACGGTGTTCTGCAGGCCGGAGACCGTCACGCCGTCGTAAACCTTATCCTTGACGCAGGCTGCGGCGAGCACCGCGAGTGCGGCGGCGGAGAGGATGTACAATATTCTTTTCATTGTGTTTCGGATTTATGATTATTAGAATGCAATCTGGAAACGGAGCGCGAGCATACTGTAGTCCACGCCGCCCTTGCCCTCGGCCTCGGTGACCTTGGTGTAGTCCTTGGTCGGCTTGCCGGAAGCGTCGTGCCCGACGAGGAGCTTGCCCTTGCCGTTGGCGTAGCGGTCATTGTTGTTGAACTGGTAGTTCAGCACGATCTTGACGTTGGTGGACGGATAGTAGTTGAGGCCCACCGCCCAGGCTTCGGCTGAACCGCCGAAGTAGTCGGCAGTGTTGAAGTCGCAGAGCTCGTAGCGGAGGCAGAGCTCGAGGTCGCCCCAGGAGCGCCCGTTGCTGATGCGGGTATACTTGGCTCCGGCGGCATCGTAGTTCTGGTGGCCTCCGAAGAGCAGGTAGCTGGCCTGGGCGTACCACCCGTCGGCGGTCTGGCGGCCCTTGTCGTTGACGCTCCTGTCGAGGATGGCGCTGCGGGCGATATACGCACCCTCGTAGCGCAGACCCTTGTAGTGGCCCGCCAGCTCGAAGGTGTAGGCTATCTCGTGGTCGAGGCCGCTGATGGCGTCGGTGTCGAGATATTTCTTGCGGTTGATGCTGGTGGTGTTGCGGCTGCTGTACCTCGCCACCTTGTAGCCGTCGGTGGAGGTGAGCTTAGGCTCCCTGTAGGAGAATGCCGCGCCGATGTGCAGCGACGCGTCCTGCATCTTGTAGAGCGGGCGGAAGACGAGCTTGCCGGTGTAGGAGAGGCCCTCGTTGTAGCCGTTGCCCTTGTTGTAGTCCTCCATCGCGGTCTGCTCCTCAGCGCTCTTGAGTTCAGGTCCGAAGACTCCGGCTGAAGCCCAGAACCAGTTGCGGGCGTAGGTCGCGTTGATGCCGAGGTGGCGGGACGGGGCGAGGGAGGTCACCATCGGGCGCTCCATAAACATAAGGTAGCGGGAGGTGGTGTTCCTCTGGAGGGAGAAATTCTCCTTGAAATTGCCGACCTTGATCTCGGTGTAAGGCAGTCCGGTGTAGGACACGATGGCATCCTTGATCTCCGGGGTGCCGCTGGTCCAGTCGGTGTCGAGCTCGCCGTACCAGTTCTTGCCGAGCTGGCTCTTGACGGCGAATCTGGCGCGGCGGATGTTCATCCCGTTGCCGATGGCGTCATAGTCCTTGTCGTTGCCGAAGAACACGGCCCCGTCGGCCTGCACGCGCACGTCGAACCAGAACTTGTAGCCGGCCTGTTCGTTCTTGAAGACGAGGATGCCGTCCTGCATCTCCGGCGAGACTTTCCAGACTTTCACGGTCTGGCCGTACTGGTTGACGTCGGTCTGGACGCTTTCGGCTTCCTGCGCGAAAGCGGAGAGCGTTGCCGCCGCTGCCAGAATGGTTAATGGAAACTTCTTCATTTTCGTGTTTTTTATGGGTTTATATGGATTTGATAAACTGTACGAGATTGTCGCCCTTACCCAGACCGAGCTTGCCGCGCAGCCGGTAGCGTCCTATCTCCACGCTCTTGGTGGTTATATTCATCAGGGAGGCGATATATTTGGAGGAGAATCCGAGCCGCAGCAGGGTCGCAAGCCGCTTCTCCTGCCGGGTCAGGTCCGGGAAAGCCGTCTCCAGCCGGAGGGTGAAGTCCTTGTGGAGGGCCTCCGCCTGGGCGTAGAAGTAGGATTCGTCCACCTCCTGCCCGAACGAGAGGCGGTGGCGGATGGAGCTGTCGAGTTCGTCTATGAGTTCTTCGCGGCGCTCGGGGCTTTCGGCCTTGGAGAGTTCGCCGACCAGCCCGCTGAGGGACTCAAGATATTCTTTCTGCTCGCAGATGCTGAGCGCGACGTTCATCGTCTCCCGGCGCTTGGACTCCAGCGCGTCGTGGAGAGCCCGGTTCTCGCTGACCATACTGCGTATCTCAAGGTCTCCTATGGCCTTGCGGTTGTCGTAGAGCTGCTGCTGCTGGCGGAGCATTATCCGCGACATCTCGGCTTTCTGCCTGCGCTGGGCGGCGATGTAGCTGGCCGACACCGCCCCGAAGACCAGCAGGAGCAGGCCGGTCATAATGGAGAAGTAGAGGATGCTGCCGTTCCCTGCGCCGCCTCCCGCCGCGATGCGGCAGAGAAGATAGGAGCTGACCAGGGCGACCGCCGGGGCTAGGAGCATCGCGGCGAGGCCTCGGGCGACGTTGTCCCGCTCGGTGAGCCGGCGGCGACGGACGAGTTCGATGCCGAGTATGCCCGCGTATATCAGCGGAAGAGGGGAGAGCGGGGTGGGGCGCATCACGAGGACGGGACGGGAGAAGAGCAGCATCACCGCGCTTATGGAGAGCGTGAGCGCCAGCACGGTGCGGGTACTCCACTCGGTGCAGTATTCGGCACGCAGGTCGCAGCGGCGACCTATGACTCTCCACAGCGTGAGCTGCGGGAGAGTCAGGGCGGCGATGGCCGCAGGCATCGCCGCCCGCGTGCCTAAAGCCCCCGTCGCAATGCCGGAGAGCATACCGCCGGCGAGCAGCCCTATGGAGAGCGCGACCGCGACGATGGTGAAGATGATTCCGTAGCGGAAATATATTGCAAGCCGCAGAAGATGTATCTGACTGTGCCTGAGGATGGAGCGAAGCAGATAATAAAGCAGGGCGGCGAGCGCGGCGCAGAGCAGGGCCGAGGCGACCGCAGGCGCGAAAGGGGTCCTTATGGGGTCAAGAGTGTCCCCGCCCGCGAGCCTCGCTCCCTCCATCGCGCCGAGCGCGGCGAGGATGATGGAGGACGGCAGTCGGAGATACTCCAGCACTGTCACCGCCGCGAGGGCCGATACCGCTATGATGACCGTAGTCCCCGCGTCTTCCGTGAGGCCGCAGGACGAGATGTCCCGCGCTATCTCCCCGTCAGCGGCGAGCGCCGCGCCGAGCGCGACCGCAGCGAGGACGAGCAGCTTAAGGCTTCTGCGCCGCAGCGCACAGGTCGGGATGAAGAGCCCCGCCACATAGGGGTACTCCCTGAGGAAGAACCACAGCGTGATGACCAGCATCAGCGATATGACGGCAGCCTGGGTCATCCTACATAGTCCTCCGGATCGACATCACCGCCAGCTGGTCGGCAAGACCGTCGGCGGCCTTGGAGAGATTTTCTATGTGCAGCGCGAAATATCTCAGGTGGAACTTCTCGCTGAGTTTCAGCTTGTCCATCTTGTGGAAGACCGTCCGCTTGATCTCCTGGGCGCAGCGGGTGGCTTCCTTCTCGTAATAGTAGGCGCGGCTGATGCGGTCCGGGATGCTCTTCGGGTCGCGGAAATAGGCCTTGGCGGCAGGGACCGTGGTCTCCAGCGCGAGGGTGGAGAACTCCGTGAGACGGATGAAGTCCGCGCAGAGCTCCTGCGGGATGAACGGCGTCTCGATCTCGAACTGGAGCAGGGAGTCGCCCAGCATATCCATAATGTTGCGGGTCTTCTCCAGCAGGCGCATTATGTCTCCGCGCGAGCGTATGAGCGCGGTCTGGGTATAGAGGGCGTTCTCTATCTTGCGGCGCAGCTCCGAGGCCCGCGACTCCAGCTCCGAAAGGCTCTTGAGGTTGGCGTCGAACTCCTTTCTGTCGGAGGCGTACAGATAGTTCCTGACCCCCTCCTTATAGACGAGCAGAGCCCGGTCTATGGAGTCGAAGTAGGTGTCGATATTCTCGATGAGCGTATCTGTCTTTTTCTTTCCGAACATTGTCTGTCCCGTTTTTCGGCCAAGATACGACAAAAATCCGTTCAGTAGAGTACGGCCCGGAAGCCGCAGCGCTTGCAGTATAGTTTTTACTCTACCGCAAACTATTGAAAATCAAATAGTACGCTCTATTGTTACAGAATTGTTAAATATCGTTTATAGAGTTATTGTAGAGGTTTTCCGTCAAGATATGGCCTTGCAAACAGGATATATGTCGCATCCTTTATGCCTCCGGCGGCGCAGGAACAGCCCGATGCCGGGGAGGAATTCTTGCGAATATTTCGTAACTTCGCGCCGACGTGACAATTAACCAAATCAGATATGGACAACAAATACGAATGGAAGTACTGCTCCCTCGGCGGGGCCATCAGGGTGAACATAGCCTCGGGTGAGGATATCGCCCATCTCGGCGAGCTGGACCGGAAACTCTGGACCGTGCTGAGCTGCCCGGTGGACTCGCTGGAGTTCGACAGGAGGACCCTTGACTACATCGACACCGACAAGGACGGCCGCATCAAGGTCGACGAGGTGGTCGCCGCCGCGCAGTGGCTGACCTCCGCCATCAGGGACAGGGACTCGATACTTAAGGGCGAAAGCAGCCTCGACGTCAACAACATCGACACTTCCACCGAACTCGGGCGGCGGCTCTATGACTCCGCCCGCAGGATACTTTCCGACCTCGGACGCGGGGGGGATGTCATCACCCTCGAAGAGGCTTCCGACAGCGCCGCGATATTCGCCGGCACCCGTCTGAACGGAGACGGGATCATCACGGCGGCGACGACTGACGATGAGGGCCTCAAGAAAGTGATTGCCGACTGCATCGCCTTGGTCGGCTCCTCTCAGGACCGCAGCGGCGAGCCGGGAGTCGGGGCCGGGCAGATTGAGGCGTTCTACGCCGCCTGCGCCGACTATGCAGCCTGGATGGATGCCGCCGATGCGGACAAGGCCGGTATTTTCCCTTACGGCGACAACACCGCCGCAGCCTATGCCGCCGCAGCCGCCGTCAAAGACAAGATTGCGGACTACTTCACCCGCTGCCGCCTGCTGCGCTACGACAAGGATGCCGCCGCAGCCGTGGCGGTGAGCGTGGATGACATATCGAAGATAGCTGATTGCCCCATCGCCCGTCCGGAAGCCGACGGAGTGCTGCCTTTCGACGGCATCAACCCCGCCTGGCAGCCCGCATTCGACAATCTCAAGCGTCTGGTACTGGATGTCAAGCACAAGGGCGCGAAAGGCATCTCCGAGGCCGAGTGGTCTGAAATACTCGCCGGATTCGGCGCCTACACCGCCTGGACCTCTTCCAAGAAGGGCGACGCGGTGGAGTCTCTGGGCATCGGCGAGGTGCGCGGCATACTCGCCTCCGGCGGCAGGGAAGCCCTGCTCGCGCTCGTCGCAGACGACCTTGCGCTCAAGGCCGAGGCGGACTCCATCGATGAGGTCAAGAAGCTGATGTACCTCTACCGCGACTTCTATCACCTGCTCCGCAACTATGTGCTGTTTACCGATTTCTACTCCAGCGAACCTGGGGTCAGGGCAGATTTCGAGGCGGGCCGGCTCTTCATCGACCAGCGCTGCTGCGAGCTCTGCATCAAGGTCAACGATATGTCCACGCACGCCGATATGGCGAAGCTCAGCGGGATGTTCCTCATCTACTGTAGTTGTACTTCCAAGCAGCTCGGCAAGACTATGGGCATAGTCGCCGTGCTCACCGCCGGTGAGATTTCCGCCCTCCGCCCGGGCAAGAACGGCATCTTCTACGACCGCGCCGGGAACATCTGGGATGCGGTCGTCACAAAGGTCGTCGACAATCCTATCAGCATCCGTCAGGCGTTCTGGGCCCCGTACCGCAAGTTCTGGGACTTCTGCGTCGGGCTCATCAACAAGTCCGCCAGCGATAAAGACAGCAAGATAACTTCCGACCTTCAGGCCAGGGCGACCGCCGCTGCCGCCTCCGCCCCCGCCGCCGACGGTTCCCAGGCCGCGGACAAGAAGACCACGGGCTTCGACATCGCCAAGTTCGCCGGCATCTTCGCCGCCTTGGGTATGGCATTGGGCTATATTGGCTCCGCCCTCACCAAGGTCGTGAGCGGCATAGTGGGTACTCCCTGGTATGTGACCCTCGGTGCCATAGCGGTGATAATGCTGCTGATTTCCGGCCCGTCCTGCTTCCTCGCCTGGAGCAAGCTGCGCAGCCGCAACCTCGGTCCCGTGCTCAATGCCGACGGCTGGGCCATCAACTCCAAGGTTCTGGTCAACATACTCTTCGGCGCGCGCCTGACCGGGGTGGCCAAGTATCCGAAACTCAAGCTCACCGACCCGTATAAGGATGAGAAGCCGAAGTGGCCGAAGTGGGTCGCGCTCATCCTCCTGCTGCTCATCGCGGCGTTCGCCGTGCTGTACTTCACCCACAATCTCGCATTCATCGGAATAGGCGTAGAATAATATGGCCAACATCTTCAACCCCGAGAAAGTCAACGTCGGCTTGTTCTGCGACTGCTTCCCGCCCGTGATGGACGGGGTGTCGGTATGTATGCAGAACTATGCATACTGGATGCAGAAGAAGGTCGGCGGCACCTGCGTGATCACGCCCAATGTCCCGGGG
Organism: Acetatifactor sp.; assembly: GCA_963643555.1. GTDB lineage: Bacteria > Bacteroidota > Bacteroidia > Bacteroidales > UBA932 > Cryptobacteroides. Next base: position 44,320 of record CAVILJ010000002.1, read on the forward strand.
GCGGACTACGATTCCCTTGACTACAAGGTATTTGACTACTTCTCCGTACCCGTGCCGAAGAGGCATCCGTACGTGACCGGGCTTGCCGGCATCGATCCCGCATTCCTCGCCAAGATGGCGAAGATACGCTTCAAGATAGTGCACGCGCATTCCCCGTTCACCACCGGTTCCGCCGCCCTGAGCATATCGAGGCTTGAGAAAGTGCCGCTCGTGGCGACGTTCCACTCCAAATACCGCGACGACTTCGCCCGCGTGCTGCCCAAGGCCGCGGTCAATCTGGTGGTGAAGTACATCATCGACTTCTACGAGAAGGCCGACCTCGTCTGGGTGCCGCAGGCGTCGGTGATCGATGTCATCCGCGAATACGGCTACAAGGGCCGCGTGGAGGTGATGGACAACGGCTCCGACCTGGTCGCCGACTATCCCGACAGCTACTTCTCCGATGCCCGGGAGGCTCTCGGCATAGGCAAGGACGAGTTCGTGCTGCTCTTCGTGGGCCAGCACATCTGGGAGAAGAACCCGCGCCTCATCATCGAGTCGCTCGCACTGCTCAAGGACCTGCCGTACAGGATGTATTTCATCGGGGTGGGCTACGCCGCCGAGGCGATGAAGGCTCTGGTCAAGGAGCGCGGGCTGGACGACAAGGTGACTTTCGTCGGCTCGATCACGGACCGCGGCCTGCTCACGACCTACTACGCCGCCGCCGACCTCTTCCTCTTCCCGTCGCTCTACGACAACGCCCCTCTCGTCGTGAGGGAGGCCGCGGCCCTGCACACCCCTGCCGTGATGGCCAGGGGGGCGACCGCTTCCACCATCCTCACCGACGGCTACAACGGCTTCCTCGTGGACAACGACGCGTCCGAGATGGCCGCGCTGCTCCGCTCGCTCTCCGCCGACCGGGAGAGGATCCGCAGAGCCGGTCTGGAAGCGTCCCGGACCATAGTCCGCTCCTGGGAGGACTGCGTGGACGAGGTGCTGCGCCGCTACAACGCCCTGCTCGGATTCCGCGGCCTGCCGCTTATCGAGAAGATAGAGGGCTGAGCCCGAGTCTGTTGATTTTTCGTGCAATATGCTTGGATTGTGCGGAAATTTGTGTACATTTGCAGGCTTTATCCTTTTGGGGATGGGGCGTTGAAATATTAACTTTAATTTTTTGCTAAGATGGCTGAATATTTGATGCCTGAGAAGAAGCAAGAGATTTTCGCGAAGTACGGGAAGTCTAATAAGGACACCGGCTCACCAGAGAGTCAAGTTGCTTTATTTTCCTACCGTATCGCTCACCTTACCGAGCACGTGAAGAAGAACAAGAAGGATGTGGTGACACGCCGTTCTCTTCTCCGCCTCGTCGGCAAGCGTCGTCAGGTTCTGGACTATCTCCAGAAGGTTGACATCGAGAGATACAGAAATATCGTCAAGGAGCTCGGTCTCCGCCGATAGTCAGGATAGGAAAGATTCAGGGATGGTTCCTGTACGAGGGGCCATCCCTTTTTTCGGAAAGAAGACGTAAAGAAACACGATAATGAACATCATCAACAAAAGAATTGAGCTTGCGGACGGCCGCGTGATAGAGATTGAGACCGGCAAGCTCGCGAAGCAGGCAGCGGGTTCAGCCGTAGTGAAGATGGGTGGCACTATGCTTCTCGCCACCGTGACGGCAGCGGAAGAAGTCAAGGAAGGCACCGACTTTATGCCGCTGACCGTGGATTACAAGGAAAAGTATTATTCAGCCGGACGTTTCCCGGGAGGATTTATGAAGAGGGAGGGCAAGTCGAGCGACTACGAGGTCCTCATCTCCCGTCTGATCGACCGTCCTATCCGTCCGCTGTGGCCGGATGACTTCCACCTCGAGGTCTTCGTCAACGTGACGCTCATCTCGGCTGAGAAGGACACCCAGCCGGATGCGCTTGCCGGTCTCGCCGCCTCCTGTGCGCTGGCCACCTCCGACCTTCCGTTCGGAGGCCCTATCTCCGAGGTGCGCGTGAGCCGCATCAACGGAGAGTTCGTGATCAACCCGAGCTTCTCCCAGATGCAGTACAGCGACCTTGAGCTTATGGTCGCTGCCACTGAGGAGAACATTATGATGGTGGAGGGCGAGATGAGCGAGGTCAGCGAGCACGATATGCTCGAGGCCATCAAGTTCGCCCACGAGGAGATCAAGAAGCACTGCCGCATCCAGAAGGAGATGATGCACGAGCTCGGCACCGACGTCAACAAGCGCGACTACCCGCACGATGTCCAGGACGAGGAGCTCCGCAAGGCGGTGCACGAGTTCTGCTACGACAAGTGCTACGCTCTCGCCAAGGCCGCGAAGCCTAAGAAGGAGCGCGAGGCCGGATTCAAGGCCATCAAGGAGGAGTTCCTCGCCACTATCCCGGAGGAGCAGCTCGAAGAGAAGACTCCGCTCGTGGAGAGGTATTACCACGCGGAGGAGAAGGAGGCGATGCGCAATATGATTCTTGATGAGGGCGTGCGTCTCGACGGGCGCGTGTGCAATCAGGTGCGCCCTATATGGTGCGAGGTGGATTATCTGCCTTGCGCCCACGGCTCAGCCATCTTCACCCGTGGCGAGACCCAGTCCCTCGCGACCGTCACCCTCGGCACCAAGATGGATATGAAGGAGATGGACGAGGTGCTGATCCAGGGCGACCAGCAGTTTGTCCTGCACTACAACTTCCCTCCTTTCGCCACCGGCGAAGCCAGGCCTCAGAGAGGTGTGGGCCGCCGCGAGATCGGACACGGCAACCTCGCGATGCGCGCGCTCAAGCCGGTAGTTCCGCTCGCCCCTGAGAACCCTTACGCGGTCCGCGTGGTGTCTGACATCCTTGAGTCCAACGGCTCGTCTTCGATGGCTTCTGTCTGCGGCGGCTGTCTCGCGCTGATGGATGCCGGCGTGAAGATAAAGAAGCCTGTGGCAGGCGTCGCGATGGGACTCATCACCGACGAGCAGCACCCTAACGACCGCTATGCCATCCTCACCGACATACTCGGAGACGAGGACCACCTCGGGGATATGGACTTCAAGGTGACCGGCACCGCCGACGGCATCACCGCCACCCAGATGGACATCAAGGTGGACGGACTCTCATACGAAGTGCTTGAGAAAGCCCTTGAGCAGGCACGCCAGGGCCGGATGCACATAATGGGCGAGATGATGAAGACCATCAGCGAGCCGCGTGAGGACTACAAGCCGTTCGTGCCTCGTATCGAGCAGATCCGCATCGCGGCCGAGTTCATCGGCGCGGTCATCGGCAAGGGCGGCGAGACCATCCAGAAGATTCAGAAGGAGACCGGCACCGTCATCACCATCGACGAGCAGCCTATACCGGGCACCAATATGACCGAGGGCGTCGTGGATGTGGCTTCCGACAATAAGGAGAATATGCAGAAGGCTCTCGAGTGGATCAAGGGCATCTGCGCTGTGCCTGAGGTCGGCAAGGTATATCACGGCAGGGTTGTCTCAATCCTCGAGTTCGGCGCGTTCGTGGAGATACTTCCTGGCAAGGAGGGACTTCTGCACGTGTCCGAGATTGCGTGGAACAAGACCGAGAACGTCGAGGACGTGCTCAAGGTGGGCGACGAGATCGACGTCAAGCTGCTCGAGATCGATGCCAAGACCGGCAAGATGCGTCTCTCTATGAGGGCTCTCACCGAGAAGCCGGAGGGATATGTGGAGCCGGAGCGCAGGCCTCGCGGAGGTAACGGAGGTAACGGAGGCAACGGACGCAACGGCGACCGCAGGGGAGGCCGCGATGAGCGCAGAGGAGGCGACCGCCGCGACCGCCGCGACGACCGCAGGGGTGACAGGCGCGACGAGCGCCCACGCCGCAGCGGAGGCCCGCGCAACGACGCTCCCGCCCCGCAGGCAGACGACTACAAGGAACCGGTCGAGGAAGTGTTCTAATACATTATAAATAGTATTCTTATGAAGAAAATTCTCACTTTGGCGCTGTGTGCGCTCTGCTCTCTTGGCATTGCCTGCGCTCAGGAAAGCAAAACTGACAAGTCCGGCAATACTTCAGCCGAGGTGGTCGCAGGTATGAAATACCGCGACTACAAGAATCTCTATGATACCAAGTACTATGTTCCGCAGTCCTCTGACCCTTACAGCAGGGGCTGGGCCGGAGTCGCATCGTTCTTCATCCCGGGTCTGGGGCAGGGCGTTGCCGGCGAGTGGGGCCGCGGAGCCATCTTCTTCGGCGCTAATGTGGCTATGGGTGTCGCGCAGTATCTCGACACCAGCTACAGCAACGGACGCATCCAGATGGGGACTCTGGCCTGGACTATGTGCGTGGCCCGTATCGCGCTGGATATCTGGAGCATTTGCGACGCGGTGCACGTGGCGAAAGTCAAGAATATGTACTGGCAGGACATCTCGTCCCGCAATGCAGCGCTTGACTTCAAGCTCGAGCCTTACTTCGCCTGCGCCCCTACGGGGACTCCTGGCCTGAGCCAGCCTGCAGCCGGGCTCTCGCTCAAGCTCTCATTCTGACGCCTCATCTCGCTGACACCGCTTGTCAGGCTCAGTCTCTTACGGAATAGGGAAGAGATAGAACCTGCGGTCCGGCTTGAAGTCTATCATCCACTGGTCGACGACTATATGGTCGTCGACTGCTGTTATGGACAGCGAGTGGCTGCCGCCGCCCAGTTTGAGCGGGATCTCCACTATCGCCTGCCCGCGCATCACGTTCCGCTTCCATCTCTCGCTGCGGTACGGCTCTTTGATGGAGAAGGTCTGCGGCTCGCCGCCGTCCACCGACACGGAGAAGCGGATGTCGCCCCTGTCGTTGGCCTGGGTCGGGATGAGCGCGACCCTCAGCACGGCATCTCCCGAAGAGTCGAGGCTGAAGCTGTAGTCCAGCCGGCCTCCCTTGGAGAGCGGCACGGCGTTGCCGCTGTGCCCGAGGTTCTGCACCGGGGTGGCATCGATGCTGGCGGCGGCATAGTCGCAGGCATTGACTGCCAGATAGTCTTCGCCGACCGGAGAGATGCTCCCCGCATCCCAGCCGGAAGAATACCCGGCCCATTCGACGCACTCCGCGTCGGTGAGCGCAAGCGGCAGCAGAGGCGCACGGAACACGTAGAGGTCTCGCGGCCTGTCGGACATTATCCCGCGCCACCTGCCTCCGGCGAGCTCCTCGTTGTAGTAGCGTGTGAGACTGCGTATCCTCTGGTAGGCGTTCTGGCTGCGGGCTGCGGCGGCAAGCATCACGGTGTCGGTGCGCCACACTCCCGGGGCATAGCTCGTGACCGCCCTCCGGCGCGACTTCTGCGCATAGAGCATCTTCTCCGCCATAGCGGACGTAGCTTCCACAGGGTAGATGACCCCGGCGAAATAGGCGTCGCGGCTTCGCTCCGGGACAAGTTCCGCGGCCTCCCTGACTTCAGTCACCAGAGAGCGGAGAGCGTCGACATATCTCTGCGCCTCATCTCCGAACTCGCTGAAACTGAACTCCGTGTCCGACACCTGCGAGAGCCCTCCGGGGTATCTCTCCTTGTCGGCGAGCTCCACCTGGCTCCAGCCCATAAATTCTGGCCGTCTCATCGCGGCGAGCCGGTAGTATTCCGGCATCACCTTGGAGAGCCGCTGCGCGACCGCGCTCCCGTACTCCCTTTCCAACCAGGAGACGAGGTGGGCGTTGATGCTCCGGGGGCCTATGGACTCCACGTCCCACGCCATATCGAGAAAGAACTCCAGCTCGTATGCCGCCACCTTCGGGTCGTGCACATTGACCACCCAGAGCTTGCGCACATTGTGGTCGTAGGCCTGACGCATCTCGTTGTATATCAGCCCTGGCTGCGTCGTGCTCAGCCATAGGCAGTCGTGAGGCCGCCCGGCATAGCTCAGGTGGTAGTACACCCCCGCGCCCCCGCTGCGCTTCTGCTGCTCCGCATCGCTGAGGCGGGTCATATAGCCATAGTTGTCGTCGCACCATACTATCGTGACGTCCTCCGGCACGCGCAGGCCGTTCTCCATTATCTCCAACACCTCCTTGTACGGCATAAACATCTGCGGGACGCGGCTCGGATCCCTGTCGATGTATCTGCGCAGCAGCTCCCGCTGGTCGTCGATCACCCTCTGGAGGGCGACGGTCTTCTCTTCGAGCGTCTTCACGCCCTCCATCGAGCCGTCGTGGATGCCGCGCATACCTATGGTATAGAGCGCGTCCAGACCTCTCGTCTCCATCAGCCTCTCCGTCCAGTAGTCCTTGACCGCCTGAGAGTTGGTGATGTAGTTGTAGCGTCCGCGCTCCTCCACGCTCCACTCGTCGACATTGTTGCGCAGCAGCGGCTCGCAGTGCGAAGTCCCGATGAAGATGCCGCAGGAGTCGGCGGCTTCCTTCGCCCCCGGCACCTTGAAGAACGCCGTCGTGTGGTTGTGCATCCCCGGCCAGATGGTGTTGGCCCTCAGGCGCAGCAGCAGGCGGAAAAGTTCGCGGTAGGTGTCGGCGCTGATGGTCTCCGGATTATCCTGCGGGGAGAATGTCATCGTGCTCCAGGGCCGGAAACTCCAGTCTTCGTCGTTGAGGAAGAATCCCCGGTACTCCACCGAAGGATGCCGGAAGGTGCTGAACCCCTCCGGAAGTTCGAGCGAGGAACGCTTCTCCGGGCGGGAGTCTCCCCACCAGATCCAGGGCGAGACGCCGGCGAGCCGGGAGAGCTCCAGCGCCCCGTAGGCCGTGCCGCGCCCGTCGGAGCCGACCACGATGACCTGCGGGCCGTGTGTCCCGATGTAGAAGGCTTCCTTGACGAAGCCGAGCGAGTCGGCCACATCAGACGGGACTCCGAGTCTGCGGAGATTGGCCTTGTCCCTATCGTATTGGATGATCCTTACTGTGGCGCTGCCGGGAGCTGCCCGGCGCGGGCTCAGGTCCGTGACTTCCTCAAGGTCCGCCCGGAGCATATCAACGGCAACGCCGACCACTGGGTCGGCGTTGCGTGATACGGAGAGGCTGACAGGAGAAACTCCGTTGAACCACAGGAACGCCAATATTGCCAGCGCTCCCATCTCTTATGCCACTTTTACCTTGAAGATCGCTTTGTGGATCATACCCTCCCCGATGAGAGGTGCGTGAGCCGTGTCAGGGGCGAAGACTATCATCTCGCCGGCCTTGACGCTGACCGTCTTCCAGTCCTTGTCGCGGTAGAAGAGGATGTCCTTGTCGCTGTTGAACTCCCCGTCTTTCTCGCGGCACTCGCTGCGGGGCTTCACCCCGAAGCTCTCGTCCCCGGAGAGCGGGATCTGGATATCGATATACTTGTCGTGCACTTCGAGCCTCGCCTGCTCCGGGGTCTTCATCTGCGAGTCGTTGATGTTGACGAAGAGACTGTCGCCGTCGATAAGGTGCCTGCCGGTCTCCAGGGCGTTGAGGTCTGTAGCCTTGATATACTCCAGAGCCTTGATATAGTAGGGATTGTCTTTATAGTCCATATTCTAGAAATTGAAATAGTTCCTGGCGTTATGGTAGGAGATGTCCTCCACCATCTGTCCGATCCTCTCCATCTCGGAGGCAGGCAGCTTGCCGTTCTCGACGTCGGTGCCGACCACGTCGCAGAGGATGCGGCGGAAGTACTCGTGGCGAGGGTAGCTGATGAAGCTGCGGGAGTCGGTGAGCATACCGACGAAGCGGCTCAGCAGACCGAGCACGGAGAGGGCGTCCATCTGGCGGCGCATTCCGACCTCCTGGTCGAGGAACCACCAGCCGGAGCCGAACTGCATCTTGCCCGGGACGGTGCCGTCGTTGAAATTGTAGGCCATCGTCATCATCACCTCGTTGTCTTTAGGGTTGAGGCAGTAAAGTATGGTCTTGGCAAGCTTGCACTCGGAGGCGAGACGGTCGAAGAACCTGTTGCCGGCGGCGGCGATCTCCTGGTCGTGGATGGCATCAAATCCGGTGTCCGCACCCACGAGACCGAACATACGGGAGTTGTTGTTGCGTATGGCTCCGATGTGGAACTGCTGCGCCCAGCCCGCCTCGGCGTCCATCACCGCCTGGTCGTGCAGGAACGCGCTGCGGAACTTCGCGAGCTGCCCGGAGTCCGGCCTCTTGCCGGCCAGCACGGCCTTGAAGACGGCCTCGACCTCCGCGTCGGTATAGTCTGCGGAGTAGAAGTTCTCCAGTCCGTGGTCTGAAAGCTTGCAGCCCATAGAGGCGAAGAAGTCGTGCCTCTTCTGAAGGGCGTCCTGAAGGTCGCGGTAGGACTTGATCTCCATCCCGGCGGCCTCGCCGAGCTTGTCGAGGTAGGCCTTGTATGCATCGGGGTCCTCGATGGCCATAGCCTTGTCAGGCCTCCACGCAGGGAGAACCTTGGTGCCGAAAGGATGCTCGGCTATCATCTTGTGCCAGCGGAGGTCGTCGGCAGGGTCGTCGGTGGTGCAGACGGTCTCGACCCCGAATCTGCGGATGAGGGCCTGGCCGCGGAACTCCTCGGTCGCGAGCTTGGCGTTGCACTCGTCGAATATCTCCCGCGCGGTCTTCGGGCTCAGGAGCCTGTCGATGCCGAAGACGCGGCTGAGCTCCAGATGTGTCCAGTGGTAGAGCGGATTGCGCAGGGTGTAAGGCACGGTCTCGGCCCACTTCTCGAATGTCTCCCACGCGCTGTGCCCTCCTCCGGTGATATAGTCCTCCGGCACGCCGTTGGCCCTCATCGCTCTCCACTTGTAGTGGTCGCCGTAGTGTCCGTCCACGAGCCAGAGCTGGGTGATGTCGCGGAACTGCACGTTCTCCGCGATCTGCTGAGGCACGAGGTGACAGTGGTAGTCGATGATCGGCATCTTCTCCGCGTGCGCGTGGTAGAGCTTCCTCGCCGTGGCGTTGGAAAGCATAAAGTCGTCGTTTATGAATGGCATAGTGTTAAAGTTATTTGTGTTAATATGCAAGTATCTTCCAGAGGTCGCGTATGCGCTGCTCCGGGTCCCACTTCCCGTCGAAGGTCCAGCTCGCGGTCATCGCGAATGAGTCGGTCGGGTGCTCGGCCTTGCGGAGATTGTCGTCCATCCAGCCGCTCTGCCCGCCCTCGCGGATGTCGCGGTAGTAGTAGACCCGCTGCCCGAGCTCGCACGGGTCGAGGACCTTGTCGGAGTATGCGTAGTGGATGTCGTGGTTGAGGATATTGCGGGACATCACGCTGTGGACAATGAATATCTGGTGGTCGTGGTGGTAGCGTCCGAGCAGGGTGGGGACAGAAGCGTCGAAGTCGGAGTCCCGGATCACGAACTTCTGCTCCCTGTCCCCGCGCCCGTCGTGCCATATCATCGCCCTGCCTCCGCCGTAGAAGCTGCAGCGGGTGGCGTAGCACCAGCCGCGCGGGCAGACGAAGTCCACTCCCGGGCAGTTGACGCTGAGGTCAGCGTGGTAGTACATACCTCCGCCCCTCGCCCAGAGCGAGAGCGCGTCGTTGCCGTTGGACTCTATGGTACAGTTGATTATGATGGTGCGGGTGGCCGCCCCCTTGACGGTGAAGCGGTGCTTGGCCCAATGCGGTTGCATAGTCTCGTCCGGAGTCGCGTCGAAGCGGTTGCGCAGGGTGAAGCCGCTGATGACGCAGTCCGAAGCCGACTCGGCTATATTGACTATGGTGTGCGGCTCCTTCTCCCCGGCTGCGAGGTCGGCCTCGGAATATGTGATTATGGTGGAGGCGCGGTCCTCGCCGACCAGCACTATGTCAGGCTTGTCGATCTTGAGTATCTCGTGGTATTCCCCTTTGAGTACCAATATCTTGAACGGCCCGGAAGACTGGGCGGGAGCCTTGTCTACGGCAGCCTGGATGCTCTGTCCCGGCTTCACCACCACATCGAAGTCCGCCTTGTCGAGGACCGGTCTGCGGAACATATCGATAGTCCCGTTCTCGTTTGCGCCCGGTGTCTCAAGGCTGATCTTGACCTTATGGCGCTTGTCGTATTTCGTCGCCCATTCCTCATAGAGGGGGTAGAGCTTGGCCGGGCGGGAATTGTACCAGCTGTAGCCGTTGCGCCGCTCGCGCCCTATCTGCTCCAGACGGCGGCGCATTATCCCGTCGCGGTCGCAGACATAGGGCTCGTTGAGCTCAAGGTCGTAGAATCTCGCCCAGATGGGTTCGGCGGAGGCATCTTCCACCAGACGGGTGTCGCGCACTCCGTCAGGGCTGACGCTGCGCTCCACGCGGAGTCCGGTGAGCTTATATCTGTCGAACCAGCGCATCGCTCCGTGGACGGCCTCTTTGACCCTCGCGTCAGGCTCGGGAAGCTCCATCAGCAGTTGCACGATGGCAGCGCTCTCGGCCGAGCAGAACGACGGCAGCTCGTAGGCGCGGGCCGAGGCCGGCACGAGACTGACGGGGTCATTCTGCTGACACCATACCGTAGGCTTGCCCTTGACACGGATCTGGGTGGCGAGGATGCACTCTATGCCCTTGTCGAACCCATTGCGGAGACGCTCCCTCATCCCGGAGTCCACAAGGTCTCCGCCGTAGGGCTCCACTCCGTCGATGATGTCCCGGAAGAGCTCGAGAGTGTTGACGATGGCGTCGTCGTTGAATGTGATATTGACCTGGTAGCCACGCATCTCCGGCCAGAACTGCGGCCATCCGCCGTTGTCGTACTGTCCGCTCAGCAGATACTCCACTCCCGCCCGGAAGCCATCGCGCCAGCGCTCGCCGCCGGTCACCGCATAGAGCCTCGCGAGATAGGTCATCTGCATCGTGGTGGCGTCGTTGTCGATGGTCGAGTCATTGCGGCGGGACTTCTCTGAACGCACGGCGGCAAGCTCCTTCTGCGTGTGCCGGCGGACCATATCTATGTTTTTAGGCCAGCCTCCGGTGCATCTCTGGTAGGCGAGCACCTGGTCGCCGATGATCGCGGCCTCTTCAGTGCGGAAGAAGTCCTCTGATTTTTCGCGCAGCCCCCTGCCGTGCGGTTGGGCCGTAAGGTCCTCAACGGTAAGCAGTGAGCCTGCGACCAAAGCCAGACTCACTGCCACCGTGCTGATGATGCTATGCTTGAACATAATTCAAAAACCGATTGTCAATATACTTCCACCGAGCCTCCGTCGTTCTTCTGTATCTCGGAGATGGCGAAGTATCCTATCTTGGCGCCGATCCAGTCGCCCTCGCGTCCGGTGAACTCCGGCCCGAGAGTCTTGAACCGCCTGCCGTCGAGGCTGTAGGAGAAGGTGCAGATGCAGTTCTTCTCCACCTTGACGCGGATCCAGACCGTGTTGAAGTCCTGCTTGTCCAGTGCCTCCGAGGCAAGTATCCGCTCCTCCGCGCCCTTGTTGGCATTGATGCAGTCGCGGCGCACGAGGCTCAGCGACCCGCCGTCGTAGTTGAGCTCAATCGTGCTGTAGCTCCGTCCGGTCACGACCACTCCGACCCTCTCCCCGGCGTATGACGGGCGGTAGACGAGCTTTGTGGTGAACTCGGTGCTCGGGCCTACCACTTTCTGTGCCAGAATGTTAGGCGTGTCGCGCAGGTTCTTCCAGCCCTCCGGGCTCTTGATACAGTTGAGCCTCAGGCAGCCGAGCGTCGGGTTGAGCATATACCAGTGGAACTTCGGGTTGGCCTCCCACTGCCAGTTGAGCGGGATGGACGTGCCGGTGAAGCCGGTGCCCGTGGCGAGGGCGCTGACCTCGCTGAGACCTTTGCCCCGGTACTGCTTCGCCACCGCCGGCCTGCCGTGCTTGAGGACAGGCTCGCCTATGCCGTCTCCGTCACGGTCGATGCCGATGATGCACCAGCCGTCTTCGCTCCAGCTCATAGGCTGGAGGTGGCAGACGCGTCCCCAGGCGTAACGGTCCTCGAAATGTATGAACCAGTCCTTGCCCTCGACGTCGGTCACCCAGCCGCCCTGATGCGGGCCGTGGATGTCGGTGTCGCCCTGATGGAGCACCGTGCGGTATTCGTACGGCCCATAGACGTTGCGGGAGCGCAGCACGAGCTGCCAGCCCTCCTTGACCCCGCCGGACGGGGCGAATATGTAGTACCAGCCGTCGCGCTTGTAGAACTTCGGGCCCTCGACGGTGTCGTTGCCGTTCTTCTTGCCGTCAAATACGAGTACCTGGTCGCTGATGACGCGGGTGCAGTCGCTGTCGAGCTCGCAGACGTTGAGGATGCTCTTGAAGCCGGCGCGCGAACCCGCCCAGGCGTGCACGAGATATACTCTCCCGTCGTCGTCCCAGAGCGGGCTGGTGTCAATCATACCCTTGCCCTCCAGCACGAGATGAGGCTTGCTCCACTCCCCGCGCGGGTCGGTGGTGTTGACCTGGAATATACCCTTGTCGGGGTCGCCCCAGAAGATCCAGTATTTCCCGTCGTGGTAGCGGATGCACGGAGCCCATACCCCGTTGCCGTGTGACGGAGCGTCGAAAGCCGGACCCGGATCGCGCAGCGCCGCCCCCACTATCTCCCAGTCCACCAGATTGGTGGAATGTAGAATCTGAAGTCCCGGGAAGCAGGTGAACGAGGATGAGGTCATCCAGTAGTCATCCCCGACCCGGATGACATCCGGGTCGGAGTAGTCCGAAAACAGTATAGGGTTGGTGTAGCTGTCATTGCCGCCCGGAGCGAGCATCATCAATGAAGCCAGGAGTGCAAGGATATGCGTTGTCATCTTGTGAGTTTAACTGATTTGAGCGCCTTTGGCGAGGAGCTTGACCCGTAGTAGAGGGTGAAGTGTCCCGGAGTCGCCTCCATCTCGCCGGTGGCGGCATTGTAGGTCTTGAAAGTCTCTTCGGTGAGAGGAATGCTCACCTCCACTGAAGCCCCTGCCGGGATGTGTACCCTGCGGAAGCCCCTGAGGGCCATTTTCGGGCCTTCCTTGTCCTCAGCCTTGCGGACATAGAGCTGCACGACCTCGTCGCCGTCCATCTTGCCGGTGTTGCTGACCTTGACGGTGAGAGCGCCGTCCTTGACGGTGGCGCGGCCGTACTTGAACGTGGTGTAGCTGAGTCCGTAGCCGAAGTTGAAGAGAGGCTTGCCCTCGAAGTAGCGGTAGGTGCGGCCCGCCATATCGTAGTCATTGATGTCAGGCAGGTCCGCGTCGCTGCGGTAGAATGTGACAGGCAGGCGGCCTGCCGGGTTGTAGTCTCCGAAGAGCACGTCGGCGATGGCCGTTCCGCCCGCTTCGCCCGGATACCAGGCCTGAAGTATGGCGGAGCAGGTCTCCGTCTCCGGGAGCAGTCCCATAGCGGAACCCGACATATTGACCAGCACGACCTTCTTGCCGGCAGCCTTGAGGGCGGCGATCTCCTTGCGCTGGTCCGCCGGGAGCTCGATGGTGGTGCGGTCGCCCTTGTCGAAGCCCTCGATGTTGTTGTAGCGCATCTCTTCGCCCTCGAGTCTCGGGGAGATGCCTCCCACATAGATCACGATGTCGGCTTCGTCGGTGTTGCCGGTGACGTTGGCGGCCCCTATCTTGTTGACGATGCCCTGAACGGCTGTCACGGACGATACCGGAGTGCCGTTGTAGTTGCCGTTGAGCACGACGGAGTCAGCCGCGTTAGGGCCGATGACGGCGTACTTGACCCCGCTCCCAGCGAGCGGCAGGATGCCGTCGTTCTGCAGGAGAACCATAGTCTCGCGGGCCATCTTGAGGGCGAGGGCGCGCGAGTCGGCGCAGGCGAGGCGGTCTTCGGAGATGCCGTTCCAGCTGACGAGCTCGTCGGGGTCCATCTCGCCGAGTCTGAACCGCGCCACAAGCAGGCGCTTGAGGGAGACGTCAATGTCGCTCTCGCTTATCTTGCCCTCGGCGACCGCGTCCAGGAGGTGCTTGTATGAGCCGCCGCACTCGAGGTCCGTGCCGGTGCGCACCGCGTTGGCGGTGGCGGAGGCAGGGTCGTTGAGGAAGGTACCGTGCGCATTAGGACGGAAGAAGTCGCTGATGGCCCCGCAGTCGCTGACCACCAAGCCCTTGAACCCCCACTTCTCGCGGAGAAACTGCGTGAGGAGCTGGTCGTTGCCGCAGCAAGGCTTGCCGTCGAGTCTCTGGTAGGCGCACATCACCTCCTGCACGTCGGTGTCCTTGACGAGTCTCTCGAAAGCGTAGAGGTAGGTCTCGATGAGGTCCCTGTAGGACACGGACACGTCGAAGCTGTGCCTTGTCCCCTCCGGGCCGCTGTGGACCGCATAGTGCTTGAGGCAGGCGTGCAGTTTGTCATATTTGCCGTCGCTCTCGCCCTGAAGCCCGGTCACGACCGCATAGCCCATACGGGCGGTCAGATACGGGTCTTCGCCGTAGGTCTCCTGGCCGCGTCCCCAGCGCGGGTCGCGGAAGATGTTGATATTTGGCGTCCATACCGTCAGACCGTGGTAACGGCTCACCTTGCCGGCCTTGCGGGCCTGCTTGAATTTGATCCTCTGCTCGTCTCCCGCGACGGTGAACACTTCCTTGAGGAGATCCTCGTCCCAGGACGAGGCCATACCTATGGCTTGCGGGAACACTGTGGCGATGCCGGCGCGTGCGCAGCCGTGCAGGGCCTCGTTCCACCAGTCATATTCCCTGATCCCGAACTCCGGGATTGCTGGGCTGGTGTTCATCATAAGGGATACTTTCTGCTCAAGGCTGAGCCTTCCGAGGAGGTCGTCGGCACGCGTTTCGGCAGGGAGCGAGGCATCCTTGTACGGATAATTCTGCGCGGCGAGGCCGGCGCACATCAGGCATCCCAGTGCCAGGGCGATGATCTTAAATTTCATAAATGACAGATAATTGATTTGATGATTGGATATTGGCGGTTGATGGTATTGTGGTTATCATTTGTCTGTCCCGTTGAGGATGTCCTGATCCCGGAGGAACTCCCCCGGCTCCAGGACGCGAGGTGTGATGCGCAGCCGGAAGATGGCCCCCTTGAACCAGCACACGAGGTTCTGCCTCACTCCGAGCGAGGTCTTGCCCTCGCTGATGAGCGGCCGGTAGGGGAGGTCTCCGCTGCACTGGAGCACCCCGTCCACATAACTTTTCAGCCCGCTCCCGTCCGCTACGAGGGTGAGGTTGTACCACTTGCCGCAGGGGTGGGTGAGAGCCGGGTCGATGAGCACGCAGGAGTGATCCCTGTCCTCCAGATATACGAATGCGTCGAAGTACCAGGTGCTGTCCGCCTTGACCCTGCTCTCGAACATCAGGCGTGCGCCCTTATAGGCTCCGAGGTGCAGGAAGCGCTGCTCGAACGTGCCGCCCGGGTACTGGTTGAAAATCATCTCCACGGTGAATTCTTCCATCCCCTCAAGCGGAACGCTGTCGAGGAACACTCCGTCGTCGACTCCGTCGAACTCGACCGCATCTCCGAGCGCGGTACCTATGAGCCGGGGTTCTCCGAATATCTGCAATATCTGAGGGTGATCGGCCGCTGTCCAGTCAACCACCCCCGGAATATTGAGAATCAAACTTAGCAGCAGTGTCAGCACTTCGCGGGTCTATTGGAGTCCGTTGACGATTCCGAACCAGGCCGCGGAGTTCTTGACGTTGCCCTTCGACCAGCAGGAGCCGAACCAGTAGGTGAGAGTCTCGCCCGACTTCACGCTCTTGACGCAGATGCCGTGCGAGCCGTCCGGAGTGACGCTGACGCTCTCGGCGCCGGGCATATATACGCCCACTCCGAGCCGTCCGTCCTCTTGCTCCGCGCTCTGGTCGGAAGCCTGCTCCCAGATCGCATAGCGGTCAGCTCCGATGAGCTCGTCCTCTATGGTGTCCTGGGACGGGTGGCGGAACACACCGGCCGCAACCGGGATGGTCTCGGCCCCGCTGAAAGTGTAGGTGTCCTCGACCTTGCTGAAGTAGCTGTCGCCGGTGACGGTGATCTTCTTGTCGAGCTTTACGCTGACAGGACCAGCTTCCCACTCCGGGTAGTGCAGGATGAAGACCACCTTGTCGCCGCTCTGCTCAACGAGGTCGCAGGAACGCCAGTTGGTGGCCGGATACCAGAGTTCTCCGTCGATATAAGGCACTGACGCACCGCCTCCGAGGCTGACCGCCACTTTGTAGCAGTCCTTCCCGCCGTGGTCGTGGTGGTAGTAGCCGGAGTCCTTGAGAGCCTCGGCATACCACTCGTCGGCGACGAGCCTGCCCGGAAGCTTCACCCAGATGTCGATGCCCGGCGAGGTGGGATTGCCCTCGAGCGCCTTGCCGTAGATGCGGCCTGCGATGAGGTTGTTCTCGAATACGAAGTCATCGGCCCTCTCAGGCACGTAGCGCGCCATCACTTTCTGCTCCGGAGCGGAGTTGCAGGCGCAGAGGGCGGCGACGAGCGCCGCGGCTAATATCGCTTTCCTCATAATCACTTCATATCTGTGGTCTTGCAGGCATCCATATCGTTGTAGTCATCGTTCTCGCCGCACATACCCCAGATGAAGGTGTAGTTGCGGGTCGCGCAGGCGGCGTGGATGCTCCACTGCGGGGAGATGACTGACTGCTCGTTGTGCATCCAGATGTGGCGGGTCTCCTGAGGTTCGCCCATAAAGTGGCATACTGCCGCGTCTTCAGGCAGCTCGAAGTAGAAGTAGACCTCCATACGGCGGTCGTGGGTGTGGGCCGGCATAGTGTTCCAGGTGCTGCCCGGAGCGAGTTCGGTCATACCCATCTGAAGCTGGCAGCAAGGCACTACCTCCTTGACGAGCAGGCGGTTGATGGTGCGCTCGTTGGACTCTTCCAGAGAGCCGAGGTGCATCACGACAGCGTCTTTCTTGCTGACCTTCCTGACCGCGGTGTCGCGGTGTGCGGTGGCTGAGCAGAAGTAGAAGTGCGCCGGCTTGTCGGCGGAGTCGCTCCTGAAGACGACGTCCCTGTTGCCACGGCCCACATAAAGGGCTTCCTTATAGTCGAGGTGGTACTCCTCCTCGCCCACGACAACGGTGCCCGCGCCGCCTACGTTGATGATACCCAGCTCGCGGCGCTGCGTGAAGTAGTCCGCGCGGAGAATCTCCGGAGCGGAGAGCTTCAGCTCCTCCCTGACCGGGACCGCGCCGCCGGAGATGATGCGGTCGAACATCGAATAGACCATATTGATCTCGTCCGGAGCCATCACCTTCTCCACGAGGTATTCCTTGCGGAGACGCTCGGTGTCGTAGTGCTTCGCGTCGATATTGCTCGAAGCCTGACGTACTTGACAATTGAGTTTCATCCTGCGGACCTCCTATTTGGGCTGTTTGCCGATATATGCGAGTATACCTCCGTCCACATAGAGGACGTGGCCGTTGACTGCGTCGGACGCGTGTGAAGCGAGGAAGACCGCAGGGCCGCCGAGCTCTGAAGGGTCAAGCCAGCGTCCGGCAGGGGTGCGGCTGACGATGAACTGGTCGAAAGGAT
>CAVILJ010000003.1:0-55138 GCA_963643555.1 Acetatifactor sp.
GGGTCGCAGACGGTAGTCTGCGGGGGTTAAGAAAGCTAACAGGGGCTGACTAAAATACTTTTTAGTCAGCCCCCCTTTCAAAGTATGCCTGAACTCTACTGGGCACCGCCCTGCACTGCGGCGGCGTACTTCTCGTACTTGGCCTGCATCTCAGGGCTCTCTGTGCGGAAGCGGAAGCAGGCGTTCTTGAGATACTCGGCGACGCTGCTCTTGACTTCAGGATCAGCGCTGAGCTCGAACGCTGTCTCGAACGGAGCTATGCAGGACTTGAGAGCGGTCTCGAACTCGCCCATCATCGCCATATACTTGGCGTCGTCCATCTCGGCGGAAGCCTTCTCCTGGAGGTCAACGGCGAGGTTGTAGAAGTGGATACCCTCTCCGATATAGCCGTATTCGTACTTAGGATTGATCTCGGCGCATTTGCGGTATGCGGCGACGGCGGCGTCACCCTGTCCGAGCTTCTCCTTGATGTTGCCCTCGACATAGTAGAGGGAAGCGTTGTCAGGCTCGTTCTTCTTGGCCTCGTCGAGGAGTTCGAAGAGACGGTCGGTCTGCTCCCCGCTGGAGATATAGTAGTTGATGAGACCCACGAGGATGCTCTGGCTCTGAGGATAGAGCTTGAAGCCCTGCTCGAGGTAGTCCTTGCCCGCAGCCTTGTCGCCGAGCTTCTCGCATACGTCTGCCATCTTGGCGTAGGTGTCGCCGTCAGTGCCGGCATAGCCTATCTCGATGCACTTGGCGAAGAGGCCCTTGGCGCGCTCGTTGTTGCCGGCGGCCCAGGCGGTGAAGCCCGCGTTGTAGATGGAGTTGGAGTCAATCTGGCTGAGCGGAGCGGAAGCTGCCGCATCGGCTGCCTTCTCGAAGAGGACGGAAGCGTCATCCATCTTGCCGAAAGAGTAGGCGGTGTAGGCATCGGTCGAATACTTGTCGGCGATGTCCTTGAGGGAATTGGCGATATCCTTGCTCTTCTTGCCCTTGTCATCGAGCTTGGCGGCCTCGTGGAAAGCCGCGAGCGCCTTGTCGAGAGCGCCGTCCACTACAGGCTTGGTGACCTCGATGATTTCGAGAAGTCCGTTCTCGTTGAAGTAGAGATTCTTGTTGTCATAGCTGACCTTGGTCATCTGGCGTCCGCCGACCTCGGCCACAGACTCGCCCTCCGGCTTCTCGCCGCCTCCGAGAATCTGAAGGTCCTGACGGGACATTCCGGTCCAGTAGTTGCCGGCCGGCGCATTGTAGGCATCGATGAGAGCGTGACCATACTTGATCCATACGGCAGGCTTGAGAGCCTGCTTAGGATTGGTGGTGGCTGCCTCGGCCTTCTCGACCGCTGACTTGGCGGCTGCCGGGGTCTTGACCTGAGCCTGGGCATCGAAAGCCTGCATTGAGGCCGCGATTGCCAAAACTAAAAAGATCTTTTTCATAATATCAAAAATAAAGATTATTCGTTTACGGTTTCCTGTGCTTCCTGTACTTCCTGCGGAGCCGCGTCCTCTTCGGCCTTCGCCACCGGAGAAACGGCCGCAATCGCGTCACCCTCGCGGATATTGATCAGCCTCACGCCCTGGGTCGCCCTGCCGGAGAGCCTGATGTCCGACATCTCCACCCTGATGGTGAGACCCGACTTGGTGATGATCATCAGGTCGTTGTCTTCGGTCACCGCCTTGATGGCCACCAGCGGCCCGGTCTTGTCGGTGATGTTGATGGTCTTCACTCCCTTGGCCCCGCGCGCCGTGATCCTGTACTCGTCAGGGTCGGAGCGCTTGCCGCAGCCGTTCTCGCTGACCACCAGCACCGACTTGTCCTCGCGGGAGGCGGCGTCGGACTCGATGGCTATCGCGCCGACCACCTCGTCGTCATCTTCTATAGAGATGCCGCGGACGCCCGAAGAGTTGCGTCCGAGCGCACGGAGTTCGTCTTCGCTGAAGCGGCAGCAGCGTCCGCCGCGCGCGGCGATCATTATCTGTTCGCTGCCGTCGGTGAGCAGAGCATCGAGCAGCTCGTCCCCCTCGCGGATGTTGATGGCGATGATGCCCTTGTTGCGGCTGCGCCTGTTGGCGTACTCGGAGAGCGTGGTCTTCTTGACCGTACCCCTCTTGGTGACGAGCGTCACGTAGTGGCTCTCAGTGTAGGCCGGGTCCTCTATCGAGCGGACGTTGAGATATGTCTTGATGCAGTCCTGCGAGTCGATGGAGAGCAGATTCTGCACCGCCCTGCCCTTGGCGGTACGGGCGCCTTCGGGGAGTTCATAGACCTTGAGGCGGTAGCACATACCCTGCTCGGTAAAGAAGAGCATCGTGGAGTGCATATTCGCCACGTAGATGTGCTCGATGAAATCCTCGTCGCGGGTTGCGCTGGCCTTCTTGCCGACTCCGCCGCGCGCCTGCGTGTGGAATTCGGTCAGCGGCGTGCGCTTGATGTACCCCAGATGCGATATCGTGATCACCACGTCCTCGTCGGAGTAGAAGTCCTCCGGGTTGAATTCCTCCTCGGACGGACGGATCTCCGTGCGGCGCGGGTCGCCGTACTTCTCCTTGAGCTCACGGCACTCCTGCTTGACGATATTCAGCTGCTCGGCGTCGCTCGCGAGTATCTCCCTGCAGCGTGCGATGAACTTCTCGAGCTCGTCGTACTCGCTCTGGAGCTTCTCCTTCTCGAGTCCGGTGAGCTGTCCGAGACGCATCGCCACGATGGCTCCGGCCTGGACCTCATCGAAACCGAAGCCGTCGATGAGCGCGGTCTTTGCAAGGTCCACGTTGCGGGAGGCCTTGATGGTCGCGATGATCTCGTCTATGATGTCGATAGCCTTGAGCAGACCCTCGAGGATGTGTGCCCTCTTCAGCGCCTTGTCGAGTTCGAAACGGGTGCGGCGCACCACCACCTCGTGGCGGAAATCGACGAACACCTTGAGCATATCCCGCAGGGTCAGAGTCCTCGGACGTCCGCCCACGAGGGCGACGTTGTTGATGGAGAAGCTCCCCTGCAGGGCGGTATACTTGAAGAGCGTGTTGAGCACCACGCTGGAATTCGCGTCTTTCTTGACTATAAACTCGATACGTATGCCGGTGCGGTTGGTGAGCTCGCGGATTTCGGATATGCCCTCTATCTTCTTGTCGCGGATCATCTCGCTGATGCGCGAGAGCATCTCGGCCTTGTTGACCATATACGGCACCTCGGTGACCACTATGGCCTCCCTGTCGTTGCGCAGGGTCTCGATCTCGGTCTTGGCACGCAGCACGACGCGTCCGCGTCCGGTATTGTAGGCGTCAATGATGCCCTGACGGCCGATGATGATGCCTCCGGTCGGGAAATCCGGGCCCTTGATGTACTGCATCAGCTCGTCCACGCTGATGTCAGGCTTGTCTATATACGCGCAGATGGCGTCGCAGCACTCGCCGAGGTTGTGCGGGGCCATATTGGTGGCCATACCGACGGCGATGCCGGACGAGCCGTTGAGCAGCAGCAGCGGCGCCTTGGTCGGGAGCACCGTCGGCTCTTCGAGCGAGTCGTCGAAGTTGAGCGTCATATCCACGGTGTCCTTGTCGAGGTCGCCGAGCACGTCTGAAGCCATCTTCTCGAGCTTCGCCTCGGTGTAACGCATCGCCGCCACCGGGTCGCCGTCCATCGAGCCGAAGTTGCCCTGGCCGTATACGAGAGGATATCTCTGATTCCAGTTCTGTGCAAGGCGGGCCATCGCGTCATAGACGCTGGAGTCGCCGTGCGGGTGGAACTTACCCAGCACCTCACCCACTATTCTCGCGGACTTTTTGGTCTGTCCGCCGTAGCCGAGTCCGAGACCGTCCATCCCGAAGAGCACCCTGCGCTGCACCGGCTTCAGGCCATCGCGAGCGTCAGGCAGAGCCCGTGACACGATGACCGACATCGAGTAGTCGATGTAGGCCGTGCGCATCTCGTGATCGATCTCGACCGGCTCGATTAATCCTGTCACTTCTTCCTGAATTTCTTCAGGATTCTTTACCTCACTTTCCATATAAGATTGCTATGTTCCAAATATGCAAATTTAGCACAAAAATCCGATTAATTTGCTACTTTTGCTCTGAGATGAACATAAACTTGTCGGACGAATTCAAGACCATCATCTCCTACGCAAGGGACGAGGCGATGCGCACCGGGCACTACGGCATCGGGGCGGACCATCTGATGCTCGCCATACTGAGGCAGTCCGGCAATTCCGCCTGCAAGTTGCTCGGAGGCCAGGGTCTCGACCTCGAAGACTTCAAACTGAGCATAGACAGAGTGATATTCAGGGACAAGGCCATCCCGTACTTCGACTCCGACAGGGTACGCCCGACCCGGAGCGCAGCCGGGGTCATCAGCCTCGCCGCCTACGAGTCGCTGCGCAGCGGGCAGGACGCCATCTACGCCACCCACCTGCTGCTCGCTGTCTCGCGGGCCGAAGACAGCGCCAGCCGCACCTATCTTACGGAGCACGGTCTGGGCTACAGTGCACTGAGGGAGCGCCTCACGGAGAGCGGGCTGCTCGCCGCTGAACCGTCCGGGACGCAGCCGGGGATGGAAGAAATCGCCGCAGCTCTCGGGGAGCAGCTGGGAAGGCTGTTCTCCGAGAGCGGAAGCAAGATCAATTATCTCAGTTGAATAAGCGCCGGCTATTCTTCAGCCAGCCTGTCAAGCGCGAGGCCGACCAGCTCGCGTACACGCGGCTTGTAGTCGGTGTTGGCATCCTTGAGATAGCGGTGCGCAATGGCGCAGCAGACGGTGCCGGCATTGTGTCCGAGCTTCGCCGACATCCCTGCGAGCGCGGAGCCCTCCATCTCGAAGTTGGTGATCTTGTAGCCGCCGTATTCGAAGCTCTCGAAATCCACGAGCATATTCGGCATCGCGAGCCCCTGGCGCACCACGCGGCCCTGAGGTCCGTAGAAGCCGGAGGCGGAGACAGTCATCCCCTTGACGGTACAGTCAGCAAACCTGTTGATGATCAGCTCCGACGCCCTCACGAAATACGGGTCCGGCAGATGTGAGTCCCAGTGCGTATGCTTCTTGAACGCCTCCTCGAAGTCTAGTAGAGCTATCCGGTCGCGCCCTTCGTACCAGTTGAGCAGGCCGTCGCAACCTATTGATATGTGGGAGAATATAAATGCGCCGAGAGGAATCTCCGGCTGGATGGCGCCGCAGGTGCCGATGCGGAGTATATTCAGCGTGCGGTGCTCGGCAAGCGGCTCGCGGGTGCTGAAGTCCACATTGGCGAGGGCGTCCAGCTCCGTCATCACTATGTCTATATTGTCGGTGCCTATGCCGGTGGAGAGCACGGTGAAGCGCCTGCCGTGATAGCGGCCCGTCTTCCAGACGAATTCGCGCGACGCCCCCTCGCACTCTACGGAGTCGAGCATAGGGCCGAACATCGCCACTCTGCCCGGATCCCCCACGAGGATCACATTGTCGGCGAGCTGCTCCGGCCTGATATGGATGTGGAACGCCGAGCCGTCGGAGTTGATTATAAGTTCAGATTCTGCTATTCTCATAATTATGTGATTTGGTGTTTGTCATTTCTTGCGCTTGGCGCTGCGGAGGCGGGAGGCGCTGCGGACTATGAGTTCGTCGGCAAAGATGCTCCGTGCGGCGAGCAGGTCGAGGATGATCACCGCGAGCGGGAAGACCATCGTGACGCTGTAGACTATGCTCTTGTCGGAGATAAAGAAATCCACCGCGAGCCAGATCTGGAGCGCGAGCGCGAGGATGGCCGCGAGGCCCGCCGTCCTCATCTGGAAGATGCGGAATCGGTAGACGAAGATCGCGAGAAGATTGAGCAGCAGCACTATGACAATAAGCGCCGCGTACGGGAGATATGAAGTGAAGCGCACGCCTGATGCCATATCACAGAAGAGCATACTGGCAATGAGGCCGGTCGCGATGAGGAGATAAAGTGTCTGTATTCTCTGCCACATATCTTATCGGGAATTGAAACGGGCGAGCACGCTCTGCTCGTATGTTTTGGAAATCGGTATGGTGTCGGCCCCGTCGATGCCGAGGCTTATCTTGTAGCCCTCCTTCTCCGCCTTGAGTATCTTCACCTTGCTGATGTTGACTATATACTTGCGGTGGCAGCGCACCAGGTCGCTGTCGGCGAACGAGTCCTCCACGGTCTTGAGCGGGCAGCGCAGCATATACTGCCTCACGGAGCCGTCGCTGTCGGTGTACCAGACCTTGATGTAGTTGTCGTCGGACTCGATGTAGTAGAGGTTCTCCGAGTCGATGGAGAACTTCAGGGCGCCGCCGTTGTCGAAGAGCGTGATGCGCTTCTCCTCGTAAGGCTTCACCGGGGTGTCGCTGACCACATTGGAGTAGTTCATCAGGCGTATCGTGTTGTTGCGGTCGGCAAGCGAGAGGTAAAGGGCCGCGATGACATAGGGTATCCCTAGACACATCAGGCTGAAATACAGCGCATTGAGAAATATCGCCCAGCTCGGCCTCTCCCCTATGTCGATGACTCCGCCCCTGTCCCCCTGGACCGTGAAGAAGGTGTAGAGCAGGCTGATAACGACAATCTCGACCAGATTCCAGAGGATGTACTTGAGCACGGTGAAACTCCCGTCGTTGCGGCGGCGGTGCATCAGCACCTTGCTCAGCGACACTATCCCTATCGAGACGACGATGAACGCCACCATAAAGAGGAAAGCCGAACTCAGGCCCAGGTCGAACCAGACATTGTGGGAGAATGGGATGCTGAGCAATATCACCACGATGGAGAAGAGGGCCGTGAAAGTCACGGTCCATATCAGCTGATACTTGCTGAGCAGGTAGCGCGGCAGCTGTTCTCCCAGGAACGACATAACTCTGCAAATATATGAATTTTTTACTACCTTTGGCCGGAATAACAACACAGAACAGACAAAAGGTATGGAAAGAAAAGTGGCCGTGACGGGGCTCGGAGTGCTCTCCTGCATAGGAAACAATGTTAATTCATTCTGGCGCAACCTCATTGACGGAGTATGCGGAATCGACTACATCAGCGAATTCCCGACGGAAAAGCTTCCGGTGAAGATCGGGGGAATGATAAGGAACTTCAATCCTGAAGAATACGGGATGGACAAGCCGTTCATCCGCAAGCAGGACCCGTTCACCATCTACGCTATGGCCGCCGCATACCAGGCGATGAACGACTGCGGACTGGTGTCCGGGGAGAACATCGAGGCGAACCGGCTCGCGACCTACATCGGCTCCGGCATCGGAGGGTTCACCACCCTCCAGAGGGAGCTGGAGAAGTTTCTCGAAGACCCGAGCGGACAGTGGATCTCGCCGAACTTCGTGCCGACGATGATAAGCAACATTGCCGGAGGTCAGGTCGCCATCAAATACGGGGCGCGCGGCTCCTGCATAGACATAGTGACCGCCTGCGCCACCTCCACCCACTCCATCGGAGAAGCCTACAGGGCAATCATACACGGCTATGCGGACGCGGTGATTGCCGGCGGAGCTGACCGCTGCACCATCCCGATCGGCATCGCCGGCTTCGCCAACGCCAAGGCGCTCACCCGCGCCGAGGATCCGAAGCGCGCCTCCCTGCCGTTCAACGCCAACAGGGGCGGCTTCGTGATGGCTGACGGCGCCGGAGTAATGGTTCTCGAAGAATACTCCCACGCCAAGGCACGCGGGGCGCACATCTACGCCGAACTCGTGGGCTACGGCAGCACCTGCGACGCCTACCACGCCACCGCGCCGCGTCCGGACGCGAGCTCACAGGCGGAATGCATCCGCATCGCACTGGACCAGGCCGGATTCGACCCGGCCAAGGACAGCGTCTACATCAATGCCCACGGCACCGGCACACACCTCAACGACATCACCGAAACTCTCGCCTACAAGCAGGCATTCGGGGACTTTGCCTACAAATGCCACATCAGCAGCACAAAATCTATGCACGGGCATATGTTCGGGGCTACGGGAGCGGTTGAGGCTGCGGCCACGGTACTCGCCCTGCAGGAGGGTGTCATCCCTCCTACCATCAACCTCGACACTCCTGATCCGGAGTGCGACCTCGACTACACGCCTAACAAAGCCGTCAAAGCCGGACTCACGCTCGGTCTGAGCGATTCGTTCGGCTTCGGAGGTCACAACGCCTGTCTGGCGTTCAGAAAGGTCTAGGCGGCTTCCTTGAGACGCTCGGCGTTCTCGGCAATCTGCAGCTGGTCAATACATTCCTGTATATCCCCGTCCATAAAGACGGGGAGGTTGTACATCGACCAGTTGATGCGGTGGTCGGTCACGCGTCCCTGCGGGTAGTTGTAGGTGCGTATCTTGGCGGAGCGGTCGCCGGTGGAGACCATAGTCTTGCGCTTCGCGGCTATGCCGTCGAGATATTTCTGATGTTCAAGGTTATACAGACGGGTGCGCAGCTCCTCGAAAGCGCGGTCCTTGTTCTTGAGCTGTGAACGCTCCTCCTGGCACTGGACCACAAGCCCGGTCGGGATGTGGGTGAGGCGCACTGCGGAATAGGTGGTGTTGACCCCCTGTCCGCCAGGGCCCGAAGAGCAGAAAAGGTCGAGCCTGATGTCGTCCCAGCTGAGGTCCACGTCGAACTCGCCGGCCTCCGGAAACACGGCCACCGACGCCGCGGAGGTCTGGATGCGGCCCTGGGTCTCGGTCTGGGGCACCCGCTGCACGCGGTGCACGCCCGACTCGTATTTCATCACGCCGTACACGCCCTCGCCGGAAAGCTTGAACACCACCTGCTTGTAGCCTCCGGATGTTCCCGGGGTCTGGTCGGTGACCTCCAGCTTCCAGCCCTTGGACTCGGCGAAGTGCTGGTACATACGGAAAAGGTCTCCGGCGAATATCGCAGCCTCGTCGCCGCCGGTACCTCCGCGTATCTCGACGATAGCGTTCTTGCCGTCGTCGGGGTCCGCCGGTATCAGGAGCAGCTTGATGTCCTGCTCCATCTGCGGCATCCTCACCTCTATGTCCGCGATTTCCTCGCGTGCCATCTCGCGCAGCTCGTCGTCCTTTTCGTTGACGAGTATGTCCTTTGCGGAAGCGAGGTCACGGGTCATCTTCCCGTATTCCCTGCCGGCCTTGATGATCGGCTCCAGCTCCTTGTAGTCCTTGTTGAGCTGCACATATTTCTTCATATCCGACATCACCTCGGGACTCGAAAGCTGGTCCTGAAGCGACTGGAACTTCCCCTCCAGCGAGAGCACTTTCTCCAAAAGCTTGTTGTCTGCCATAAATTATTGAATATCCTTAATATAACACCGGCGCTTCATATACGGCTCGTGCTCGTAGCAGTTCCAGATGTTGGCCGCCGAGTCCGCCTCTATCTGCGGGTTGGATATCGCCCAGCGGTTGCCTATCCTGATCGCCTTGTCGCCCATCTCCTTGTAATACACGGAGGACACGCCGGTGTTCTGCCACTCCGGGACGGCCCCGTGGGCCATCAGGTCGGTGAGTTCGTAGTTGTACTTGGCCTTGAGCAGGTGGATCCAGCCGAACGGGAAGAGGCTGCCCCCGGCCTTCTGAAGCGCCGCGGAAATGCTCGGGAACGAAATCCCGAAAGCCACTATCTCGTCTCTCTCGTCCATCAGCATACAGCAGGACTTGCCGTTGAGGAAGCGCAGCACCCTGCCGGCCTCGTCGCGGATCTCCTCGTCGGTGAGCGGCACGAAGCCGTAGACGGTCGCAGTGAAGCTGTCGTTGAACGCCTTGAAGAAGCGGCGCACCCACTCCGGGTCTTTCTTGAGAGTGTCTATGTCCACGAAATGCAGCCTGGACTTCTCCTGCAGCATCCTTGCGACCCTGCGGGCCTTGTCCGGCACGCCGTGGTTGGCAACCATCCTGTACTGCACCCAGTCGCACTCCTTCTCGAAACCCAGGGCGGAGAGGAAGTCGCCGTAGTACGGGTAGTTGTAGGGGCAGTTGAACGGAGGCACGTATTCGAAGCCCTCCACCAGCAGGCCCTGTTTGCCGAGGGTGTTGTAGCCGAGCGGCCCGTGTATCCGGGTCATACCCTGCTCCGCAGCCCACTTCTCCGCAGTACCCACCAGAAGCCTTGCGACATCGATGTCGTCGATGCAGTCGAACCAGCCGAAGCGTACGTTCTCCGTCCCGTAGATTTCGTTGTAGCGGGGGTTGATGATGGCGCATATCCTCCCGACAACCCGTCCCTGGGAGAGTGCGAGCCACATCTTGCGCCGGCAGTATGACAGGGTGGAGACTCCCGTGAGCAGGAACATCTCGTCCGAGTGCAGGGCGGGGACATACTGCGGGCAGCCGCGATAAAGCTCGTCCGGGAAGCGGATGAACCGCCGGACGTCGTGCTTATCGCTCACTTCGATTATTCTGTATTCTGCCATAGGCTTACGATCAGTACAACAGCGCAAAGTTACGAATTTACTTCAACTCCCGCAAACCGGTCCGCTACAGCCCCTTCGCCTTGCCCTCGTCCCAGATGGCATCCATCTCGGCGAGAGTCATATCGCTGAGATGGCGCCCTTTCTTCAGAGTGTTCTCCTCCAGATAGGTGAAGCGGCGGCGAAACTTGCCGCAGCACGCCCCCAGAGCCTTCTCGGGATCGACTCCGTAGAGCCGGGCGGCGTTGATGACAGCGAAGAGCAGGTCGCCGAACTCCTCCTCCTCGTGGGCAGTGTCGCCCTCGGCGCAGGCCTCGCGGACCTCCCCGAGCTCCTCGCTCACCTTGTCCCAGACATCCTCCCGCTTCTCCCAGTCGAAGCCGCAGCCCCGCGCCTTCTCCTGCATCGAGAGCGCCTTGAGGATGGCCGGCATAGCGTCCGGAATGCCGGCCATCACGGTCTTGTTGCCGTCTTTCTCCTTGGCCTTTACAAGCTCCCAGGTGTCGGCTATCTCCTTGGCGGTAAGATGCTTGCCGGATTCGTCCCCGAAGACGTGCGGGTGGCGGAACACCATCTTGCCGCAGACTTTCTCCAGCGCGTCGGCTACGTCGAAGCGGCCCTGCTCCTGCGCTATGCGGCAGTAGAAGACTATATGGTAGAGCAGGTCGCCGAGCTCCCCCGCCGTCGCCTGCGGATCGTCCTTGAGTATCGCGTCGCTGAGTTCATACACCTCCTCCTCCGTCATCGGGCGGATGGACTCCATCGTCTGTGCCGCGTTCCAGGGGCACTTCTCGCGCAGCGCGTCCATCGTATCCAGCAGCCTCGAAAAGGCCGCGAGCTTTTCTTCTTTTGTATGCATTTTTTATTATTTTTGCGGACACAAAACTAATAATAATTATCGAGATGAAGACCATCAATTACGTTTCCGCAGACGCAGCGGTAAGCCACATCCCTTCACACTGCCACGTGCATCTGAGCAGCGTCGCGAGCGTGCCGCACTGCCTGATACAGGCACTCTGCCGTAGGGCCGATGCGGGAGATGTGGTTGACCTCCACTTCCACCACTTCCACACCGAGGGCCCGGCCCCGTACAGCGAGCCCCGCTACGAAGGCATATTCTTCGAGCAGGGCTTCTTCATCGGACCGAACGTCCGCAAGAACGTCAACGCCGGCTATGCCGACTACCTGCCAGTGCATCTGGGCGAAAGCCAGAAGCTCTACCGCGACGGCGCGATCAAGCTCGGCGCGGCCCTTGTGAACGTGTCGCTTCCGGACTCCGAAGGCAGGGTCAGCCTCGGGACTTCAGTGGACTGCTCGGTGGCGGCGGTGGAGACGGCCGACCTGGTGATAGGCGTAGTCAATCCCAATGTCCCTTACGCCCACGGAGACCTCCTGAGCCTCGACCGCTTCGACTATCTCGTGCAGGACGACACTCCGCTGGTGACGGCCGCGTTTGCAGAGCCGACGCCGACGGAAGTGCTGATAGGCAAGAACTGCGCAGCGCTCGTTGACGACGGCGACTGCATCCAGATGGGCATCGGGGCCCTCCCAAACGCCCTCGCGGCGCAGCTCCGCAGCCACAAGCACCTCGGACTCCATACGGAGATGTTCGCCGACGGCCTGCTCTCCCTCATCAAGTCGGGGGTTATCGACGGCAGCCGGAAGAAGACGGACACCGGCAAGGTCGTAGCCTCGTTCCTGCTCGGCTCCCAGGAAGTCTATTCATTCATCGACGACAACCCTCAGGTGCTGATGAGGGACATCAAATACACCAACGACCCGTGGGTCATCTCGCAGAACCCGAATATGAAGGCCATCAACTCCGCGACGGAAGTCGACATCACCGGGCAGATCAGCGCCGACTCCATCGGCACGCGCATCTTCAGCGGCACCGGCGGACAGCTGGAGTTCGTCAGGGGCGCGTCGATGTCCCGGGGCGGCAAGAGCATCACGGCGTTCGCCTCCCGCACCAACAAGGGCAAGAACAAAATCGTCGCCGAGCTCAACCCGGGAGCGGGAGTGGTGACGCCGCGTGCCGACGCCCACTGGATCGTGACCGAATACGGCGCGGTGGACCTCTACGGCAAGAGCCTGCAGGAGAGGGCGAAACTGCTCATCGGCATAGCCCATCCGGACGACCGCGAGATGCTCGACCGCCAAGCCTTCGAGCGCTTCGGCCCGCACTGGCACAACCTTTCAGTATAGTTTTCCTCGCTTCCGAGGAGAGCATCAGAAGCTTCAGTTTAATAATTGTTCGGGGAGTTTGTTGAGGGTGTATTTTGTTACACCCGGAACATCTCCCCGAACTGAAAACCCGAGCAAAAAAAACCGAACTGAAAACCCGAACTGAAAAAGCAAACCGCCCTATTCAAAGAAAGAGAAGTGTACGCGACCGTACACTTTTTCTTTTTTGAAATGGGGATGCGCCGCGAAAGAATGCTCGCCCCCGTGCTCCAGGATGAAATAGTTCCCTTCGTGCAGAATCCCCGCGCCGAGGACTTTATCAGGCAGGGACTCAAGCCCCTCCAGGGCATAGGGAGGGTCGGCGAAGACGAGGTCGAACTTCTCCGTACAGATCGGGAGGAAATCGAAGACATTGCTGTGGACCGCCTTGATGCGGCCGAGTCCCAGCCTCGCGGCCTCGCGGCGGATGAAAGACGCGTTGTCCCTGTTCATCTCCACAGAGCACACCAGCGCGGCTCCCCGCGAGGCAAACTCAAAAGCTATCGCGCCCGTCCCCCCGAAAAGGTCCAGGACCTTGAGGGAGTCGAACTCGTATTCGTTGTCGAGAATGTTGAAAAGGCCCTCCTTGGCATAGTCGGTGGTCGGGCGGGCGCCGTATCCCGACGGCGGGCAGATGACCCTGCCCTTAAGTGCGCCGCCTATTATCCGCATAATCTCACAACCGCCTTGAAGTAGCGGTAGAGCGACATCTCCTCCTCCGCGTCGAGTTCGGAGAGCCAGCAGATGGTACTGAGCTCGGGGTTTATCTGCAATGACTTGACGGAGAGGAAGATGTAGTATTCCGCTGTAGTGAAGTCCTGTATATCGAACGCATTGGCGAGCATCAGTGTCCCGCCCTGCGCGACAGCGAGATAGAGTCTTGAGTCGCGGATGCTGCAGAGTATGCGGTTGTATTCGGGACAGTCCTTCAGGCGCTTGAGCAGCCGGACCATCTCGTTCCCGAAGACAGCGCTGTCCTCATCCGCAGTGCAGATGAGGACAGCGTCATATTCGGGTATGTCAATGTGCTTTATTACTGCGCCCTCCGCCAGGGGAGCCACTTCGGCAAGCGCGTCACGCGCGGAAGCGGGATCGAAAAAAGCGGAAGGGACGAGCGTAAACACTACTCCCAGTTGCCTGCGTTGTTGTTAGGCGCGGAGATGGAGCCAACCTGAAGTCCCTCGTACTTGTTCTGGGCCTTGCGCTCTGCGTCGAGGTTGATGCGGAGCTGGTTGTCAAGTCCCGAGAGCAGATCCCTGTAGGACATCTTGGCTTCGAAGAGAGGGACAGGCACGCCTGAAACCATCTTGACGATGGACTCCATCGTCACCGGAACGCCGCCGGAGAACGGAACGGTCTTGAGCGAGTCGATGCAGAAGTCATTGCGGCCATTGAAGAGGGTGTCCTTGACGGCCACGGAGTTCTCGATCGAGAACACGAGGTTCTTGTCGCCCGCAAGGTACATCTTGTAAAGCTCCTCATTGGTGATTTTGCGGTGGGCCTTCTTCACGGCCTCGGTGTGGAGCACGGCCACGGAGTCGTCCAGCGAGCCGACCTGAAGCACTACCGGCATCTTGCCGCTCTCATAGAAGAGCTTGAGGGAATCCACTGTGGAGGTGAACTTGCCGTTGACCGACTTGTAGGCCACCTGAAGCGTACGTATGTCCTTGAGTCTCTGGATCGCCACGCTCTCACGGTAGTTCTTCTGCTTGTTGAAGTTGACCGGCTGCATAATCGAGCTGTAGATCGCATACGTCAGATAGACGATGGCTGCAAGCAGCACAACCTCAACGATAATCTTGACTGTCTTGTTCATTATTGTTAATTTTTATCAATTTGCAAAACCGTACAAAGTTATGAAAATGATTTATGAAATGCAATATTCTTCGTAAATTTGCGGAGTGAAAATGCTTGACAGAACAATGCTCAGCCGCCTTGACGGGTATTTCGGACGGGGGCGCAGGGTCTGCATAGCGACCCATCAGCATCCCGACGGGGACGCTCTCGGGAGCGCGGTCGCTCTCGCGGAATATCTCCGGGAGCTGAGGGGCTGCGACGCGGTGGCGATAGTGCCTGACCGCTATCCGGAAGTGCTGGATTTCCTCGCCCGCGAAGGGGAGGTCATCATAGCCTCGGAAGAGGCCGACAAGGCCCGCAAGGCGCTCGACGGCTGCGGGCTGGCAATCTGTCTCGATCTCAACTCGCTGAGCCGCACGGCTTCCCTGGAGGAGGGCCTGCGGCACATAAGCTGCCCCAAGGTGATGATTGACCATCACCCCGGGCCGGAGTGCGGGGAGTTCGACCTCGCGTTCAGCGACACGGAGGTCTCGTCCGCCAGCGAGCTGCTTTACGAGATTTTAATGCAGATGCCTGACATAGAGGGAGATGCGCATAGGTTGCCGCCCCGCGCGGCGCTCGCGCTGATGGCCGGTATGACCACCGACACCAACAACTTCGCCAACTCCGTATTCCCCTCCACCTTCATAATGGCTTCGCGCCTGATCGAGGCCGGGGTTGACAGGGACGCTCTCCTCTCCAGGCTCTACAACAGCTACAGGGAGAACCGCTTCCGGGCTATGGGAGTCTACCTCCGCGACCGCCTGCACATCACGCCGCAGGGTATCGCCTATGCGGTCTTCAGTGCGGCGGACTTCGCCGGACTCGGACTCGGGGAAGGCGAGACGGAGGGTTTCGTCAACCTCCCTCTGGGGATAGAGAAGGTCAGGATCAGCGTATTCCTCCGGGAGGACGGGGACGTCTACAGGGTGTCCGTCCGCTCCAAGAACGGCTGGTCGTCCAACGCTCTCGCGAGGGCATATTTCAACGGCGGCGGACACGAGTGCGCCGCAGGCGGCAGGCTCAAGTCCTCAGGCCCGCTGAAGCGCAGGGAGGACGCTGAAAAGTATATAGAGGAAGTGGCGGCACGATTCCTGCAAGATGAAGCGCCGTCCGAAAGATAAAAGATGATGAAGAAGACACTTATATATCTGACGCTTGCCTCGCTCGTCCTCGGCGGATGCGCCAAGGCCGTCACGGGCGGGAAGAACGACGCGTCGAAGAGATATTTCGACGCCTGGATACAGGTGAATTATCCGGGTCTCAGCCCGACCGCTCTCGGGGCTTATGTGATCGGGGAGAAAGAGGGGACGGGGGCCGCGCTGCAGGATGCCGGGACCGACGCTTATGTCAGGCTCAACTACACGATCCGCTCCCTCGACGGGACAGTGAGCACGACCACTTACCCTGAGCTTGCCAAGCAGATCGGGGACTACAGCGAGACTTCCTGGTGCGGGCCCGTGGTATGGAGCCGGGCCGAGGGCAGCCTCTACGCCGGAGTGGACGAGATGGTCTCGTCGATGAAAGTCGGCGGCATCAGAAAGACCGTCATCCCGGGGTGGCTGCTCACGAGCAGCCGCTACGACACGGCGCAGGAGTATCTGGACAACGTGAGCGGCGGCAACCCTGCCATCTACGAGCTGGAGCTGCTGGAAGCCATCCCCGACACCGACCGCTGGGAGCTTGACTCCCTCGGGCGCTATTTCGCCGCCAACTGTCCTGAGGTCACGCTCGCGGACTCCCTTAAATACGGCTTCTACTATCTTCAGAAGAAAGCCCCGAAGGCCCTCGCCACTACGGCGGACACCGACGAAGGGGAAGAAGAGGAGTCGGATGCCGGATTCCCGAGCGACACCACCATCTACGTCAACTACACGGGCCGCCTGCTCAACGGGCGGGTCTTCGACACCACCATAGCCGACACGGCTAAGATGTACGGGCTCTACAGCTCCTCCAAGACCTACGAACCGGTGTCCGTGCAATATGTCACCGACGACTACAGCCAGATCACTATCACCTCCGACAAGACCTCCGTCATCGACGGATTCGCATATATGCTCTGGCGGATGGGCGCGTACGAGGAGGGCAGCGGCATCTTCTATTCGAAGCTGGGCTACGGCTCCAGCGGCTCGGGGAGCAGCATCCCGGCATATTCACCCCTGAGATTCGACATCGAGGTGGTCGATAAACCGTAGGACAGCCCCCTCACAGTACAAGCAAGTTAGTAGCAATAAAATATTTATGTCAAAATCTGAACTGGCTCCAACGGAGCTCGGAACGGAAAAAATCGGAAAACTCCTGAAGACGTATGCGGTCCCGGGCATCATAGCCCAGACCGCTGCTTCTTTGTATAATATGGTCGACAGCATCTACATCGGCCATATTCCCGGGGTAGGCTCGGCTGCAATCAGCGGCCTTGCCGTGACTTTCCCGCTGATGAACCTCTCGGCGGCGATGGGCACCCTGGTGGGAGTGGGGGCGATGACGCTCATCTCCGTTCTCCTCGGGCAGAAGAATTACGAAACGGCGCGCAAGGTGCTCGCCAATGTCTTCGCCCTCAACATTATAATAGGCATTCTCTTCTCTGCGGTCACGCTCTGTTT
Source organism: Acetatifactor sp. (assembly GCA_963643555.1). Lineage (GTDB taxonomy): Bacteria > Bacteroidota > Bacteroidia > Bacteroidales > UBA932 > Cryptobacteroides. Next base: position 16,982 of record CAVILJ010000003.1, read on the forward strand.
TCTGGACCCGATCCTGAGGTTCTTCGGGGCGAGCGACAACACTCTGCCGTTCGCCCGGGACTATATGCTCATCATCCTGCTCGGCAACGTCTTCTCCCACCTCTACTTCGGCTTCAACGGAATCATCCGTGCGGCGGGACATCCCAAGACGGCGATGGGGCTGACTCTCTTCACGGTGATTTCCAATGCGATACTCGACCCGATACTGATCTTCGGCTTCGGGATGGGCATACAGGGCGCGGCCATCGCGACCATAGCCTGCCAGATGCTGGCCCTCGCCTACACCGTCAGGTTCTTCTTCAACCGCGACAGGCTTCTGCATTTCCCGAAACCTTTCCTGCAGCTCGAGTGGAGGATCGCCAAGCAGTCGCTCGTGATCGGACTCGGACCGTTCCTGATGAACGCCGCCTCCTGCCTGGTGGCGATGTTCATCAACCAGCAGCTCGGCAAATACGGCGGGGATATGGCCATCGGCGCGTACGGCATCATCAACCGTCTCACGATGCTGTTCCTGATGATATGTATGGGCTTCAACCAGGGCCTCCAGCCTATCGCCGGCTACAACTACGGCGCACGGCTCTACAGCAGGGTCAGGGAGGTGGCCCTGCTGACGGCTAAGTGGGAGGTCGGAGTCACGACCGTCTGCTTCCTGATGTCAGAACTCATCCCGGAGATCGCCGTGAGCCTCTTCACCAACGACCCGGCGATGATAGAGATGGCCTCAAAGGGCATCAGGGTGATGAACGCGGGCATCGCGGTGGTGGGGTTCGGCATCGTGACCTCCAACCTCTTCCAGTGCCTCGGGATGGTGAAACAGTCCATCTTCCTCTCGCTCTCCAGACAGCTCATCATACTGCTGCCGCTCATCTATACCTTGCCGCTGTGGATGCAGGAGAAGGGAGTGTGGCTCAGTTTCCCGATATCGGATATTCTTTCAGCCATCATAGCGGCGATATTCGCGGTCAGGCTCTTCCGCAAGTTCAACAGGCTCGCGGACGGCGAGGACTCGGCCGCTCTGGGAAGTTCAATCGAATAAACGCAGTGCTATGGACAAGCATATCATAATCAACGTCGGACGGCAGTTCGGCAGCGGCGGCAAGAGCGTCGCCAGCTCGCTCGGGAAGAAACTCGGCATCCCTGTCTACGACAACGAACTGATCATCAAGGCCGCGGCCGAGAGCGGCATCAGCCCGGAACTCTTCCGCCGCACGGACGAGAAGAAGCGCATCGTCGAGCTCGGCTTCAACACCTCGGGCCTGAGCGACAGGGAGATCTTCCGCATACAGAGCAAGGCCATCCGGGACATAGCCCTGGGGTCAAGCGCGATTTTCGTCGGCAGGGCTTCGGACTATGTGCTCAGGGATATGGATTGCCTGGATGTCTTCATCACCGCCCCCGACGAGAACCGCAGGGCGAGAGTCCGCAAGAGGATGGGCATCTCCGACGAGGAGGCCGCCAGGCTCATCGTCAAGATGGACAAGGCACGCGAGAGCTACTACAACTTCTTCACTTTCGGTCACTGGGGCGTGGCCTCCAACTACGACCTCTGCATCGACTCCTCCATCCTCGGGATAGACGGCACTGCGGATGTCATCATCGACTTCGCCCGCCGCTCGGGAAGGGGATGAGACCGACTACTTCGGGTACGAGATGGCGAAGCAGGCCCCGCCGAGGGAGAAGGATCGGGAGTAGCTGATGGTGGCCCCGCACCTCTCGAGGATGCTGCGGCTGATGGCGAGCCCGAGGCCGGAGCCGCCGTTCTTGGTGGTGAAATTAGGAGTGAACAGCTTGCCCACGTTCTCGTCGGACACGCCCGGTCCGTTGTCCTCGAAGACTATGTCGTAGAAGCCGTCGCGCATCGAATTGCGCAGAGAGACGATGATGCGCCCGTCCGGAGAGTCTCCTATAGCCTGCACCGAATTGTTGATGAGGTTGACGAAGACACGGGTCAACTGAGGCTTCGGGCCGACGACGATGACGTCATTGAGCCCGATGAAGTCGAAGCGGATATTGTCCTTGCTGTCGAACATCGACATCTCCTCCTGTATCACCTTGTCAAGAGCGATCTCCACCGGCTCCTCGGTATAGAGTTTCGCGAAGGTCGAGAATTCGTTGGCCGTGTCGGTGAGGATGTCGATATGGTCCAGAAGCACCTTGCTCGCCTCGTCGAACCTCTCCAGCCAGGCCGGGTCGCCCTTCTGCTTGAGACGGATGACCCTCTGTATCTGAAGCTTCATCGGAGTGAGAGGGTTCTTGATCTCGTGCGCCACCTGCCGCGCCATCTCGCTCCACGCCTTGTCCCGCTCCGCCTGCGCCAGCTTCTTGGAACTGTCGGAGAGTTCCTTGACCATACGGTTGTAGGCCTGCACTATGGCAGAAATTTCATCATTGCGCTCGTAATCAATATATTCCAGCGACTCAAGTCCGGCGGTATTCATCTTGCGGCTCATCTCGCTGAGCGGTGCGAACATTCTGTCCACCACCCTCGTGACCATCAGCAGCGCCATCAGCAGGAAGACCAGAAAGAGCGACACGATGGTCATCGAATGGGTGACCGCATCCTCCTCGAAGTCGTAGTTGTCCTCGCTGTAAGGCGAGCAGATGATAGCTATCATATCCCCGGAGCCGTTAATAATCGGGGCGTACATACTGTAGAACTTCACGTTCCACACCTTCTCCTTCTGTATCCAATAGCGCCGGTGCTGGTAGACGATATGCCCGTAGGCGCTGCCGTTGATGCGCTCTCCGAGCAGCTGGCGCTCGAACACCATAGGGGTCGTGGACATCAGCAGACGGCCCGAAGGAGTGTAAAGGGTGATGTCGGAATAGGTGTCGGAGCTGACCTGTTCGAGCAACTTGCGCACCTCGCGGCGGTTGATGTCGGAAGTCCGCCGTATGTCCGTCGTGCCGGCCTCGATCATCGCGGTGATGGAGCTGATCTTGTCCGACATCACCGAATGCATATTGCTGTCGTTGCGCGAGTAGACGAAGAACACGCTCATCGACGCCATAGCCACGAGGGTGAGCAGAAGCGAGAGCAGCAGCACGCCGGTGATGCGCGCACGGTAGTAGCTCTGCGCGAAAATCTTCTCCCTCTTGCGCCCTGCCACCATCAGAGACATAACCAGAAATGCGAGCAGCGCCACGAATATTCCGGATACGGCGTAGTTCAGGACCGTCACCCGGGGCCGGGAGATCACTATCGCCTCCCGGTCGCCTATGACCGTGAAGAAATGCGTGTATCCCTCATTGTTGACATAGTGCAGGCGCTTCCCGTAGAGCCTCTCCAGACGCTCCGTATCCATCTTGGTAGGGTAGGCGTATTTGCCGCGATAAGATTTGAGGTCCGCGCCCTCGTAACGGGCGTAGGAGTAGCCCGCCGGCACTGTCACCTTGCCCGGAGGGGTGATGCCGAAGATGCCGGCATAGCCCTTGTTGCCCCGGGTGTCCTTGGACTCGAGCCGTATCAGCACCCTCGAAACTCCGCTTCCCTCAATCAGGTAGAGGAACACCCCCACATAGTACGAATGCCCCGCGTCCCGCTTGACATAGAGGAAACGGCTGTTGTCCGCAATCGGGATGCCGTCCTTGAGGATGGAACTGTACTGGGAGGCCGCCGCACGGCTGTTGTTGCTGTCGTTGAATACATAGGCCGTGACGGTATATTCCCGGTCGTTGCGGGAGAAGTAGTAGTCGGTGATGCGGCTCTGGATGGTCGAGGCGGTGTTGTTCAGCACCGAAAGCGCCGAGATGACCATATCGTCCGCTATCTGCGGCTCTATGCTTCTGAGCCTGAGTTCAAGCGAGATGTCCCGGTCGAATGACAGACGGTTGGCGAGCACCTCCATCCTGTTCTGCTCCTTGCGGAAGCCTATCACTGACGAGGAAGTCACGAGGAAGGCGGAGATGATCAGGGCGAAGAACACTCTGTTGTTGAGCGAGAAAGCGTCATAGCGTACACCGAATTCGCGCTCCGCCACAGGCTGGACGGTCTGCAGCAGCAGCGGCACGCTCATCAGCATCGTGATGAACGAGGCATACACCACCACGCTGAAAGCCGAAAGCTCGGAGAACTTGTAGAGTTCCAGGATGATGCCGGAATTGAGAATGATGCTGCGCAGCACCGCCTGCGTATAGAAGAGTATGAGTGCCACGGAAATGAGCGCCGACGCCAGCAGGGCGACTCCCGCTCCCCTGCTCCGGACAAGGGCGCAGAGCGAGTCCCGGCACATATAGGCGCAGAGCGAGCAGAGCAGCACGGCGAGATTGATGATCACGACGGCTCCGAGCGAATACAGCAGCTCGCCGCCGGCATACAGCAGCGGGGAGAATATGGTGAACTGTTCCCTGATCGTGCGGCCCCAGAAGTAGAACGCCGCCATCACGGCAAGCAGCGATACGGACGCTATGCAGAACCTCCTCGCGGAACGGTCGGCGGAGATGAATACTATGGCTGAGCCTACCAGCAGGAGGAGGGCGATCCAGAGCAGGAATGCATCCGCAGAATTGGAGGAAGTCAGGGTCTCACAGAGAATCTCGAACTGCGGACGGCCGCCGACGCTCACCAGCGAGCCTCCGCTCGAAGGGAGCGGACGGATGTTATACTCCGGCGGGAGATGAAGACGGGGGCTGATGCCGTTGCTCGGACCCGGAGCCTGCGTGTCGACAATCTGCAGGCCCGCAATCAGCTTGACATCGTCCCTTGTCACCGACTTGGCGAGATACCATTTCGGCCCCATATTGACGAACGATACCGAGTCGCTCACCTGAGAGAGCGGCGAAATCGGCGAGGTCCTCGGATTGGAGAGGAATGGCATATAGACCTTGAGGCGGATGTTGTCGTTAGCAACGGAGAACTCGTTGCACCAGGACTGGAGCGTGTCGCTGCAATAGCGGTATATCACCATATCCTGAGGCAGCTCGCCCACATCCATCCATTCCGAGCTGTCGGCCTCGAGAGCACGCTGGATGTAGCCGTCGAGCTTCGCCATCCGCTGCTCGAGGATACGCGACACACGTCCCGCTACGGCCCGCGTGTCGCCGCTGACCCTCGACTCCTTGAGCGAGAGTACCAGCACGGAGGCGCTCGCCACAAGAAGCGCCGCCGCAATCAGGTCCAGTATTCTCCGCTTGGGTTTCATTCGTGATGATACGGTTCTCCGCGCATTATCGTGAACGCGCGGTAGAGTTGCTCTGCAAAAATCGTTCTCACCATCTGATGCGGGAACGTCATCTTCGAGAGCGAAAGCATACCGTCCGCCCTGGCATAGACCTCATCCGAGAAGCCGTAGGCCCCTCCGACCACGAAGACTATGTCGCGTCCTCCCCTGGAGAGTATGCCGGAAAGCTCGTCCGCGAACTCCGGAGAGCGGTACTCCCTGCCGCGCTCGTCGAGCAGGATCACGGAGTCGGACGGCTTTATGTTCTTTAGTATCAACTCCCCCTCGCGCAGTTTGATGTTGTCGCGGGACAGAGCCGAGACATTCTTCAGCTCCGGAATCTCCACGAGCGAGAAGCGCACATAGTGCCCGAGCCTCGCAACATATGTCCCGAGACCCTTCCTGACCCAGGGAACATCGGTCTTACCCACGGTGAGGAGGCTGATTTTCATACCTCTGCAAATATAGCGACGTGGCTCGATATTTGCAACCTCCTGAGGCCGTGCAAGCATTGGCTAAAATATCCGCATTCTCCGCGCTGATACTGGTCTGCGCCCAGATGGCGGCACAGACCGAGCGGAACGATGTCTTCTCCCCTATAGGCAAATACATCGCCAAAGGCGACGCCGAATGCCTCTCCGCCTGGTTCGACGACAATCTCGAAGTCAGCGTGGCCTCCCAGGAGAGCAACGCCAGCAAGGCCCAGGCCAAGCAGATACTCAAGACGTTCTTCGAGTTCTACAATCCGCAGTCCTTCGACATAAGCCACACCGCCGAGAGGGCCAATATGAAATATGCCCTCGGAAGTCTCAGCGCGGGAGGCGAGACATTCTCCGTCACGATATTCGTGAGTTCCAAGGGGGACAGCTACAAGATACAGCAACTTAAAATAGAGCGCCTCTAGACGGAGACGCTCTATTTATATATTTAACGGTCAGCGGATTATACCCTCTGCCCGTATGAGCGGTCGGTGGTGTTGACCGTGATCTTCTCGCCGGTCTCGATGAAGAGAGGGACCATAATCTTGGCTCCGGTCTCGAGGGTCACTTCCTTGAGGGCCGAGGTGGAGGCGGTGTTGCCCTTGACGGCAGGCTCCGAATATGTGACCTCGAGGGTCACGTAGGTAGGGAGCTCGCAGGTGAGGCACTTCTCTTCGCCCACCACGAACATCATCTCGACGTGCTGTCCCTCCTTCATAAGGTCGGAGTTCTCCACAACGTCCTTCGGGAGCAGTATCTGCTCGTAGGTCTCCTCGTGCATAAAGTTGAATCCGTCCTCCTCGGCATAGAGGAACTGGTATGGACGGCGCTCTACTTCGATAGTCTCTATCTTGGCGCCGGCGGTGAAGGTGTTCTCAAGGATGCGGCCGTTCTCGAGGTTGCGGAGCTTCGTCTTCACGAAAGCTGGGCCCTTGCCCGGCTTCACGTGCTGGAACCAGACGATCATACAAGGCTTGTCGTTGAACTTGAGATAAAGGCCGTTTTTAAAATCAGCTGTTGTTGCCATAAAGTATTTATTCTTTTAATGATTTCGGACTATTACGGGACAAATTTAGTCAAACGGCGGAATTATTGCAAATTTTCTATGCCGCGCGAGACTTCCTCCAGCAGCCATTTCGGGGTGGAGGTCGCCCCGCAGACCCCCGCACTGTCAGCCCCCTCGAACCATTCCCGCCTCAGCTCCGAGGCCGAATTGATCCGGTGGCAGCGCGGATTGACGCTACGGCACAGCTCGAAGAGCACCTTGCCGTTGGAACTCATCTTGCCGGCCACGAACACTAAGACATCGTGGGCTGCGGCGAAGTGCTGGAGTTCGCGGTGACGGGACGCCACCTGGGCGCAGATGCTGCGGTGGACGGTGAGCCGGGCTCCGCCGCTCATCCGCGAGCCGAGGTACTCCCCGGCGAGGGAGTACTCCGAGGGACTCATCGTGGTCTGGGAGAAGAGCCCGATGTCGCGGCTGAAATCTATCGAGCCGTCCGCGCAGAGTTCCCGCAGACACTCCATATCCTGAAAGACAAGGACATCTCCCCCGACCTGACCAACGAGCCCGAGCACTTCCGGATGACCGGTCTTGCCGAATAGCAGAATCCGCCCCCCTCCAGCGCTAAGCTTCGAGTAGGCCTGCTTGATGGCTTTCTGGAGCCTCAACACCACGGGACAGCTGCAGTCGATAAGCTCCAGCCCCCTCGCCGCAGCCTCGGAATAGACCCGGGGCGGCACGCCGTGGGCGCGTATCAGAAGTTTCTCCCCCGCCGTGGACGGGCCAAGTTCATCTATTGACGCAATCGTGACAAGCCCGAGCGAACGGAGTCGGGAGAGTTCCTCCTCGTTGTGGACGACCTCGCCGAGGGAGTACAGCGGCGCGCCGTGCTCACGGAGATACTCCTCGGCCGTACCGATGGCGCGTATCACCCCTCCGCAGAAGCCGGAGTGAGGGTCTGTCTCAACCCTGATCATAGATGGTGAAGCGGCCCTGTATCAGGCCTTCTATCCAGACGAGCTCCTCGTGCAGGGTCATCTCCGAATTGTCCATCTCGAACGAGTCCGCGGCCCTCCTGAGAGGGGAAGTCTCGCGGTGCGAGTCTATGTGGTCGCGCTCCTGAAGGTTGCGCTTTATCTGCTCATAGTCGGCCTCCTGCCCCTTGGACTTCATCTCGTCGTAGCGCCGCTGCGCCCGCACCTCGACCGACGCGGTCATAAATATCTTGAGCTGCGCATCCGGGAAGACCGTGGTGCCGATGTCCCTGCCGTCCATCACGACCCTGCCGCCCGCAGCGAAACGGTGCAGGCGTTCGTCCACATATTCGCGGACATACGGCACGGCGGCTATCGGGCTCACCTGTGAAGAGACCTTCATCGAGCGTATGTCGCTCTCGATGCAGCGGCTGCCGATATATGTGCCCTCCGGCCCGAAATGCAGGTCAAGGCCGGGGAGGCCCTCCCTCAAGGAGTCGTAAATCACATTGTCTCCGGAAATATGTCCGTTCTCCTGCGCGAAGAGCGTGACCCCCCGGTACATTGCCCCGGAGTCGAGGTAGAGGAAGCCGAAGCGCTTCGAGACCATCCTGGCGAAAGTGCTCTTGCCTGTGGAGGAATACCCGTCGACGGCGATGATTATGTCAGGAACTTTCATAGCTGGTCGGATTGTCTTGTCTTGAGGGACGCTTCATACTCCGCGAGAGCCCGCTGCACCGACACGGAGCGCTTCAGGACGAACCCCGAACCCAGATACTTGGTTCTCACGTCCTCGTCGCTCGCAAGCTGCTGCGGAGTGCCCTCCTGGAGGATGGTGCCCTCGTAGAGGAGGTAGGCCCTGTCGGTGATGGCCAGGGTCTCGCCCACGTTGTGGTCGGTGATGATGACTCCGATGTTGCGGTATTTCAGTTTGGCGATGATGTACTGTATGTCCTCGACCGCGATGGGGTCAACTCCCGCGAACGGCTCGTCGAGAAGGATGAACTTCGGGTCGATGGCGAGCGCACGGGCAATCTCGCAGCGCCGCCTCTCGCCGCCGGAGAGTTGGATCCCCAGGGACTTGCGCACCTTGGAGAGATTGAACTCGTCTATCAGGGCCTCAGTTCTTTCGATGCGCTCGGCCCTCGGGATACCCTTCATCTCCATCACCGAGATGATATTGTCCTCGACGGACATCTTGCGGAAGACCGACGCGTCCTGAGGCAGGTATCCCACCCCCTTCTGTGCACGCCTGTACATAGGCAGGCCGGTGATCTCCTCGTCGTCGAGGAAGACCTTGCCCTCGTTCGGGACTATCTGACCGGTGATCATATAGAAGCTCGTGGTCTTGCCCGCGCCGTTAGGCCCGAGAAAACCCACGATCTCCCCCTGGCTGACCTCCATCGACACGCCCTTGACGACCGTGCGGAGACCGTATTTCTTGACAAGATTTTCGCAACGCAGTTTCATCGCTCATCACTTTACGTCCAGCGCGAGATCCATAACGAGGTTGCGCACCTCCTCATTGCGGCCTATGAGGTCCTCGGCCTTCTCGGTGGGCATATATTTCACATCTACCTTCTGCTCCTCCGGAATCACCGACGGAGCGAGCCTGACGGCCTTGCTACCGGTCAGGGCGCAGAACTCGCGCTCCAGCTCGCGGAGCACTTTCTCCTCTATCCACTTCTTCTGGGCCTCATTGGTCACGGAAAACTCCACAAGCCTGCGTCCAGGCTCGTCGGAGACCGTAATCGAGGACAGTCCGAGGGCACTTGCGAGACGCGGCTGGGAGGCGAATTTCGAAGGAAGCTCCTTCCATTTCTCCCGTATCAGCTCTTCCGTCGGCAAGACCGGCTCCGGTCCGGCCGCTTCAGGGGCCTCCTGAGGAGGAGCGTCGACCTGACCCATAAGAGAGCTCATCGAGAGATTGGCGCCGGTCTTCGCCGGGCGGCGGCGCGGCTCCGGTCCGGCGGCGGCATCAGGGGCCGCCGGGGCGGGAACGGCATTCGCCTGAGGGGCGGGCGCCGGCTGTATAGCGGGCTTCGGAGCAGGTTCGGAGGCCGGCTCAGGGCTGCTTTCCGCCGCTTTAGCCGCGGCCTGCACTGCCGGTGACGCCTCGGGCTTCCGGGTGGCCGGAGTCGCGTCGGACGGGGTCTTGGCCGCCTCAACGGAAACCGCCGGCGCTGCGGCAACCGAAGGCGCGGCGCTGAGGAAAGCGAGCCTCATCAACGCGTATTCTATATGCAGCCGCTGGTTGGTCGATGCGCGGTATCCGGCCTCGCACTGGGTCGTGACGCCGAGCGCGTCGTAGAGGAACTTCACGCTGCACCGCGCCGACTGCTCCGCGTAGCGCCTGCGCAGCGACTCCGGCAGATCGAGCAGGCTCTCCAGCCCCCCGGTACGGCTCACGAGCAGATCCCTGAGATGTGAGCTCAGGGCGGCGATGAAATACTGGGCGTTGAAGCCTTTGCCCAGTACCTCGTCGAATATCTTCAGCGCCGTGGCGTAGTCTCCGGTGAGGAAACTGTCCACGAGGCGGAAACTGTACTCGTAGTCAAGCACGTTGAGGTTGTGCATCACCTCTGCGGAGCGTATCTCGGAACCGCAGAACGCGACCGTCTGGTCGAATATCGTAAGCGCGTCGCGCATAGCCCCGTCGGCCTTGTGGGCTATGATGTGCAGCGACTCGTCGTCGATGCTTACACCCTCCTTGCCGGCGATATCACGCAGGTTGCGGACTATATCGGGTATGCTGATGCGCTTGAAGTCGTAGGTCTGGCAGCGGCTCAGGATGGTCGGGAGTATCTTGTGCTTCTCGGTGGTGGCGAGGATGAAGATGGCGTGTGCGGGCGGCTCCTCGAGCGTTTTGAGGAAGGCGTTGAACGCCGCCGTGCTCAGCATATGCACCTCGTCTATGATATAGACCGAATAGCGCCCCAGCTGCGGAGGTATCTGCACCTGGTCCATCAGCGTCTTGATGTCATCCACACCGTTGTTGGACGCGGCGTCCAGCTCGTGTATGCAGTATGAGCGCCCCTCGGCGAACGAGCGGCACGAGTCGCACTTGCCGCACGGCTCCATATCCGGGCCGGGGTCGGCGCAGTTGATGGTCTTCGCGAAGATGCGCGCCGCCGTCGTCTTGCCGACTCCGCGCGGGCCGCAGAAGAGGTAGGCGTGCGCCAGCTGCCCCCTCAGTATGGAGTTCTTGAGCGTCCGGGCTATGTTGTCCTGGCCGATGAGGGAGGCGAAACTGTCCGGGCGGTATTTGCGGGCCGATACGATGTAGTCTGATGACATAGGTTACAAATGTAATGATTTATTCTTACATTTTCCTGATAATGGAGAGGCCGTCCCGGAGCGGGAGCATAACCACTTCGACGCGAGGGTCCTGAGAGACGGACGCATTGAAGGCGAGCAGGGCCTGCGTCTGCGCGTCGCGGGACGGAGAAGCGGAGTACACCTTGCCGTCCCAGAGCACGTCGTCGGCCACGATGACCCCGCCGCTGCGGAGCAGAGGCAGCGTGAGCTCGTAGTATTCGGGATACTGCCGCTTGTTGGCGTCGATGTAGGCGAAGTCGTACTCCCCCTCCAGCGAGCGCAGCGTCTGCACCGCATCGCCTATGTGCAGGCTGATCCTGTCGGCAACCCCGGCCCTCTCCCACCCCTCGCGCATCAGCTCCTCAAGCTCGTCGTTGATCTCCAGCGCATCGATATGCCCGCCCTCCGGCAGGCCGAGCGCCAGACAGACGGTGGAATAGCCGGTGAACGAGCCTATCTCCAGAACTCGCCGCGCCCCGCTTATCTGCACCAGCAGTTTGAGAAGCTCGCCCTGCACCCTTCCGGAGAGCATCCGGGGATAATTGGTGCGGATATGGGTCTGCTTCTCTATCCAGGCAAGCGCCTCGTGTGGCAGGGTGCTATATTTCGTTATGTACGACTCGAGCGGGGACTCCATTTCTCCTGTTGAATTGTTTTATCTCCCTGTCCGTGAAGCGGGTGTCCATAGGACCTTTGTATTTCACTGCGGCGAAGTAGTAGAGTTCGTGGCTGTCGGCGGAGACAAGCATCTTGTAGCAGCGGCTGCCGAACGATACAGTCGCCGGGACGACGGTGATGCCGAGCAGGGTGTTCCGCGCTCCGGCGAGGTAGAGGGTATCGATGCGGTCCCCGTCGTTGACGCAGATGTCCATCCCGCTGAATTTGCGGGAGTTGTACCACTTCAGACCGGAGTATGCCGCCTGATCTGAAATCATCGCGTCCTCCACGAACGCCTGCATTATGTCGACAAACGCCCCCATAAACATCAGCTCCTTTCCGCTCGGGTCGTCGATGCTGGCGATGGGGATGCGGACCACCTCGAACGGCTTTTTCAGACTGTCCTTCTCGTCCTCGCGTCCTCCTTTGGTGAGGACCAGAAAAGCCACCCCGGCATCCGAGGCGATGTTGAGGAAGTAGAGCGAGCTGTCGGTCCTCAGGGTCTCATAGTCCTCCGGAGTGCAGAACTCGTAGGGCGAGATCCTCCACCGGGCGCTGATCTCCTCCCTGAACGAGAAGTCGAGGAAAGTCGAGCCGCCGACCACTACCTTGGTGGTGCGGGTCGGAAAATCCACAAGACGGGCCTTGCGGGTATAGAGCTTACCCTGCGCAGCGCCGCTCAGGCAGAATGCGGCGAGCAGCACGGAGAGGGGCAGGAGCTTTCGGACAAAGGACTTGAGACACATAGGCTTATGACTTAAATATTCACAAAATCACGGACATTCTGCGCGGACACGACATCGTCGCCGAGGATCAGCAGGCGGTCCACCACATTGTCGAGCTCGCGGATGTTGCCCGGCCAGCTCTTCCGGCAGAGCAGCTCCACGGCCTCCGGGGAGAAGCTGCGGGCCTTGCCTCCGTCGGTGTACTTCTCAAGGAAGTGCTGTATGAGCATAGGGATGTCGTCGCGCCTCTCGTCCAGCGAAGGGACTCTGATGAGGATGACGCTGAGGCGGTGGTAGAGGTCTTCGCGGAAATTGCCCTCGTCAATCTCTTTGCGGAGGTCCTTGTTGGTCGCGGCTATTACCCTGACGTTGACCTCTATATCCTTGTCGGAACCCACGCGGGAGAGCTTGCGCTCCTGAAGCACGCGCAGCACCTTGGCCTGCGCGGCAAGGCTCATATCCCCGATCTCGTCGAGGAAGAGGGTGCCGCCGTCGGCCTGCTCGAACTTGCCCTTGTGCTGCTTGACTGCGGAGGTGAAAGACCCCTTCTCGTGGCCGAAGAGTTCGCTCTCGATGAGCTCGCCCGGGATGGCCGCGCAGTTCACTTCGACAAACGGCATAGCGCTCCGGGCGCTGCGCTGGTGGAGATTGCGGGCCACGAGTTCCTTGCCCGAGCCGTTGGGGCCGGTGATCAGGACTCTCGCGTCGGTCGGGGCGACCTTGTCTATCATTTCACGGATGTGCATCATCGGGGCTGACCCGCCTATCATATCCGCGCCGTAGACCTTCTTCTTGAGGACCTTGTTCTGCGTGCTGAGGGTCTGCCGCTCGGCGGCGTTCTTGATGGTGATGAGTATCCTGTTGAGGTCCAGCGGCTTCTGCACGAAGTCGAAGGCCCCTTTCTTGATGCACTCTACCGCCGTGTCGATGTCGCCGTGGCCGGAGATCATCACCACCGCCGCATCCACTCCCATCCGCATCAGAGAGTCCAGCACCTCGACCCCGTCCATATTGGGCATCTTGATGTCGCAGAATATCACATCGTATTTCTCCTTCTCCACGGCCGCGAGCGCGGCGGCCCCGTCCTCTGCGGTATCCACCTCGTAGCCCTCGTCCGTGAGGATTTCTTTCAGAGAGTTGCGTATCGCCCTCTCGTCGTCTACTATAAGTACTTTCATCCCATTAACCTATTTCTGCTCCGTTGGCAAGGCTCTCCTGCGGGGAGATGAAGCGCATCTTTCCGTCGTTCTGCCTTGCCATCAGTATCATCCCCTTGCTCTCTATCCCCTTGATGGTACGGGGTTTGAGATTGGCGAGTATGCATATCTGCCTGCCGAGCATATCTTCCGGAGAATAGAACTCCGCTATGCCGGAGACGATGACGCGGCGGTCGATGCCGGTGTCGATGGTGAGTTTCAGAAGCTTGTCGGTCTTCGGAACCCTCTCCGCCTCTAGTACGGTGGCGGTGCGTATGTCCATTCTGGCGAAATCCTCGAAGCTGCACTCCTCCTTCTGCGGGGTGACGGCGCCGGCGGCCTCGGCCTTCTCGGCCGCTTCCCTCTCGGCGCGTATCGTGTCGAGGCGCTCAAGCTGCACGGCTATGGCGTCGTCCTCGATCTTGGCGAAGAGCAGCTCGGCCTCGGCGAGCGGGTGTCCGGCAGGAAGTATCTGCGGACGGCCCATCACCGTCCAGCTGAGCAGCGGCGCAGTGCCTTCCGAGGTCGCCGGACTGCCTTCGAGACGGGTATGAAGCGCCGCTCCATCCCTCTCCGGACGGTGGTCCGTGCCGGCTTCGAGTCCGACCCGCAGCATCCTGCGGAGCCTCTCCGCCGCAAACGGGGTGAAAGGCTCGAACGCCACCGCCAGGTCGGCGCATATCTGCAAGGAAATGTTGAGTATCGTCGCGCAGCGGTCGATGTCGGTCTTGGCGACCTTCCACGGCTCGGTGTCGGAGATATATTTGTTGCCGAGACGGGCGATGGACATCGCGTCCTTGAGGGCCTCGCGGAAGTGGTATTCCTCGATGTTCTTCTCGAGCGAGGCTTTCAGCAACGGTCGCTGCGCGAGCACCTCCTTGTCGACGTCAAGCAGCGAGCCGCAGCTCGGCACCTTGCCGGCGAAATATTTGTGCGTCAGCACGACGGCCCGGTTGACGAAGTTGCCGAACACCGCCACGAGCTCGCTGTTGTTGCGCTGCTGGAAGTCTTTCCAGCTGAAGTCGTTGTCCTTGGTCTCCGGAGCGTTGGCGGTGAGCACGTAGCGGAGCACGTCTTCCTTGCCCGGGAAGTCACGGAGGTATTCGTGGGCCCAGACCGCCCAGTTGCGGGAGGTGGAGATCTTGTCGCCCTCAAGGTTGAGGAACTCGTTGGCCGGTACGTTCTCCGGGAGGATGTAGCCGTCGCCGTAGGCCTTGAGCATAGACGGGAACACGATGCAGTGGAAGACTATGTTGTCCTTGCCGATGAAGTGCACCAGCTTGGTGTCGGACGACTTCCACCACTTCTCCCAGCTGTCCGGGAGCAGCTCCCGGGTGTTGGATATGTAGCCTATGGGGGCGTCGAACCAGACATAGAGGACCTTACCCTCCGCACCCTCGACCGGCACCGGCACGCCCCAGTCGAGGTCGCGGGTGACGGCACGCGGCTGAAGTCCGCCGTCCAGCCAGCTCTTGACCTGACCGTAGACATTGCTGCGCCACTCCTTGTGGCCGTCGAGTATCCACTCCCTGAGCCACTGCTCGTAGTCCTGCAGCGGGAGATACCAGTGGGTGGTCTTCTTCTTTATCGGCACCGCGCCGCTGAGTTTGCTCTTGGGGTTGATGAGTTCCTCCGGGCTGAGGGTGCTGCCGCACTTCTCGCACTGGTCGCCATAGGCCCCCTCCGCCCCGCATTTGGGACAGGTGCCGACTATATAGCGGTCCGCAAGGAAAGCCTTCGCCTCCGGGTCGTAGTACTGCTCGCTCTCACGGGTGATGAACTTGCCCCCGTCATAGAGTTTGCGGAAGAACTCCGACGCGTTCTTTTCGTGCACCTTGGAGGTGGTGCGACCGTAGATGTCGTAATTGATACCGAGTCCCGTGAAGGAGTCGCGTATGATGCCGTGGTATTTGTCCACTATGTCCTGCGGCGAACAGCCCAGCTGACGCGCCTTTATGGTAATCGGCACGCCGTGCTCATCCGAGCCGCACACGAACAATACGTCCTCTCCTCTCATCCTGAGGTACCTGACATAGATGTCGGCAGGCACATACACGCCGGCAAGATGCCCGATGTGCACCGGCCCGTTGGCATACGGCAGCGCACAGGTGACAAGCGTTCTCTTGAAATTCTTTTCCATATATGTTTTTACTGTTTTTCTCTTCCTGCTTTCTGTTTTATCCGTCTCTGGGCTTCCTGAAGCTTCCTGAGCTCCGCCACAAGGATCTGCTCCCGGTCCGGGGCGTCCCTGAGCTGGCGGAGAATCGCGTTTATCCTGTCCTGAAGCCGCCGCTCGGCATATATCATTATCGTCTTCGGGAGCTGTGTCACCAGCCACGATGAGACGGTGGTCATCGCCCCCTTGAGGGCGCTCACGGACAGGGTGTATTTCTCCGTGGAGAGCGCCGCCGTGACAGCCGCCGTCCTGCGGTCCGGCGAGTCGAGCAGCGACTTCACTATGCTCTCCTGAGAGAGGCCCTTGTCGTAGAGTCCGACATAGGCGTCGTACACTCCGGCGTATGCCGTATTTGCCATTATCGTGCCGTCACTCTCGAGGGCGTCACGGATGAAGTCGCAAACGGTCGGCTTGTAGTCCTCATCGCCGCTGTAGTACTCCGAATCGCTCGCGAACTCGAGTTCGTCGCAGCCGTGGGCGAGCAGAAAATACAGCAGGTCCCTCTCCACGGCGGCAAGCGTGCGGTTCTCCTCCGTCCAGCCTTGCTCCGGAGAGGCTTCGGCGGGTCTCCGCTCCGGGGAGGCCTGCGCCGCCGTGGACATCCCGCCCTCTCCGCGGGTCCTCTCGCGGCTCCGCTCCTCCTTGATCCGCTCGCGGGTCCGGAGTATACGGCCGAAGAGTATCGAGCTTTCTATCCCGAACCTGTCGGCGGTCGCGGCCACATAGGTGGAGCGCTTCACCGCATCCGGAATAGCGGCGATCGTGTCGGCGATGTCGTTGATGAGATTGGCCTTCTTCAGCGGGTCGCCGCCGGCCTCCTCCAGCAGGAGTTCAGTCTTGAACGAGATGAAGTCCCGGGCACTGTCCGCAATGAAGCGCTGCACCTCTTCGAGAGTGTGCTTGCGGCAGAACGAGTCGGGGTCGTCGCCGTCCGGCAGCAGGACAATACGGACGTTCATCCCCTCGGCCAGCACCATCGTGATGCCGCGCAGGGCGGCGTGTATGCCGGCGGAATCCCCGTCGTACATTATGGTCACGTTTTCCGTGAACTTGCGTATCAGGCGTATCTGCTCGACGGTGAGGGAAGTGCCGCAGGAGGCGACCACGTTGCGGATGCCGAGCTGGTGCATCATCACCATATCGACGTTGCCCTCCACGAGGATGCAGCTGTCCAGCCGCGACATCTCCCCCTTGGCGAAGTAGATGCCCAGCAGGTTGCGGCTCTTGACGTAGATCTCGGTCTCGGGAGAATTGACATACTTGGCGGGGTTGTCGGAGCGCAGGGTGCGTCCGCTGTATGCGATCACCCGTCCGCTGACAGAGTGGATCGGAAACATCACCCTCTCGCGGAACTTGTCCGCGATGCTGCCGTCGTCGTGCCGCACGGCAAGTCCGGCATCGATCAGATATTCTGTCTTGTAGCCGGCGGCAAGGGCGGCGTCGACGAGGGCGCTGCGTCCGCCCGGAGCCCAGCCGAGGCCGAACTTCGCGACTGTCGCGTCCTCAAGCCCCCTCTTGCGGAAGTAGGCCCTCGCCACGCTGCGGCCCTCGTCGGTGTCGAGCTGCGAGACGAAGAACTTCTCCGCGAACTCGGAGACGAGCAGCAGGCTCTCGTTGCGCTGACGGCGGGTCAGTTCCTCGGCGCTGAGCTCTTCTTCCTGAATCTCGATATGGTATCTCTTGGCAAGGTAGCGCAGCGCCTCGGCGTAGGAGCAGTGCTCCTGCTCCATAATGAAGCCCACGGCGGTACCCGCCTTGCCGCAGCCGAAGCATTTGTATATCCCCTTGGAGGGGGACACATAGAACGAGGGCGTCTTCTCGTTGTGGAAAGGACAGCAGGCCACATAGTTGGCCCCGCGGCGACGGAGCGTCACGTAATCGCCGACCACATCCTCGATCCGGGCGGTGTCGAGGATCAGACTGACTGTCTCCTGCGGTATCACGATGCTATCTCACAAAGGAATTTGATGCGGACGAGACGGATCTCGTTCTCGTAGTAGTCCGGCCCGAGAGCCTTCATCGCCTCATCCACGTCGTCGGAAGTGGCCTGCTCCTTGAAGTAGTTGTATATGTCCTCCACGATGTCAGCGTCGAGGTTTTCCTCTATATAGTAGTCGAGGTTGAGCTTCATCCCGCTGGACACTATGGCCTCTATCTCGCCCATAAGCTCCTCCATATCCATATTGCGGGCCTCGGCGATGTCTTCGAGGGACATCCTGCGGTCGATGCTCTGGATGATGAACGGCTTGTCGGCGGACTTGTTGGGGGCCGACTTGACGACGAAGTCCTCAGGACGCTCTATGTCGTTCTCTTCCACATATTTGGCTATCAGCTTGAGGAACTCCCCGCCGAACTTGTGGGCTTTGCCCTCCCCGACCCCCTGACAGTTCTTGAGCTCGTTAAAGGTCACGGGGTAGAGTATGGACATATCCTGAAGCGCAGGGTCGCCGAAGATGATCCACGGCTGCAGCTTGAGCCGGCGCGAGAGGTCCTTGCGCAGGTCCTTGAGCATCGCGAGCAGCACCGGGTCGCCGCCGCCTCCGGAGCGCATCGCGGCTGTGGCCGCCGCAGCCTCCTCGTCGTCCTCGTCCTCGGCATCGCCGCCTCCGGAGAAGAGCCTGTCCTCGACGAGTTCTATCTTCCACGGAGCGGAGAGGAACTCGCGCCCGAGATCAGTGACGAAGATGAGTCCGTAGGTCTCGATCTCCTTGCCCAGCAGCCGGGCTATCAGGCCCTGATGTATGACAGTGGCCCAGAACTTCTCCGAATGCGCCGCTCCGGCGCCGAAGAACCTGAGCTCGTCGTGCCTGTAGGATTTGATGATGGAGTTGCTCACGCCAGCAAGGATGTTGGCGAGATGGTCTATCTTGAACCTCTCCGGCAGGGACTCTATAAGCTCGATCACAAGCTTCATCTCCGCACGTCCGTCGAATGTCGGCTTCGGGTGCAGGCAGTTGTCGCAGCAGTGACAGTCGCTCTCCCTGTACTCCTCGCCGAAGTAGTTGAGCAGCAGCTTCCTGCGGCACTGCCCGGACTCCGCGTAAGCCATCACTTCAGAGAGCAGCTGGCGGCTGATCTCCTGCTCGGCGACCGGCTTCCCCTGCATAAACTTCTCGAGTTTGCGGATGTCCTTGTAGCTGTAGTAGGCTATGCAGTTGCCTTCCTGTCCGTCGCGCCCTGAGCGTCCGGTCTCCTGATAATAGCTCTCGATGCTCTTCGGGATGTCGTAATGTATCACGAAGCGCACGTCAGGCTTGTCGATACCCATCCCGAAAGCGATGGTCGCGACTATCACGTCCACGTCCTCCATCAGGAAGCGGTCCTGGTTCTCCGCCCTGGTCCTGGCGTCCAGCCCTGCGTGGTAAGGGAGAGCCTTGATGCCGTTGACGCAGAGGAGCTCCGCGAGATCCTCGACCTTCTTGCGGCTGAGACAGTAGATGATGCCCGACTTACCGGCATTCTGCCGTATATATTTGATGATGTCCTTCTCCGGCTCGACCTTGTCGCGGATCTCGTAATAGAGGTTCGGACGGTTGAACGAGGACTTGAAGACGGTGGCGTCGGGAATGCCGAGATTCTTGAGTATGTCGCTCTGCACCTTGGGGGTCGCCGTGGCAGTCAGCGCGATCATCGGGGCTCTGCCGATCTGGTCCACGAGGGCGCGTATCCTGCGGTATTCGGGGCGGAAGTCGTGCCCCCACTCGGAGATGCAGTGCGCCTCGTCCACCGCGTAAAAGGAAATCTTCACCTCCTTGAGCAGCGCCACGTTCTCCTCTTTGGTGAGGGACTCCGGCGCCACATAGAGAAGCTTGGTCCTGCCGGCGAGCAGGTCCTCCCTCACCTCCTCGGTCTGCTGGCGGGAGAGCGAGGAGTTGAGGAAGTGTGCTATGCTTGACGAACCGGATTCGAAGCCGCGCAGCAGGTCCACCTGATTCTTCATCAGGGCGATCAGAGGAGATATGACGATCGCCGTACCGTCCATCAGGATGGCCGGCAACTGGTAGCAGAGGGATTTGCCGCCCCCGGTAGGCATCAGCACGAAAGCGTCGCCGCCGCCCAGAAGGTGCTTTATAATCCTCTCCTGATCAGCCTTGAACGAGTCATATCCGAAGAACTCCTTGAGAGTCCTGTGTATCTGCGCCGAATCCGCTTTCATAGGTCAATCCAATGTGTGTATCGCGAGGCCCGAGCGCAGCTTCGGCTCGAACCAGGTGGTCTTCGGAGGCATAATCTCGCCGCTGTCGGCAATGTTGATGAGCTGCCTCATAGACACCGGGTACAGGGCGAAAGCCACCTTCATCTCCCCGTCGTCCACGCGGCGCCTGAGTTCGCCGAGACCCCTGATGCCGCCGACGAAGTCGATGCGCTTGTCGGTACGCAGGTCCTTGATGCCCAGCAGGGCGTCGAGCACCAGGTTGGAGAGTACGGTCACGTCCAGAACCCCGATAGGGTCGGAGTCGTCGTAGCGTCCCCGCCTGGCGGTGAGGGAGTACCAGCGTCCGTCGAGGTACATCGAGAAGTTGTGCAGGGCCTGAGGGTGATAGGTCTCCCCGCCCTTGAGCTCCACTTCGAAGTCGCGGGACAGAGCCTCGAGGAACTGCGCGGAACTCATCCCGTTGAGGTCCTTGACCACTCTGTTGTAGTCGATGATCCTGAGCTGGCTCTCCGGGAAGCAGACGGCCATAAAGTAGTTGTACTCCTCGGCCCCCGTGTGGTGAGGGTTCTGCGCCCGCTTCTCCGCCCCCACTCTCGCCGCGGCAGCGGTACGGTGGTGGCCGTCAGCGACATAGAACGCGTCCACCTCTTCGGTGAACAGCTTCGTGATGCGCTCCGTCGTCCCGTCGTCATCGATGACCCAGAACTCGTGCCCGAAGCCGTTCTCGTCGGTGAAGCGGTACTCCGACGGGCCGGAGGCGGCCTCTGAGACTATGCCGGCGAGAGCGTCATTGTCCTTGTATGAGAAGAATACCGGCTCGATGTTGGCGTTCTGGATGCGCACGTGCACCATACGGTCGTCCTCCTTGTCCTTGCGGGTGAGCTCGTGCTTCTTGATGACCCCGGAGGCGTAGTCGTCGGTGTGGGCGCAGAGCACGAGTCCGTACTGGGTGCGGTCGCCCATCGTCTGCGCATAGACATAGTAGCACGGCTTGGAGTCCCGCTTCAGCCAGCCGCGCTCCCGCCAGAGGCGGAAGTTCTCCACCGCCCTGTCATAGACCCTCGGGTCGTGGTCAGGAAGGATGGGGTCGAAGTCTATCTCGGGCTTGGTGATATGCAGGAGAGACTTCTCCCCGGCCATTTTAAGGGCTTCCCTGGAGTTGAGCACGTCGTAAGGGGGAGCCGCCACCTCGGTGACGATTTCTTTAGGCGGGCGCAATGCCGCGAAAGGTTTGATGCGTACCATAAAAGTTGTCTTGAAATCCGTATCCGAAGATAGTGACTATTTATTTAGAAAGCAAATAAAAAAGGAGACCCCGCCTCAGGCCTCCTCCTCATCGTATATGATCTCTTCCTCCTCGCTGTCGTCGTCCTCGTCCCCATCGTCTTCATCATCGTCATCGTCCTCCTCGTCATCGTCGTCGTCCGAGAGGACTTCTCCCGGCAGCCTCCGACGCTCCGCAGGCAGATCCTCGAACGCCACATAGCCGTTCTCGAACTCCAGAGGCACGGGGCCCTTCGACTCCACGAGACGGGGCAGTTTCACATCCTGGCCGGCGGCCTCGCCCTCAAATGTGATGACCACGCTCTTTCGCGCCTCGATGTCATAGAAATATATAAAGCTCGCCACACCCGCCTTGACCGTGTCGGCGACGGTGACGGAGTCCACAGCCCCGCTGCCTATGTCCACCAGGGCATAACGCGCCACGACCTGCCCCGCCGCGTCCAGCGCCTTGAAGAGTATGGGCTGGTCCACCGGGAACTCCAGGTCGGAACGTATCTGCTTATGAAAAGTATAGAGCGAATTCTCCGAGTTGACGAGATACACTCTGAAAAAACCCTTTATCCCCTGCAGGGTGATCCTATATCTGTAAACCATATTGCGAAGATACTAATTATTCACTAATTTTGGTGGGTATGTCGGCAAATGATATATACAAAAGCATCGCCGGACCGTCCGAGGGGCTCTTCAAGGACAACGGGAGCCGCTTCATCGCCCTCGCCTACCCGGTGGAGAGCGAGAGGCAGGTCAAGGAGATCGTCGCTGCAGTGAGGAAGGAATACCACGACGCGCGGCATCACTGCTACGCCTACCGCCTCGGGGCGGACGGCGGGCAGTGGAGGGCAAGCGACGACGGGGAGCCCTCCGGCTCGGCGGGCCGTCCCATCCTCGGGCAGATAGATTCCGCGGGGCTGAGCGACATTCTGGTAGTGGTGGTGCGCTATTTCGGAGGCGTCATGCTCGGCATCCCCGGGCTGATACGGGCATACAGAAGCTCCACCGCCGACGCACTCGCCGCAGCCGCCGTCACGGAGAAGATTGCCGGCAACTGGCGCCGCCTCGACTTCGCCTACGGGGCCCTGCCCGCCGTGATGAAGCTCATCAAGGACCTCTCCCTGCCGCAGCGCGGGCAGTCGTTCGGGACCGAATGTTCGGTCGAGGTATTCGTGAGACTCAGTCTGGAGCCTGACTATTGCGAAAGATTAAAAAAAATCGATATCTTTACCGGACATTAAAAACTAATTAATCTATGGGCAAATTACATATCTTCAACGCCGGGCCGTGCCTGCTCCCGCAGCTTGCCGTCGACAACGCCATCGATGCGCTCAGGGACTTCAAGGGCACGGGGGTTTCTCTGATTTCCATCTCCCACCGCACCAAGGGCTGGGAGGAGACGATGGACGAGTGCAGGGCTCTCTGGAAAGAGCTGCTCAACATCCCCGACACCCACGAGGTCGTGTTCCTCGGAGGCGGCGCGAGCCTGGAGTTCCTCTATGTGGCGATGAACTACCTCGAGCACAGGGCCGGATACCTCGACACCGGAGTCTGGGCGCATAAGGCCCTCAAGGAGGCCAAGGGCATCGGGGATGCCGTCGCAGTGGCCTGCTCCGCCGACAAGAACTATAGCTATATCCCTAAGGGATACGAGATTCCGGCCGACCTCGACTATTTCCACATCACGACCAACAACACCATCTACGGCACCGAGATCCGCGAAGACATCGACTGCCCGGTGCCTCTCATCGCCGATATGTCCTCCGACATCCTGACGAGGAGGGTGGACGTGAGCAAATACGCGCTCATCTACGGCGGCGCACAGAAGAACGCGGGCCCTGCGGGCGTGGCGTTCGCCATCATCCGTAAGGATTCGCTCGGCAAGGTGAGCCGCTATATCCCTACGATGCTCGACTACCGCGTGCATATCGACAAGAAGTCAATGTTCAACACGCCTCCGGTATTCTCCATCTTCGTGATGAACGAGACCCTCAAGTGGCTCAAGGGCATAGGCGGAGTGGACGCGATACACGAGATCGACGTCAGGAAGGCAGAGACCCTCTATGCGGAGATTGACCGCAACCCGCTCTTCACCGGCACCGCAGCCAGGGAGGACCGCTCGATAATGAACATATGCTTCGTGATGGCTCCGGGGCGCGAGGCCCTGCAGGACGAGTTCCTCGAGCTGTCCAAGTCAAGGAATATCGTGGGCATCAAGGGACACCGCTCCGTGGGCGGATTCCGCGCTTCGCTCTACAACGCCTCCACCCAGGAGGATGTCGAGGCACTGGTGGCCTGTATGCAGGAATTTGAAGCTATGCACAAATAATGAAAGTCCTACTTGCAACCCAGAAGCCGTTCGCCGCAGCAGCTGTGGCGGGTATCAGAGAAATAGTCGAGGGCGCAGGCTATGAGCTCGCGCTCCTTGAGAAGTACGCCGGACAGGCGGAACTCGTGGCCGCCGTCGCGGATGCCGACGCGCTGATTGTGCGCTCCGACAAGGTGACTGCGGAAGTGGTCGAAGCCGCCAGGAAGCTCAAGATCGTGGTTCGTGCCGGAGCGGGGTTCGACAACCTCGACCTCGATGCCTGCACCGCACACGGAGTGGTGGCGATGAACACCCCGGGGCAGAATTCCAACGCCGTGGCGGAGCTCGCCATAGCGCTGATGATCTATATGGCGCGCACGCAGTTCACCCCGGCCACCGGCACGGAGATCCAGGGCAAGACCCTCGGCATCCAGGCTTTCGGCAATGTCGGGAGACTTGTGGGGGCCAAGGCCAAGGCGCTCGGGATGACTGTAATGGCCATCGACCCGTTCCTGACGAGGGAGCAGATCGCCGTAGGAGGCGCCGAGCCCGTGGAGAGCGTGGAGGAGCTCTACGGAAGCTGCGACTATGTCAGCGTCCACATCCCGGCCACGCCGCAGACCGTCGGCTCGATCGGCTACGAACTCATCAAGTCTATGCCGAAGGGCGCCACGCTGGTCAACACCGCCCGCAAGGAGGTCATCGACGAGGCGGGGTTGGAGAAGGCTCTTGAAGAGAGGCCCGACCTGAAGTACGCGACAGACGTGGCCCCGGACAACCTCTCCGTCCTCAAGGAGAAGTTCGGACTCAGGGTCTTCGCCACTCCTAAGAAGATGGGTGCGCAGACCGCCGAAGCCAACGTCAACGCCGGCCTCGCCGCCGCAAGGCAGATTGTGGCCTTCTTCAAGGAAGGGTGCAGAAAGTTCCAGCTGAACAAGTAGTCCGGATATAGTTTTAGTTCAGGGGGACAATCCAGAGTGTATTTTGTCTACACTCTGGATTGTCCCCCTGAACTGTTTGGCTGTTATTATATAGAGATGCCCCGCTACTGCTTCGTGCAATCTTCCTGCACATATGGGATAATCTGCGGAAGTGCCCCGCAAAATGGGCAGTTGCGCAGAAAATAATCGGACAGTTTGCGCAACGGTGTCCTACAGCTCCTTGCGCCAGCGGGCGAGAGGAATGCCGAGCTGGCCGCGGTACTTGGCGATGGTGCGGCGGGCGACCTTGTAGCCGTGCCTGCCCATCTCGACGACAAGCTGCTCGTCGGTGAGCGGCTTGCGCTTGTCTTCGGCATCGATGCACTCCTGCAGCACCTTCTTGAGCTCCCGCGTGGAGACCTCCTCACCCTCCTTGTTCTCCATACCTTCGGAGAAGAAGTACTTGAGAGGGAAGATGCCGAAATGCGTCTCTATATATTTGCTGTTGACGACTCTGGACACGGTGGAGATGTCGAAGCCGGTCTTCTCGGCTATATCCTTGAGCACCATAGGCTTGAGCTTGGTCTCATCGCCGGTCTCGAAAAATTCGTGCTGGTATTCCAGTATCGCTCCCATCGTGCGGCTCAAGGTGTTCTGGCGCTGCTTGAGCGCCTCCACGAACCATTTGGCCGAGTCGAGCTTCTGGCGCACAAAGGTGGCGGCCTCTTTCTGCGCCCTCTCAGAAGAACCCTTGGCGGAGAGCAGCAGATCGGCATATTTGCGGTTGACCCTAAGCTCGGGCACGGAGAATCTCGGCATAGTGAAACTCAACTCCCCGTCATTGTCCTCCAGGACGAAATCCGGGACAATCTGCTGGGCCTGGTCTTCGTAACTCTCGCCCGAATCCCCGCCCGGCGATGGATTGAGCCGGATGATGCGGGACATCGCTTTCTTGAGTTCGTCCTCGCTGATGCCGAGGCGCGAGCAGATCTTCTTGAAATGCTTGTTCGAGAACTCGGCAAAGCATTCCTCGAGGATGCGGATGGCGTTAAGCACCTCCGGCGTCTGCCGGCAGGCTCGCAGCTGCAGGAGCAGACACTCCTTGAGGTCTCTTGCGCCGACCCCCGTCGGTTCGAGATCCTGCACTACCGCTAGCATCTCCTCTACTTCCCCGGCATCGGTCTCGATGCCGGCGCGGAACGCCATATCGTCCACCAGCGACTCGATGTCCCTGCGCAGGTAGCCGTCCTCGTCGAGCGAGCCGATTATGAACGCGGCGATGTCGTGCTGGCGGGGCGACAGGCTGCGGCAGCCGAGCTGCTCCATAAGGCTCTGGGTGAAGCTGCTGCGCACGGAGAAGGTGTTATACTCAGGGCGCGGGTCTTTGCCCCAGTTGTTGACCCTTGTCCTGTATGAGGGGATGTAGTCGTCATCCTTGAGCTCGTCCAGCGACACGTCCCTCGCTTCCTCCGGACGGTCCGGGTCGGGGCTGTCGTCAAGCACGGGGTTCTCCTCGATTTCGCTGCGTATGCGCTGCTCCAGATCCTGGATGGGAAGCTCGATGAGCTTGATAGTCTGGATCTGCAGCGGAGAAAGCTTCTGCGTCTGCTTTATTTCGAGGCCCTGCTTGATCATCGGGCCGGGTCAGTTTCCATTTGCGTGGCCGGGTCAGGAGCACTCAAGTCCGGCTCACCGAGCGTCGGGAAGCGGAATCTGTCCCTGACTATAAAAGCGTCCGGAAAATCGGGCTTCAGCTTCCTCAGAAGCTTCTCCGCCTCCACTCTGGTGCGCAGGTTGCCCGCCGACACCTTGAAGTTGGGGGCCGAGAAAGTCCTGTAGACGGGGATATTCGGATAGAGAGAGTGGAATCGCGACATCACGGACAGCGACTCTTCGCGGGCGGTCCTGCGACTGTCGAGAAAGAGCCTGATCCTGTATCCGCTGACTGTCTTGCCGGCGTTGAGAGAGGTCTGGCCGTTGAGCGCGGTGCGGACTTCCGGACTCTGCACTATGACCACATTCTCCGGAAGGACGGAGAATATGTCCCTGCCGAGCAGGGTCGAGTCCACCTGGACTTCAAGGCCGGCGTACTCGGCTTCCTCTCCGAGCGTCTGTGCGCGGAGAAGTCCCGGAGCGGCAAGCATCGTGATAAGTATGGCGAGCAGCTGTCGAGTCATATCTTGTCGATTAATGAGCTGAGCGGCACATCATTGTATTCCACCGTCCTGCCCACGCCTCCCCGCAGGGCGAGCCGGGCGCTCAAGGAGACTGTGACTTGAGAATAATCAACCTCGTTGCTCAGGAGTTTGAGCAGCTGAAACGGGTTGAATCCGTCGGCTATCTCGCCTTTGAGCGGGACGGTGTATGTCTTGTCGGTGCGGCCCGCCACCATCAGCTGGTCGGAGCTCAGGTGCACGGCCTCCTGCTCGCGCATCTTGAGGGTGGCGTGCAGATCGGTCACCTCGAAGCCCATCGCGGGGTTGTGCACGCCGACTTCCACCAGCGCCGTGATGCCGGAAAGCCCCTGCGGCGCAATGGACACAATCTTGAACGATGTCACTCTGATATCCTTGACACTCCCGCCGCACGATGACAGCAGGAGCAGCAGAACAGCGGAAATTATGACTCTCAGTCTCTCCATACGGACCACAAATATACGAAAAATCTATATCTTTGCCCCGCATTATGGACAAGGTATATATAGAGACATACGGCTGCCAGATGAACGTGGCTGATACCGAGGTCGTCTTCTCAATACTCGGGAAGGCGGGATACGCAAGGACGGAGGACATCGGCGAGGCCGACATAATAATGGCCAACACCTGCTCGATCCGCGACAACGCAGAGCAGAGGATATGGGGGCGCATCGACTTCTTCAACCTTCAGAAGCGCAGCCGCCCCCAAGTGGTGGTGGGGATACTCGGCTGTATGGCAGAGCGCCTCAAGGAAGCTCTGCTCGAGTCCGGCAAGGTCGACGTGGTGGCCGGTCCGGATGCTTACCGCAGGCTGCCGGAACTGCTCGAAGCCGCACTTGAAGGGCATCCGCAGATTGACGTGATGCTCTCGCGGGAGGAGACCTACGGGGACATTTCCCCGGTGCGTCTGGACCGGGGAGGAGTATCGGCGTTCATCTCGATAATGCGCGGATGCAACAATGCCTGCTCCTATTGCGTGGTGCCGTACACCAGAGGAGCGGAGCGCAGCCGCGACCCGCACACCATAGTCAGGGAAGCCTGCGAGTGCTTCCGTGCCGGATATAAGGAAATCACTCTGCTCGGGCAGAACGTGGACTCGTACCGCTTCGGGGATATGGACTTCGCCGCGCTACTCACTGCGGTCGCGGAGGCGACACCGGAGCTGCGCATCAGATTTTCCACCTCCAACCCGCAGGATATATCGGATTCGGTGCTTGCGGCTATGGCCTCACATCCCAATATCTGTCACCACATACATCTCCCCGTTCAGTCCGGCTCCGACAGGATACTCGAGAAGATGCGCCGCCGCTACAGCCGCGAGTGGTATCTCAAGCGGGTGGGCAGAATCCGGGAAGTGATCCCGGACTGCGCCATCACGACCGACGTCATCGCGGGCTTCTGCTCGGAGACCGAGGAAGACCATAAGGATACCCTCAGCCTCTTTGAGAAGGTGGGCTTCGATGCGGCGTATATGTTCTATTATTCCGAGCGGCCGGGGACTCTGGCCGCGAAGAAGTATCCCGACGATGTGGACATCGCGACCAAGACGCGCCGTCTTGAGGAGATAATCGCGCTGCAGAACCGTCTCTCCCTCGAGAGCAACCGCCGCGATGTGGGCAAGCGCTTCCGTGTGCTGGTGGAAGGTCCTTCGAAGAAGAACCCGGACGAGCTCTGCGGACGCAACTCCCAGAACAAGATGTGCGTCTGGCCGGACAAGCTCCACAAGGCCGGAGACTACGCGGAAGTGGTGGTTGTCGACTGCACCCAGGCCACGCTTCTCTGCCGCATATGATTGGAAAAGCTGCAGTTTAACCTTAAATATACCTTGGAAAAGTTGCAACAAATCCTTACATTTGCCTTGGAAAAGTTGCAACTATATGCTTAACAGAAAGATTGCCAACACAATAGCCCATCATTATGCATCCACGGGGAAAGCTTTGTTTCTTACCGGTGCCAGGCAGGTAGGAAAGACATACTCAATTCGTGAATATGCGCACAGCAACGGACTTCATCTTATCGAGATGAACTTTCTCCAGCAGCCCGAAACCATTTCCGTCATCAGAAATGCCGGGGACCCCAAGGAACTGCTGCTTCGGATTTCCGCCTATGCTCGACAGCCCCTGAACAAGGGACGGACACTCATCTTCTTTGACGAAGTGCAGGAGTATCCGGATGTAATGACTTGGGTGAAAGGTCTTGTGGAAGAGGGAAGCTACCTTTATGCGCTAAGCGGCTCTCTATTGGGAGTGGAAATGAGAGAAATCCGCTCTGTCCCTGTTGGATATATGTCTGAATATCAGGTGTATCCTTTGGATTTAGAAGAATTCGTACTCAATGTGGGGATGCCGCGAAATATCCTGGACAAACTGAAAGAATCGTGGGAGACACTGACGCCGGCGGACGAATTCATCCATAAGAAAATGATGCAGTTGTTCCGGCTTTATCTGATTGTCGGAGGTATGCCGGCAGCGGTTCAGTCATATGTCGATTCTAATAATATTCAGGAAGTCGTCAAGGAACAAAGGGATATCCTGAACCTGTACAAACTTGACATTGCCCGCTATGATAGCGACAAACGCAAGAGACTCTATATCAATGAATCCTTTGACCTGATTCCGTCCGAACTCGATGCCAAGAACAAAAGGTTCATACTAAAACGCCTGAACGAGAACATGACATTCAGCCGCCACGAAAATGACTTCATCTGGCTGAAGGACGCCGATATGGCTCTTCCGACATATAATGTAAAAGAACCTCTCTCGCCTCTCAAACTCAATGAACAGCGAAATCTCTTCAAACTCTACCAAAACGATGTCGGCCTGCTCTCGTGCCAGTACTCCTCCGGAGGGATTCAACTTAAAATTCTGCAGGGCGAGGTAAACATCAACTATGGTGCAGTGTTCGAGAATGCTGTCGCAGAGGAATTACACGCTCACGGCTTCCCGCTGTACTACTTCAATAGCAAGAAGCAAGGAGAGATTGACTTCTTATTGGAAAGCCCGGAAGGGATTATCCCTGTCGAAGTAAAATCGGGGAAGGATTATGAGCGTCACAATGCTCTGAACAGTCTTGTGTTAAACCAAGAATACGGCATAAAAAAGGCATACGTCCTGTGTGACGACAACGTACATCGCACCGGCATCATCGAATATGTCCCAATTTATATGACGATGTTTATCGACAATACTCCCGGCACCGGAGATATGATATACAAAGTCGATCTCTCGAGATTACAGTAGCCTCACGCACCACACTTCCTCCCGTTGCGCAAACTGTCCGATTTTTCTGCGCAACTGCGCCTTTTACGGAGCACTTCCGCAGATTATCGTCCGTTGTCGCGGAAACGGGAATAATTGCAGCAGGTTCTTTGTCTTTTCGGCGGAATTCGTATATTGCGGGAAAATAGAACATTATGAAAACACTGTTCATTAATCTAATTCTCATTGCGGCGATGTCTTTGCTGTTTGCCGCGTGTGCTTCAGACCGTTATGGGCTGGCGGAATCCCCCGAAGAAGCGGTATCTGCGGCAACCGAACACGCGATACCCATCGACAAGGCGGTTGCCAATTTGTATGACTTCCTGTCCGAAATCAGTCCGGAATCCACTAAAAACGGTTTTGTATCAAAAGCGATATCATCAGTCGACCCTATCAAACTGCGTAGAATCAGGACAAAGTCAGACACTGACGAGCCCGGCATTGACAATCTGGTCTATCTGGTTAATTTCGAGAACGGCAACGGCTACGCGATGGTCGCGGCCGATGATAGGCTGGAATATAGACGGTTACTATCTCAGGAAATACGACCAGATAAAGAAGTACTACAGGAACGGTGTCCTTATCGATACCGTCTACAAACCACTCTCCACCGTCTATGTCCATTGTGATTTCGGTTGGGGAGGATTAGATAACGGGCACTTCGTTTCCGGCATTTTTGACTTGGGGTCAGAACAAGCGTGGGACGACGATCAAATGCGTTCAGGCAATAGAAGTAATTATAATTGGTATCTAAAGATTATCACCTATGACCCGCCGATTCAGAAATAAGACGCTTGTTTTTCTTGCGCTCTGCGCGGCATTGGCAGTCTGCGGATGTAACCGGTCCATAGAGTACTGGGCAGACTCATATATACAGATGTATCTGGGAATCGACGGTATCCGCTTCCGTCAGGATAATCCGGGAGCGTTCCGATTCATAAGCATAGGCCGCTCCGGGACCTTCAACGGCAGCGGAGATGATAAGGCCTGGTTTGATGAGGTCTGCGCGGCTAACGGTGACCTGACCTTCGGCAGAAAGGTCTATCTTGTACTGGGCATACCGAATATTCTCGCATACACGCCTGACATTGTCTCAATCGATGTGTTCTGCAATGATTACTATGACTCCGAACATCCGGCAGGTGCTTCGCTGAATGACTACATCACGATAGAGTACAGTGCTGCCTGGAACTATATAAAAGGCAATTATCAGGGCAATCCGCCGACTCCGGTCAGGAAGACGCTCTCCGAACTCGGCCCTCAAGACCTGAGGATTCTTCTTTATCCGGACTGCAAACTTGATTTTGCAATCAAGCCCGAGCAGCTCGCCCTGCACTCTATGACAATTACGATGAGGATGTCTGACGGACAGGAATATACGAGCGAATTCAAGTACGATTTCGACACCGGCAAGCTCGTCCCGCCACGCACCCCGGACCGTCTGTCGGACGACTGACCTGCTCTGCAATCTGTCCGGGGGTGCAGGAGGCAGATGAGGGCAGCTGCGGAGCACTTCCGCAGATTATCCAATACGAGCAGGAAGATTGCACGAAGCGGTAGCGGGGCATCTCTATAATAACAGCCAAACAGTTCAGGGGGAGAGTCCGGAGTGTATTTTGTCTACACTCCGGACTCTCCCCCTGAACTTATATTTTACGCGCTTCTACATCACGCGCCGGAGCGCCGTCAAGTCTGTCAGCTGCTAGCTGAAGTCAGGCTGAGGGCCGTCCTCGCCGCCCTGAGGGCCTTGCGGCTCCTGCGGGCCCTGAGGTCCTTGCGGGCCTTCCGGTCCCTGGGCGCCGCCCTGCGCGGCCTTGGCCATATCCTCGGAAGCTGCGTGCCAAGCGGCCTCAAGCTCGGAGTTGTACCTGTCGATGTCGGCGAGGTTCTTCTCGTCCACTGCCTTCTTCAGGCCCTCGCAGGCCGACTCGATGGCGGAACGCTTCTCTGACGGAATCTTGTCGCCGTACTCCTTGAGGTTCTTCTGTGTCTGGAAGACCATAGAATCCGCGTTGTTGAGCTTGTCGGCCTTCTCCTTCTCGGCCTTGTCGGCGGCCTCGTTGGCCTTGGCCTCGTCACGCATCCTCTGGATTTCGGCGTCGCTCAGGCCGCTGGAAGCCTCGATGCGGATGTGCTGCTCCTTGCCGGTAGCCTTGTCCTTGGCGGAGACGCTCAGGATACCGTTGGTGTCGATGTCGAATGAAACCTCAATCTGAGGCACTCCACGCGGCGCAGGCGCGATGCCGTCGAGGTGGAAGACACCGATCTGCTTGTTGTCCTTGGCCATCGGACGTTCGCCCTGAAGGACGCGCACCTCAACTGAAGGCTGGTTGTCGGCAGCGGTGGAGAACACCTGGTCCTTATGGACAGGGATGGTCGTGTTGGACTCGATGAGCTTGGTCATCACGCCGCCCAGAGTCTCGATGCCGAGAGAAAGCGGGGTCACGTCGAGCAGAAGGACATCCTTCACGTCACCTGCAAGCACACCGCCCTGAATGGCTGCGCCTATGGCCACGACCTCGTCCGGGTTGACGCTCTTGTTAGGCTCCTTGCCGAAGAAATTCTTGACGAGCTCCTGCACTTTAGGGATACGGGTGGAACCGCCGACGAGCAGGACCTCGTCAATGTCGCCTGCGCTCAGGTGAGCATCGGCGAGCGCCTTGCGGCAAGGCTCGATGGACCTCTGGAAGAGGTCGTCGCAGAGAGCCTCGAACTTGGCGCGGGTAAGCGTCTTGACGAGGTGCTTCGGCATACCGTCGACTGCAGTGATATAAGGCAGGTTGATCTCTGCGCTCGCGGCGCTTGAGAGTTCGATCTTGGCCTTCTCGGCAGCTTCCTTGAGCCTCTGGAGAGCCATCGGGTCCTTCTTGAGGTCGATGCCGCCGTTGTCGGTGGCGAACTCGCGCGCGAGCCACTCGATGATGGCCTGGTCGAAGTCGTCGCCTCCGAGGTGGGTGTCACCGTTGGTGGACTTCACTTCGAATACGCCGTCGCCCAGCTCGAGGATGGAGATATCGAAAGTGCCGCCGCCGAGGTCATAGACCGCGACCTTCATATTCTTGCTCTTCTTGTCCAGGCCGTAGGCGAGCGCGGCTGCCGTAGGCTCGTTGATGATACGCTTGACGTCGAGTCCGGCGATCTTGCCGGCCTCCTTGGTGGCCTGACGCTGAGAGTCGGAGAAATAGGCCGGAACCGTGATGACGGCCTCCGTAACAGGCTGACGCAGATAGTCTTCGGCGGTCTTCTTCATCTTCTGGAGGATGATGGCCGAAATCTCCTGCGGAGAATACATACGTCCGTTGATGTCCACGCGCGGGGTGTTGTTGTCGCCGCGGACTACACTGTACGGCACGCGGGCGATCTCCTTGCCCACCTGCTCGTATGTCTCACCCATAAATCTCTTGATGGAGAAAATGGTGTTCTTCGGGTTGGTGATGGCCTGACGCTTGGCGGGGTTGCCCACCTTGCGCTCGCCGTTATCCGTAAATGCGACCACTGAAGGAGTGGTGCGCGCACCTTCATCGTTGATGATCACGGTCGGCTGGTTGCCTTCCATAACGGCCACGCAGGAGTTCGTGGTACCGAGGTCAATTCCAATAATCTTTCCCATATCTGTTCTTGTTTTATAATTTCAGCAATTCCGCCTGCCTCCCCGGGCAGGTCGACGTATATATCTTCAAAAGTTCTGCCACGGGCGAACCTCTGACAAAATGTCAAAACAAAGGCCCGGAAGTCTTGCGACCGCCGGGCCAGGAAAACTGCCATCTGTCACCTGTCTATTCGACGAATGCGACGATCTCGCCCTTGACGACCGCCTTGCCCTGGGGGGCGGTGACCGCCACGATACGGCCGCTCACGGCAGGGAATATCTCCTCCATCCCGTAGTAGGTCTGGACATAGCCGCAGGCCTCCCCCGCCTTGACGGCGGTGCCGGCGACCGGTGCCGCGGAAGCGTCCTCCACGTCTATCTGCCAGAGCATCCTGCCCTTGACGGGAGCCTGCAGAGGAGTGGCCTTGGGGTATTTCTCCACATATCTGTCGATATCGAACTCCGGCATCTCGACCACCGGGCGCTTGACCACAATCGGTGCGCCTGCCTTCGCCCTGAGTTCTTCGAGTTCCTTGTTGAAGCGCTCCTTGGCGACTCCGCTGCGGTAGTCGCGGTACTGCCGCTCGTGCATCGCAAGCTCGAAGAGCTCCTCGTCGTCCTCTCCGCAGTCCCAGCCCTCGTCCTTCATCATCCGGCGGAACTTCGGGAGTTCGTCCGGATATTCGTCCTGAGGGTTGCCGGTGTAGAATTCCATCCCCTTCTCCTTCGCGAGGGCGACGATCTCCGGAGCGAGTTTACCGGGGAGTGTGCCCATCCTGCCGAGAATCATCCCCCAAGTATCCTTGTCTATCGTGCTGAAGCGCGGCTTATTCTGGCTCAGGGCGAGAAGGTTCATTAGGGCCGTGTTCTTGACATACTGGCTGAACGGCGTCACGAGAGGCGGGTAGCCGAGCTTCGGCCAGACATATTCGACTTCACTGAACAGCTTGACCATCAGGGAGTCGAGACTGCTCTCCGGCTTGCCGTTCGCACGCTCGGAAGCGTTGATCGCAGCCTTGAAGCCCTTGAGGTCGGCCATCATCGAGCCCATCATACCGCCCGGCAGACCGCAGCCCACAAGGAGCGAAGTCATCAGGGAGTTGCCCGGGTCAATCCAGTAGCCGAGGAAGTCGTCGATGAACTCCTGCGTGAGACGGCGCACCTCCATATATGCATCCATATTGATGTCTTTGACGGCAAATCCGTCGGCGCGGAGCATCTGCTGGATGGTGATCACGTCAGGGTGAATCTTGCCCCAGGAGAGCGGCTCCACGGCGACGTCGATGTAGTCGGCGCCGGCGCGGGCGACCTCCAGCATCGATGCGGGAGAGAATCCCGGACCGCAGTGTCCGTGGTACTGTATCTTGATATGCGGGTATTTCTTCTTGATGTAGGCGGTGAGCTCGGCGAGGAAGGTCGGGCGGCCTATGCCGGCCATATCCTTAAGGCAGATTTCATCTGCGCCATATTCTACAAGGCGGTCAACGATGCCGAGGTAGTACTCGACCGTATGGACCGGTGAATGCGTGATGGAAAGGGCGGCCTGTGAGACCATCCCGGCCTTCTTGGCATATTCGATGGAGAGCTTGAGGTTGCGGTGGTCGTTGAGTCCGCAGAACGAGCGGGCGATGTCCGTGCCCTGGGCTTTCTTGACCTTGAACATAAGCTCGCGCACATCGGCGGGCACCGGATTCATACGCAGCGCGTTGAGCCCGCGCTCCAGCATATGGGTCTGCAGGCCGGCCTTGCGGAACGGCGCGGTCCACCTGCGCACCGCCACGTTAGGATTCTCCCCGTAGAGGAGATTCACCTGTTCGAACGCTCCTCCGTTGGTCTCCACGCGGTCGAAGCAGGCCATATCGACGATGGCCGGGGCCACTCTTACAAGTTGGTCGACTCGCGGCTGATATTTGCCGGAGGACTGCCACATATCCCTATAGACGAGGGAAAACTTTATCTCTCTTGACATATCGCGGTATTTTCGCAAATATAGCGGTTTTTCACAATTTGTGAGCCGCCGTCCTTGCATAGATAAAAAATCTTCGTAACTTTGCGTTCTATTGAACACGGTGCGATTAGTTCAGTTGGTAGAGCACCAGATTGTGGTTCTGGTTGTCGTGGGTTCGAGCCCCACATCGCACCCACTATATTTATTGGGGCTGCCGCCCCAAACCCCTGCGTCGCTCAAGTCGCTTTCCAACTTTTGCTGTCGCAAAAGTCCCGCGACCGCGCCGGTGCTCTGTTGAGCACTTCTATGCAAACCTTGCAGCAACAACGATATGCAAACACACAGCACGCACATCCTGCGTCGCTCAAGTCGCTTTCAAGTCGACGGCGAGGCGATAAAGGACAAAAAGTTCGGGGAGATTGCCGAGGGTGTATTTGTCACACCCGAGACAACTCCCCGAACTGCCGTATATCGTCCTTAAAAGCCTATTCCGCGGCGGCTTCCTGTTCGGCCACCTTGCCGACCTTCGTCAGTTCCACGTCAAAGATGAGCGTGGAGTAGCCCGGGATGGAAGCGTTGCCCTGCTCGCCGTATCCGAGAGCTGAAGGGACATAGAGCTTGATCTTACCGCCCTCGCCTATGAGCTGGAGACCTTCTGTCCAGCCGCTGACCACCTGGTTGAGGGTGAACCTTACCGGCTCCGCCTCCGCTGCTACCTCATCGAATACGGTACCGTCAATCAGAGTGCCCTTGTAGCGCACCCAGACGGTATCGACGGCACTTGGCTTGACGTCACTGCCGGCCTCGATGACGGTGTACTGAAGGCCTGAAGCGGTGGTGCTGACACCTGACTTCCTGGCGTTGGAGGCGAGATACTTCTCCTCCTTCTCCTTGTTGACGAGGGAGGTGTAGTTGCGCCTCTGCTCAAGATATCCGTTGAAGAGGGAGTTCATCGTGTTAGGGTCTATCCTGAACTGCTCCACGAACTCCGGGGAGCGCATATTGCCCTTGGCCTTGACGAAATCCTTGATACCCTCGACGATGGTATTGTAGTTGAGGTCATCTCCGAAATCATAACCTTTGATGAAGCTGCCGAACTGGATGCCGAGCAGATATGCCACGGAGTCCTTCTGTGCCCTTGTCGGTTTGTAGTCAGCGGCTTTCTTGACGGCAGGAACCGCTTCCCCGCCCTCCGCCTGCGCGACAGGCGCCGCATTGTTGCAGGCTACGATTGCAACGCCCGCAACGAGGGCTGCAAATACTTTGTACATTTTCATACTAACTAAATGATGTTTTAAGAAATTCCCTACAATTCCCAAGCCAGAGCTGACGCGCCCAGGATGGCGGCGTCGGACTCCTTGAGCTGGGAGAACATAACCTTGATCTTGCCCCTCCACTGCTTGAGCAGGTTCTCCTCCATCGCCTCGCACATCGGCTCATAGAGGAACTCCTTGGCCCTCGCCAGGCCGCCGAAGAGCACTATCGCTTCCGGAGCGCTGAAAGCCACGAAGTTGGCGAGACTGTGCCCGAGTATCCTGGCGGTATGCTCGAACACCCTGATGGCCAATGCATCCCCCTCCTTGGCGGCATCGTAGATATCCTTGGAGCTGATGTCGACCACCTCCCTGAGCAGCGACGGCTCATTGCCCGCCTCCAGCCACTCGCGTGCGGTGCGGGCCACTCCTATGGCGGAGCAGTATGCCTCAAGACAACCCGTCTTGCCGCAGCCGCAAGGACGGCCGTTGTAGCGCACCACGCTGGTGTGGCCGAGCTCGCCGGCGTTGCCGTCGTGTCCGTAGACCACCTTGCCGTCAATGACGATACCGCTGCCCACACCCGTACCGAGGGTGATCATTATGAAATCCTTCATTCCCCTCGCCACACCGTAGGTCATCTCGCCCACGGCCGCGGCGTTGGCGTCGTTCGTGAGCGACACCGGGATGTCGTCCAGATAGGCGCGGAGACTCCTGGCGAAGTCCACCGTACCCTTGGAAGCCCATTCGATATTGGGGGCGAACGCTATCTGCCCCGTGTAGTAGTTGCCGTTGGGAGCGCCGACTCCGACCCCGCGGATGTCGTCCCTTGTCTTGCCGGCATCCGCCACGCAGGCCTTGATGGCCTCCGCGAGAGCCTTAAGATATGCGTCCGAATCCTCACCGAACACATCGGTGCGGATGACCGCCTGCGCGAGCACCTCGCCGCGCGCGTTGACCACACCTATCTTGGAGGTCTGTCCGCCGACATCGACTCCGACTACGTATTGCTTGTCCATAATTAATCTACAGGTATGTATTTATTCACGTTCTTGCAGCCGATGAGGGCATAGTAGAGGATGTAGCAGAGCATCGCGATCACGAGCCAGTAGCTCGCCATATAGCCGAGATTCTTCGCGAGGACATCCTGGATGAGAGGCATCACGCCGCCGCCGACAACCATCATCATAAAGATGCCGGAAGCCTGCTCGGTATATTTGCCGAGCCCCTCGGTGGAGAGATTGAAGATGCCGCCCCACATCACCGAAGTGCAGAGACCGCAGAGCACGAGGAAGAGAGCGCTGGCAGGCACCTGGAACATCTCGAAACCGCCTGTGGTATAGCCCGGCATAGAGATGGTGACGGTCTTCGGGATGAAGATGGCCACGAGAATGAGCGCGATGGCCACGGAGCTCACGGCGATGATCTGGGTCCGGGTGCTTACCTTGCCGGAAATGGCCGAGCTGCACGCCCGTCCCACCATCATCAGCAGCCAGTATACGGCGGCGATGGCGCCTCCGATGGCGGCTCCGTTGAGCAGGATGCCCGCTCCCCTGTCGGAAGCGTCGG
>CAVILJ010000004.1:0-54655 GCA_963643555.1 Acetatifactor sp.
CGCTGTTGAGCAGCGGCACGAGCAGAGTGTTGAGAATATATCCCGGCTGCTCCTTCTTGAGCAGAAGAGGCACCATCCCGATCTCCTTCGCGAACTCCACGACCTCGTCATAGTACTTCTGCTCCGTCCCCGGATGTCCCATCACCTCGGCGGTGTTGCCCCTCCAGATGTTGTTGGCGAAATGCAGGGCCAGATACTTCTCCGGACGGCCTGTGTACGGCGCGAACATAGACGGGAGAAGGGTGGAGGAGTTGGTCGCGATGACGGTCTTCTCCGGGAGCAGCGGCGCGGCCTTGGTGTAGAAGTCGATCTTGGCCTGCGGATCTTCGGCGAGTGTCTCGATCAGAAGGTCAGCACCTTCAAGCGCCTTCGCCATATCGAGTTCCAGCACGATCTTCCGGGCTGCTGCTTCATTGGCTGCGGCGGCCTTGGCATAGTCGAAACTTTTAGGGTCGGCGAGGCCATTGCACCATACGAGCGGGCTGCGGCCTTCTGGAGTGTTCATCCTGGACAGGGTGTCGGCGTAGATGCCGTGAAGCCTGTCCAACTTGGGCTGCGTCCTGCCGATGGAGGATTCGCTCCTCAGCCAGACGGTGACATCAAAGCCTTTGTAGGCAGTCTGATACGCGATTTGGCTTCCCAGCACGCCTCCTCCGGCTACTACAATCTTCTTGAAACTCATAACTTTGATTATTATTGGTTAGTAATATGGGATTGCTTCAAAATATATTCCGCCACGATATGCGCGGCGTTGCCGATGATCTGCTCGCAGGGCCGCTTGCGGTAGAAGTCCGGGGTGCGCTCGGACGGAGTCGGGCCTTCCTTTGGGGCGGTGGCGCTGAGGCCGAGCAACTCGCGGCATACTATGCTGCCCCCGCTGCGGCGCTTGAACTCTTCCGCAAAGCTCTGGACCAGAGCGTAGTTGACGCGGCGGGCGTCCTTTACCGACGGGTCATCGGCAGGGGAGATGAAGCCCGCCATCATCGCGGCTCCGCTGAAGCTCCCGCACACCTCGCGCATCCTTGCCATCCCTCCGCCAAGCCCCGAACCGATCGTGGCAAGAAGCTTTGCGCCTGCCTGAGGCTCAAGTATATCCGAGAACGCGAGCAGCACCGCCTGGCAGCAGTTGTAGCCCTCGCGGAAGAGGGACATCGCCCGCTCGCGGCGCTCCTCGGGATTGAAATCTGTCGGTACGGCAATCATAATCCTATGAAGCTGCGCATAAACGAGGTGACAGGCAGTTCCTTGTCAGAAACGGAGATGAAGTAGTGCAGGAACACGAGCAGCCTGTGGGCTTCGCCGTATTCCGGGCAGTTTTTCGGCACGGTGGCGAGTATCGCCTCCGCGTGGCTGCGGAGCACCGCGAACTCCACAAGATAGGCCGAGTTGAAGAGCACGTCGGCGTCTTCCTGATAGGGGTATATCCACTTGACCTCGGCCCTGCGGACATTCGGCCAGTTGGAGATGGTCTCCCGCGCCGTGAACGCCCCTTTGTTGAAGTCCCTGACTATTCTTCGGAGCAGGCGGTTGTCGCTCGTCGGGATGCAGTTGTGGTCGTCCAGCGAAATGCTGGTGATGGTGTTGATGAATATCCTGTATTTCTCGGACTCCGGCACCTTGTCCAGCAGGGCGGGGTTCAGGGCGTGAAGCCCCTCGATCAGCAGGATGGAACCCGGAGCGAGGCGCAGCTTCTTGCCGTTATATTCGCGAATGCCGGTCACAAAATTGTATTCCGGCACTTCAACCTCTTCGCCTGCAATAAGTTTGAGCACGTCTTCCTGCAGCGCGGCGTGGTCCACGGTCTCGAAGTTGTCGAAGTCGTAGCTGCCGTCGGGGAGCTTCGGGGTGTCGAGCCGGTTGACGAAGTAGTCGTCGGTGGAGAACGAGATAGGGTGCAGACCGCAGGCCTTGAGCTGCACGCTGAGTCTGCGGCAGAAGGTGCTCTTGCCGCTGCTGGTCGGGCCGGTGATCAGCACCAGACGCACCGGATTCGGGGATTTGTGCAGGTCGTCGATCTTCTCTGCGATCTGGACAATCTTCTTCTCCTGCAGGGCCTCGGCCACCTGGATGAGGTCGGATGCCTTGCCTTTGAGACAGGCTTCGTTGACGTCGCCCACATTGTCGAGCCCCATTATCCTGTTCCACCTCACGGACTCGGCGAGCACATCGAAGGTTTTGGGCTGACAGCGGAACGGGGCCAGCTGCTCGGGATGGTGACGGTCGGGGACTCTCATCAGGATTCCGCCCTGATACTCGTCCAGACTCCACACTTTCAGATATCCCGTGCTGGGCACCAGAGCGCCGCAGTAGTAGTCGGCCGTCCCCTCGAGGGTATAGTAGCTGATATATACTTCGCCGCTGGTCTCCAGCAGCTTGACTTTATCGGTGTCGCCCAGCTCGCGGAAGAGCCTTATGGCTTCGGAGCTCTGCACCTCGTGGCGGCGGAACGGGACATCCCTCTCCACGAGCGACTGCATCCGCGAGCGTACCGCAGCGATGTCGCCGCCTGTCAGGGAACTGCCGTCGGCCTTGTCGATGTGGATGAAATAGCCTTTGGAGAGAGGGCGGCGGATCACTGTCCTGCTGCCCGGGAAGAGGTCCTGCACCGACTTGCAGAGCAGGAAGCACATAGAGCGGCAGTAGACATTGCGCCCCGCGTAGCTGCGGTAGTCGAGGAACTCCACATCGCGGTTGTTGAAGACGCGGAACTTGAGTCCCTGCGAGACATTGTTGACCTTGGCCGAGATGACGTCGTACGGCCGCTCGAACTCGAAGTCGGGAATCATATCCAGCAGCGTCGTGCCTTCCTGAAATTCCCGGAAAGTGCCGGTGTTTTTGCAATAAATCCTTAACATTGCTCCTGTAGGGGACGTTATGACCGCTAATTTAAGAAAAAAGCGTATCTTTACACAAATTACACAGCATTTATGAGCCAATTACACGTTATAGACCACCCGATGATCCAGCACAAGCTGACCATTATGCGGCAAAAGGAGACCGGATCCAAGGATTTCCGCGAACTGCTTAAGGAAATATCCCTTCTTATGGGCTACGAGGTCACCCGTGACCTGCCCCTCTCCGAGGTCGAGATCGAGACTCCGATATGCAGGATGACCGCGCACAAGGTGAGCGGGCGCAAGCTCGCCGTCGTGCCTATACTCCGTGCCGGGTTGGGTATGGTGGACGGGCTTCTGACCCTTGTCCCGGTGGCGAAGGTGGGACATATCGGGCTCTACCGCAACGAGGAGACGCATCTCCCGGTGGTATATTACTGCAAGCTCCCGGAGGACATCAATCAGAGGCTTGTGGTCGTCACAGACCCTATGCTCGCGACCGGCGGCAGCTCCTGCGACGCCATAGCGATGCTCAAGGAGCGGGGATGCACCAACATACGCCTGATGTGCCTCGTGGCGGCCCCGGAGGGAGTCGCCAAAGTGCAGCGGGAGCATCCTGATGTGGACATATACGTCGCGGCGGTGGACGAGAGGCTCAACTCCAACGCCTACATCGTGCCGGGACTCGGCGACGCCGGCGACAGGATCTTCGGCACGAAATAAAGTCTGTTTCGCATAATAGGGGTCGCAGACGGTCGTCTGCGAGCTCAACTCAGCCGCAGCAGCTCGTCAGCACTCGCCATCACCGCCTCGCGGTGCGAGATGAAGATGACCGTCAGGCGCGATCCGGCATCTGAGGTTCTCCGGCGCAGGCGGGAGAGCATCAGCGCTTCGGTCTCCGGGTCAAGGGAGGAGGTCGCCTCGTCCAGCAGGAGTATTCCGCCCCCGTGCAGCAGTGCGCGGGCCACTGCAATCCTCTGGCATTGGCCTTCGCTCAAGCCGCTTCCGGCTTCGCCGCAGACCGTATCCAGCCCGTCCGGCAGCTCGAAGACGAAGTCTGCCGCAGCGCTGTGCAGGGCTTCCCGCATTCGGGCCTCGTCGGCAGATGCGTCCGAGAGCAGAAGATTGGCCCTGACTGTGCCGCTCATCAGGCTGTTGCCCTGCGGGACATAGCGGAAATTGCCCCGGGAAGCCTTACCGGCCTCGCAGGATGAGCCCGAGTCATAGACGCTTACATAACCGGACTGGGGCTTGAGCAGGCCGAGCATCAGATATATCAGCGTGCTCTTGCCTACGCCCGTGGGACCAGCCACCACCGTGAGGGTGCCGGGACGGAAGTCATAGGAGAAGTCCTGAAGCACCGGCGGGGCATCGGGCGAATAGCGGAACTCCACTCCCTCCATACGCACGCCGGCGGTACCGGTGGCAGTCCACTCGGGCCCGTCCTTCTCCTCCGGGATGGCTTCAATCTCCATCAGGCGCTCTATGGAGGTGAGGGCGTGGATGAAGGCGGGGAGCTCCCGCGCAAGCTCTGCCACAGGCCTCTGCACCTGCCCCACGAGCTGCAGGAACGCGGTCATCATACCGAAGCTGACTGCTCCGCTCCGTATGCCGAATATGCCCCAGAGGAAAGCGGCGGCATACCCGCCCATAAAGCCGAGCGTCATAAAGCCCCGGGCCACGGCGTTGAAGTTGAGACGCTGCACCGTCTTGTCCTTGCGGCCTTTCTGCAGCGAGCCGAGAGCGGCGAGCACGCGCGCCGTGCCCACAAGGGTGAGGGCCAGTACGCGGTTCTGCAAGTTCTCCTGTATGAGCTGCTGTATGTCGCTGTCGAGAGCCCTTATGTCGGAAGTGAGACGCCTGAGCCTCCGGAAGAACAGCCTCGAGCCGACCACCGCCGCGAACATCAGTATCAGAAGCACCCAGAGCAGGCCCGGGGCCATCAGGAGCAGGTAGGCCGAAGCCGCGACCAGCTGGCAGAGAGTCACCGCAGCCGAAGGGATATGCTCGCAGAGCAGTTCCGAGATGACTCTGATATCCTCCTCCAGACGGTTGACCGCGTCGCCGCTGCTGAACTTCTCCCGACCGTTCCACTCGCCCTTCATAAGCCGGGCGAAGAGCGACTCGCGGAGAGTGTTCTGGACGCTGACTATTCCGTAGTTCTCGCAGTACGACGAGGCGATCCCGCAGAAGAGCTGGGTGGCCATTATGCAGGCCATCAGGGCAATCCTGCCGCCCAGCGGGGCGGAGGAGACCCCGGTGGCGATGTCAACGAGCTCCTTGCACACCCACACGAACGACAGGGATGCGGCGATGCGCACGAGTCCGAGAAGAATGCATAGCAGCATCCATCTTCTCGCCGGCCCGGACATCCCCCGGAGTCCCTTTATGCAGGTTTTGAGGCTCTTCACCGCTTATTCTATAAGGCCTGCGTCTATCCACTTCTGCACCAGCGCCGCAACGTCCTTGAGCGCCGTGGCCTCGTCCA
The DNA here is from genome assembly GCA_963643555.1 of Acetatifactor sp. GTDB lineage: Bacteria > Bacteroidota > Bacteroidia > Bacteroidales > UBA932 > Cryptobacteroides. The sequence goes on from CAVILJ010000004.1 coordinate 5,323, forward strand.
CGTCGTACTCCGCGAGCAGCAGATCCGCGAGCGTCTGCGTGTCGAAATCCTTGCCCAGCACATTCTTCCAGAGATAGGCTGCGGTGGAGTTGAGTGAGACTATCTTGTTGAAGTCGATCTGCGCGAGACCTTCTCCGACCACCATATAGTTGTCTCCGATCGTGCGGAGCACAAATCCGTCCTTGATTTTCATATCTTTGCAATTCTTCTGTATATTCCCAATAAATAACGTCTTACGGGCAGCAGCGCACGCCAGGCGCGGCCCTTGCCCGGAGCGACTCTGCGTCCGTTTTCCTTTTCTATCCAGATAACCTTTCCCAATATGTCCTCGCGGCTGAAGCTTTCGGTCCCCCGGATATTGCCGTCGCCCATCATCGTGAAGCGCTCGCCCTCTAGCTTTATGATGCGGTGCATAATGAACCTGCCGGGCAGATGCACGAGCACGATGTCGCCGACCCCGCAGGAGTCTGATTTCTTTAGCACCACGCTGTCGCGGCCGTCGCGGATGTAGGGGAGCATACTGTTGCCCTTGGCGCGCAGCACGACCTCACGGCCCTCGTCGAGAAAGTCCTTGGCGCTGGCGAGCAGAATGTCGTTTGGCAGCTGTACTGTGTTCATTGTCCGGCAGTTACTGTGTCGTGGCAGAGAAGGGCCGCTTCCCTGTCGGGACGGCAGTCCAGACGGTACATCGGCACCGAAGAAATCAGCTGCACGAGGGTGGTGTGTATCCCGTCGGCGGTATTCCTGATCTCGCGGAAAGCGGAGCAGGACGAATACATCGATGCATAGGCCTGCACGGGGGAGAGTCTCGTGATCCGGTTGTCCGGGCTCTGGTTTATCCTCACCACCGCGCCCAAAGGTACGCCCGCGGCCTTGTAGCAGGGCGTCTTGCCGCTCCAGGGCGAGCCGTAGATACGGACTTCGCCGTCCTTAATGCGGATGACGGGGTTGTCATCGTTAAGCAGGCGGCTGCCCGGTATGAACTCCCTCCAGAGACGGCTGTGCGTGCTCTTGCCTGTGCCACTCCTGCCGAGGAATGCGTAGCCCTTGCCCTCGCAGACCGTCACCGAAGAGTGTATCTCCAGCGTGCCGAGAGTGGCGGTGGAGATGGCGAACATCAGCATCAGGGCGTTGTCAACGGCAAATCTCAGCGAATCCTCGCAGCCCGGGAGCAGGGACAGCGAGCCGGAAGTGAAGTCCTCGGAAGCAAGCAGCCGCGCCGCTATGGGGAGTCCGCTCTCCGGGGCAAACTCCACCAGATATCCGCCGTCACAGCGGCTGATCGCGATGCGGGGGAAATCCTTTTCCCTCACATCATAGACAGGCTCTGAGGCCGGGATTTCAAGGCTGTCCACAAGCTCAAGCGAGCAGACCGGCGCAGCGTCCCCGGATGTCTCGAACGGGGCATAGTTGCCCGTTTCCACCCAGACGGGGGAGTCATCGGATGCCTTAAGAGCTACGATATGTTCGGCTATTGCATAAAACCTCTGCATAATGTCAGTCTCCTTTCGCCACGGCTCTGACGCCGGTCCTGAAATATTGCCAGAAAAACTCCAGCGAATCGAGCGGGAAGATGGAAAAGTGGTGAATGAAATCCCTGGAATTGATCAGCATCGAGCCTATCTTCCTTATTATATACGGGTCGCGGCTTCTGTCGCGAAGACGCCTGTTCTTCCCGAAATTGCCGACAAGCGCGATATGCCTCCAGAGCTTGTCCGCCTTGCCGCCGAAGTGCGCATCATAGAGCGGGGCTTCTTCCTCGGGCAGGCCGAGATAGCGGACAAGGAAGAACACGAACGCTTTCCATTCGCTCACGATTCCCATTTGGCGAAGCCTCTCTTCAAGAAGGGGGAGATCAATCTTGCCGCTGTGCGTATGCAGCACCCTCGCCCAGTCGCAGAGCTGCCTGAGCCCCAGGCCGCCGCAGAAGAAGTGCTGAAGCAGATGGGTGAATATGAAGAGAGCATCGAAATCGACGGAAGGAATCCGCACCCGTGTGCCGTGACGATCCCAGTATCGGCAGCCGCCCTCATCGAAGAGCCCTGCCTGGGCGCTGTCCAGCACGTTGTTGATCCTCTTCCCCAGGCTCGTCCGGACCGTGCCGTGCAGCTCCAGCTCCACATCGCCGAATGTCGCGCCGAAGTGCATCCTGTCCATGCCTTCGATGCCTGTGCTGTCGGCTAGCGGAGTGATAATCGCCTTCGCGGCTTCGTACTGAGAGGGAGAGATTATGAGGTCTATGTCGCCGCTCATCCTGCCCTCGGGGCGGATATAGCACTGCGCGACTGCCTGTCCCTTGACGAGAACCGGCTGCACTCCGCCGCTCTCAAGCAGGGAGACGAAGCGGACTATGGCAGCGTCCATCACGGCGTTGAGCCTCTCGGTCGATACAAGCGCGGACATCAGTTTGAGCGAGATCGCCCTTGGGACAAAACCTGCAGGACAGGCGGCTGCCCCGTCTGTGACGAGGCCCACCACCGTCTGCTCCATACTCAGGCGATAAACCTTCTTCCAGTCCTCCGCGCCGGCCTCTGAGCAAGGAAGCGCCGGAGCACCGCCCCAGAGTCCGCTGCGCAGCAGGGCAAAGAAGAGGCTGTCGGCGTGAGTCATCGCTAGAAGTTATCGTAATACTTCGCTTCGCGCGGGGAGACCTTTGACATATTGTCGAGCAGGTCCTGGTTGGTGCGGTACTCGTCCATCAGCTGCAGCATAAAGTTCATAGCCTCGGTAGGGTTCATATCGGCGAGCAGCTTGCGGAGTATCCATATCCTCTGGCTCTGGTCCTTAGGGTAGAGCAGGTCGTCGCGCCTCGTGCCGGAGAGCAATACGTTGACGGCGGGGAAGATACGGCGGTTGGCAAGCGTGCGGTCGAGCTGGATCTCGGAGTTGCCGGTTCCCTTGAACTCCTCGAATATGACGTCATCCATCTTGGATCCGGTCTCTGTGAGGGCCGTGGCGAGGATGGTCAGCGAGCCGCCTCCCTCGATATTGCGGGCCGCTCCGAAAAACCTCTTCGGCTTCTGGAGGGCGTTGGCGTCCACGCCTCCGGTCAGCACCTTGCCGGATGCCGGCTGGACAGTGTTGTAGGCCCTGGCGAGGCGGGTGATGGAGTCGAGCAGAATCACCACGTCGTGCCCGCACTCCACGAGCCTGCGCGCCTTCTCGATGACCATATTGGCCACCTTGACGTGCTTCTCGGCCGGCTCGTCGAAGGTGGAGGCGACCACCTCGGCCTTGACGGAGCGCTGCATATCGGTCACCTCCTCAGGACGCTCGTCCACTAGGAGCACTATTTCGTATACCTCCGGGTGGTTGTCCGCAATGGCGTTGGCGATGCTCTTGAGCAGCAATGTCTTGCCGGCTTTCGGAGGGGAGACGATCAGCATACGCTGACCCTTGCCGATAGGAGAGAACATATCCACGATGCGGCAGCTCTTGTCCTTTTCGTGCCCGTTTCCGAGCAGGTTGAACTTCTCGTCCGGGAAGAGCGGGGTTAGGAAGTCGAACGGCACCCTGTCGCGGATGAACTCCGTGCTGCGGCCGTTGACCGACTTCACGCTCGCGAGCGGGAAGTACTTGTCGCCCTCGCGCGGCGGACGTATTTCTCCGGTCACGGTGTCGCCGCTCTTGAGGGCGTTGGCCTTGACCTGCTGCTGGGAGACGTAGATGTCGTCCGGGGAGTTGAGATAATTGTAGTCGGAGGAACGGAGGAAGCCGTAACCGTCCGGCATTATCTCCAGCACTCCCGTGGCCTCGACAGTCCCTTCGTAGTATATAGGCTTCGGGCGCTGCGGCTGCTGGTTCTGACCCTGCCTGTTCTGGTTCTGACTCTGATTCTGAACATCCTGCTGCTGCGGATTCTGCTGCTTTGGAGGCATAGCGCGTTCGATGGCCTTCTCCTGCACCTTGGCCTGCACTTTCTCGAGTACTTTCTCTATGGAGCGGCTTTCGGCTATATGCTGCTGTTTAGGCTGCTCCTGCGGCTTCCGGAGACGCTGCTCCTGCTGAGGCTGCCTCTCCTCCGAGGTCACGGCCGTCTGAGGCTGCGCCGCCTGCTGCTCCTCCGCAGCGGAGAAGAGATTGGCCTCCGCCGCCTGCTCCGGCTGCGCCGACTTAGGCTTGCGGCCGCGCTTCTTGGCCTGCTGTACGCCCGGCTGCCTGTTCTGATTGTCGCCGGCGGACCGGGTATCTGCGCTCTGCGGAGTTCCCGCTGCAGGGACGGCGGCCTCGATGTTGCCGGAAGCGGACGCGCTCTGCTTCTTCTGGCCTCTGCGGCCTCTTGACGCTGCGCCTTCCTTGCGCTCCTGCTTCTCCGCTCCCGCGGCGGACTCTCCCTTGTCGGCAGCCTGCTTAGGCTGCGCCTCGGCGGAGGCCTTCTGCTGCTTCGGCGGACGGCCCCTGCGGACCTTAGGCTTCTCCGGGGCCGGCTTCACCGACTCTTCCTTGGCCTCGGCATCGAGTATCGCATAGGCGAGGTTCTCGCTGTCCAGCTTCTTTATTGATTTGACATTGTGTTCTGTCGCTATCGACTCCAGCTGTTCCCGTGTCATCGCGCTCAGCTCCGAAAGTCTGTGTGGCATAGATGAATTAGTTTATGAATGTCTCCCGCATTCAGATCCGCGGGGACGCGTTTGATGGCGCAAATATAGCAATAAAATATTATTTATCCCAATAGCTGTCGCTTTTCTTGAAGCGCAGGATGTCGGCAAGGGCGGCGGCGTTGGCGGCTATGCGGAAGCTGTAGGACTTCCAGGTGCCGAGCGGCACCCAGGAGACCGCTATGTTGAAGCAGTGAAGGTCGTAGGTCGCGCTTATCTGGGTGGAGGTCACCTGTTTAGCTATGAAATCGTAGCCGGAGGACGCGTTCAGCGACATCCTCGGGGTAAGCTTGAGCGAGCCGGAGAGCTGGAGCGCTGCCGTATAGCGGTCTTTGGTGAGCAGCTGCCGGAGGGTCGCGTCGTAGGAATAGCTGCGCGTGAGGCTGAAGTTCGCGCTGCAGTTGAGGCTCCAGGGGGAGTTCGGGTTGGTGTAGTAGAGCCAGCCTCCGGGGATGAATTCCCCGGTCACGGGATGATAGTAATTCCTCTGGTAGGCGTTGACATTACTTTTGGCCCCCGGGCCGCCGTCACCCTTGGAACCGTCGTTGCCGTTGATCGTGCCCTTGCCGGAGATGGAGTAGGACGCGGAAGCGCTCGCGCTGGTGAGCCTGGCCAGCCCCTGCCCGCGTGTGACGGCGAAAGCGTTGACCTCCCTGCCATTTTCGCCTATCGCATAAGGGTTGAGCGAGGCGGAGGCGCTGATGGACACCTTGTTGAAGAGGGTCGTGGACATAGTCATCGAGACGGGCCGCATACCCAGCGAGTCGGCGAGGAAGTTGTAGCCCGTGTTGATGGTGAGCTGGTCTATGAGCTTGACTTTCTTGGTGCCCGTGCCGGTGGTGTCGGCGTAATCGCGCACCTTGGCTTCGAGGTTGTTGCCAATGGTGAGGGATGCCGTCGCGGAGCGTCCCCGTCCCGGCGGGGAGTTGAGCTGCCCGGAATAGACGTTGTACTGGTATTCCTTCTCGGCCCCGGAAGCGTCGGTGTAGTACAGCGTGCGGTATCCGTTGGCATAAGTCCCCTTCTCTGGGCTCAGCGAGAGGCTCAACGAAGGCGAGATCACGTGCCTGATGGCCTGCAGGGTGTTCTGTTTGCCGAAGTTGAAGGTCCCGTAGATGCGGGTGCTCATCGAGGTGCCGAAGGAGTAGTTCTGCGTGATGCCGAACGCTCCGAACTGCCGCCCCTGCTGCATCTCCACCGCATCCGTCTCTTCGTTGTAGACATATTCGTTCTTCCGGAAGAACCAGTTCTGGGCGTACTGCACGCTCGGCGCCACGCTTATATACTTGAACAACTGGAAGTTGGGCAGGCCGATGGTAAAGTTGTGCGCCATACCGTTCTGGAACTTGTCGACCAACCCCTCCTTGCCGAACTCGGACGCCTTGAACGAGATCTTGTTCTGGAGGGAGGTGTTGTAGCCGAACGATATCTTCTCATAGAACTTTTCCTTGCCGGCGCGGGCCTTCTTCTTGAAAGGGTAGATCGTGGTCATCGAGAAGGTGACGTTAGGCAGGGTGAACGTATAAGACGAGTCGCGCGAATTCTGCGAGTGCAGGAGGTTGAGGCTCAGGTTGAACTTGCCGTCCCAGTTCTTCGAGAAGGAGACGGAGGACGAGGCCTGGCTCTGGAGGGCCTGATTGATGTTGGTGGAATTGTAGCGGTTGTTGGACGGGCTCTGGAAGTTGACCGAGGCGCTGAAAGTGGTGCCGGGGTGCGCCTTGGAGTCCTGGGAGTGCGTCCACTTGACGCCGAAGTTGCGGGTCTGGAAGAATTCCGACGTGCCTTTTTCGCCCGTCTGGTCGTTGGAGTAGTTCATCGAGAACGAACCGTTGCACTTGTAGTTGACCTTGTAGCGGGAGTTGACGTTGACAGCCCAGGAGCCCAGAGTGTAGTAGTCGCCGGTGACGGACAGGTCGAGGTAGTCCCCGAAGACGAAATACATACCGAGGTCGCGCATATAGAATCCTCGCGCCTGTTCCTCGCCGAAAGTCGGCATCAGCAGACCGGTCGCGCGCTGCGGACGCTTGGGTATGAAGCCGAACGGCAGCCCGATGAAGGGCAGCTTGACATCCTCCACGACCATATAGGCCGGGCCGAAGATGGTCTTCTGGCTCGGCTTGCGCACCACCTTGGCGCTCGTCAGGCTCAGGTAGTAGTGCGGGTGCTCAGCGTCGCAGACGGTGTATTTGCCGGAGGTGAGGTTGATGGACTCGTCCTCCATCATCTTGATGTTGCGCCCGTGCAGGGTCGCGTCCTCCTCGCTGGTGACCATATTGGTGATGCGCGCCTTGCGGGAATTGAAGTTGTAGCGCACCTCCTGCATATTGTAAGTCTTGTCGCCCTGCTTCATCACGGGCCGGCCCACCCATTCCTCGGTCTCGGGGTCGTAGCGGCCTTTGGCGTGGACGATGCCGGTCTTCATATCGTATTCCATATAGTCGGCGGTGAGCTCCATATCCTGGTACTTCACGTTGACGTCGCCGTAGTAGTATATCTTCCGCTGCCCGTTGCTGAAGTCCTCCACGATGGAGTCCTTGGCCACCGAGAAGGCCGGACGCTCGAGCGAGCTCTTGCCCAGCATCGCCACCGAATCCACCCTGTGCAGCGAGTCCGCGCGGTGCAGGGAGTCCCGGCGGGCGAGGGTCAGGGAGTCGGGGGCCTCGACTTTCTTCTCTATCCGCACGCCGTAGGCCGCGCCGGAGCGGGAGCGCCGGTTCTGGGCCTGCGAGCTGCCGAGGCTGCAGAGCAGCGCCAGCGCGAGCGAGATTATATATGCCGTCTTTCTCAAGTGAGAGAATTTTCGTATTTTTGCAATAAGTTACAAAATTAGTACAATTATTTGAAACGCACAATCTGCATTGTTCTGACCGCGCTTCTTTGCTTCGCGGGGGCGGCAGCCGACAAGCTCGGACTGTCCACCGTAGTCATAGATGCGGGCCACGGCGGGAAGGATGCGGGCTGTGTGAGCGCGGATGGCAAGACCTACGAGAAGACCCTCACCCTCGACATCGCGAAGATGCTGGCGGAGAGGATACGCGAGGCCTTCCCGGACGTCCGTGTGGTCCTCACCCGCAGCAAGGACGAGACCGTAGGGCTCAACGACCGGGCCGCCAAAGCCAACGCCGCCGGAGCGGACCTGTTCATCTCCATCCATATCAACGCATCCCCGAAGACAAGCCCCAACGGCTTCTCGGTCCACGTGCTGGGTCAGTCCTCCAACAAGAACCGCGACCTCTTCGCGGGCAATATGGAGGTATGCCGCAGGGAGAATTCGGTGATACTGCTCGAAGACGACTACAGCACCAAATATCAGGACTTCGACCCGTCCGACCCGGAGTCGTACATATTTATGGTGCTGATGCAGAATTCCTATCTTGAGCAGAGCCTCCGCTTCGCGCAGGCGGTGGAGGAGCAGATGAAGGGCGGCCCTTTCAAGACCGACAGGGGAGTGTCGCAGGACCCGTTCTATGTGCTGTGGAAGACGTCGATGCCGGCGGTGCTGGTGGAGCTCGGTTTCATCTCCAACAGCTCCGACCTCGCCGTGCTCAAGCAGAAATCCAAACGCGAGGACATAGCGCTGCGGCTCTTCAGGGCGTTCAAGGCATATAAGGAAGTCTATGACGGGAGTATGAGCGCTCCGTCCGGAGAGGCCGCTTCTCCCGGGGATGCAGCTTCATCGGACAGGGACGGAGCCGTCTCCGGCGGGGATGCGGGCCGGTCCTCCGCCTCAGAGGACACGGAGGCCGAACTCTACGGCATACAGATATTCGCCGTCGGACGCCAGGTGGGGGAGCGGGAGTACGACTTTCTGGGCTACACGCCGCACATAGTCAGGCAGGGCAAGCTTTACAAATACTATATATGTGTCGGCCCCGACCGGCGGAAGGCGGCGGACAATCTCGCCGCAGTGAAGAAAAAATATCCGGACGCTTTCGTCGCGAGGATCCCGAAAAATTAATCGTTTGCCGGCTTGCGCACAGTGCGGTCGCTCCGCTGAAAATCATTGGCGATAAACGATATGCGAAAGATGGCGTATTTTGAATATTTATAAATTACTAACCATATTAAAAAACAAACAGTTAAAGATTTTCGGTCTTTGCAACTCGATGTAAGTCAGATACTTATAAATAATCGATTAGCAAAATTGCAATCCTTTAGTTACGGCTAAAAAAAATAAAATGCAATAGCAATCGAAAATTTTTTTCAACTTTTTTATCACCAATTTTGCACTGCGGTCGGGGAAGAAACCGACCGTTATTCAGCTAATCGTTTAATGGGATCTGAGGAAAGACATACCGCTGTCTGGAGCCGTTGTCTGCAAGTGATAAGGCAGAACATTGAAGTTCAGCAGTTCAAGACCTGGTTCGAACCTATCCGGGCCGTGTCTTTGTCCGGCTCTACCCTCACGCTCGAAGTCCCGTCCGACTATTTCAGGGAGTATATCGAGTCGGCTTTCCTGGACCTGCTGCGCAAGACCTTGCGCCGCGAGCTCGGAGAGGACGCTAGACTGATGTACACCCTGCGTCCGGTGTCCAACCAGCCGGCGATGAAGTTTCCGGGGCAGACTTCCGTAACCCCGTCCAATCCTCCGGTGACGCTGGTCTCGCAGCCTACCGACAGGCCCAATCCTTTCGTCTACCCGGGGCTTCACAAGCTCAAGATAGACCCGAGGCTCAATCCCGCCTACAACTTCGACAATCTTGTGGAGGGGGAGTGCAACAAGATGGGGGTCACGGCAGGCCGCAACATCGCGACCGCACCGGGCAGGACTCCGTTCAACCCGCTCTTCATCTTCGGCGGCTCCGGACTGGGCAAGACCCATCTCGCGCAGGCCATAGGCATCGCGGTCAAGGAGAAATATCCTGACCTCGTGGTGCTGTATGTCACCGGCCACGAGTTCAAGACCCAATATATGGTCGCGGTCAACGTGCGCAACAACGTCACCGACTTCCTCGCATACTATATGAAGATAGACGTGCTCATCGTGGACGATATCCAGGACCTGATGGGCCAGGGTTGCCAGAACGCATTCTTCAATGTATTCAACCACCTGCACCAGAACGGCAAACAGCTGCTCTTCACCTCCGACAGGGCTCCCGTGGAGCTCCAGAACTTCGAGGAGCGCCTGCTCTCCCGCTTCAAGTGGGGACTATCCGTGCAGCTCACCCACCCGGACTACGCAACCCGGCTCCGTATGCTGGAAGCGCGTGCCGAACGGGAGGGCGTGGATATCCCCAATACGGTGCTGGAATATGTCGCGGCCAAGGTCAAGACCAACTTCCGCGAGCTTGAGGGCACGCTTGTCTCGCTGATTGCACATTCGCTGGTGGAGAGGGACAAGTCGCTGCTGGAGCTGGCCGAGGGCATCACGGGGAATCTCATCGGCGAAGCCAAGACCGACATCGACATCGACAAGGTGCAGAGGAGCGTCTGCGAGTACTTCAACATCACCCGCGACGAGCTGCTGTCCAAGTCCCGCAAGCGCCAGATAGTGCAGGCGCGGCAGATAGCGATGTATCTCTGCCGCAGCCTCATAAGCAACGTTTCCCTCTCGACCATCGGCATCGAGACCGGCGGCAAGGACCACGCCACGGTGCTGCACGCCTGTATGATGGTAGGCGATCTGATGGACACCGACAAGAATTTCAAGAAATACGTCTCCGACATCGAGAGCATCCTCGCGCCGGCGATATAATCCGCAGTACTATGCCGTTCAGAATAGCGCCATCTGTCCTTGCGGCGGATTTCCTCCATCTCGAGAAGGATATCCGTCTGATCAACGAATGCGGAGACATAATCCATCTCGACATTATGGACGGCACTTTCGTGCCCAACCTCTCATTCGGGTTCTCCGTGATAGACCAGCTCCGCAGGGTCGCCGCCGCGCCGATGGACGCGCACCTGATGGTGGTGCATCCCGAGAGATGGTTCAGGAAGCTCGCGGACGACGGGGTCAGTATGTGTTCGTTCCATCTGGAGGAAGCCGGCAGGCGCAGTTCTTCATTCCTCGGGGAGATCCGCTCCCTGGGGATGAAGGCGGGACTCGCAATCAACCCTGATGTTCCGGTGGAAAGGCTCTTCCCCTATATCGGCAAGGCGGATTATTTCCTGGTAATGTCCGTCTTCGCCGGGTTCGGCGGTCAGAAGTTCATCTATGAATCCCTCGACCGCGTGGCCGCGCTCAAGGCGGAACTCGCCGCGAGGGGCTCTGACGCCCTCATCGAAATAGACGGCGGCATCAATCTCAGGACCGTCGGTCCGGCGAGGGAGGCGGGTGTCGACATAGCCGTGGCGGGCAGTTCCGTGTTCGGCTCGGACGACCCTGCGGCGGCTATCGCCGCTCTCCGTCAAGGGTGAACATATTCTTCCTGAATTCCACGTCCAGACTTTTCCGTCCCGATGCCGAGCCGAGCATCGCGAAGCGGACCGCAATCCGCCCGCAGAGCGCCTCAAGCTCCTCGCGGATATCATAGTCACGACCGGTGAGCTGCTTCATCGACACCGGGTTCGGGAGTTCGGAGGGCCAGGCGGTCTCGCAGACGTTAAGCCCTATCCCGACTATGCTCTTCCTTATCATATCGGCGTCAATAATATTCTCGACGAGTATGCCGCAGATTTTGCGCTCCCCGACCCAGATGTCGTTGGGCCACTTGATGCGCGGTTCAATCCCTCTGTCGAGCAGGTAGTCGCGCAGCGCGAGGGTGGTCATCTCCGTGACGAGCAGCAGGTCGGCGGCCCTGAGCGCAAGCGGGCCCTTCTGCGGAAAGCGGAGCAGCAGGCTGAAGGTAAGGCCGGACCCGGGGCGCGAAAACCAGCTGTGACTCCCCTGACCGCGGCCCGCCGTCTGCTCCACGGCGGCTATCACTGACAAATTGTCAAGTTCATCGATGCGCCTGCGGAGCTCTTTATTGGTGGAATCGACCGTTTCCAGCCAGATTATCCGGACATCTTCCTTGAGTGGTTTCATTTTTGTTGTATCTTTGCTCTGCAAAAATATAAACGATGGCTCAAAAACCAAACAATGGCAACAGAGGTCCAAGGATAGTCAGAATCAACCTTTCCACAATCCTCTACATAATCCTCCTCGCGGTGATCGGATGGATGCTGCTGGGCAACAGTTCCGCCCCGGCGGCGAAGATTGAGTGGGGGCAGGTGCAGGAGATGATTCTCGGCGGCGACATCAAAGACATCCACTTCGTAAGAAACGACTACAAAGGCAATATCACGGTACGTCCGGACAGCCTGGGGAAATATGCCTCCTTCTTCGCTGAGGGCAAACTGCCGAAGAAGTCCCCGCAGTTCTACTTCCTCACCTCGTCCAAGTTCGACCCGGAGAAGGAGTTCGACGCTCTCAACGCCTCTCTGCCGGAGGGGGCTAAAGTCAAGATTTATATCGAGAACGAGAGCAATTTCTGGGGCGGAATACTTGAATGGATACTTCCGATAGCCCTGCTCATTATGCTGTATGCGTGGATGTTCCGCTCGATGTCGCGCCAGATGGGCGGCGGTGGCGGAGCCGGAGGCGGGATGAACCCGTTCAATGTGGGCAAGGCCACGGGCAAGCTCGCCGACAAGGACAAGGTCAATGTCACGTTCAAGGATGTGGCAGGGCTGTACGGCGCGAAGGAGGAGGTGATGGAGATCGTGGATTTCCTCAAGAACCCCGGCAAATATACCGCCCTCGGCGGCAAAATACCCAAGGGCGCTCTGCTCGTAGGGCCTCCGGGCACCGGCAAGACCCTGCTCGCCAAGGCGGTGGCGGGGGAGGCCAATGTGCCGTTCTTCAGCATCAGCGGCTCCGACTTCGTGGAGATGTTCGTCGGAGTGGGCGCCAGCCGCGTGAGGGATCTCTTCGCGCAGGCCAAGGAGAAGGCCCCGTGCATCGTCTTCATCGACGAGATTGATGCGGTGGGCCGCGCCAGAGGCAAGAACGTGGGATTCTCCTCCAACGACGAGCGTGAGAACACTCTCAACCAGCTCCTCACCGAGATGGACGGCTTCGGGACCAACAGCGGTGTCATCGTGCTTGCGGCCACCAACCGCGCCGACATCCTCGACAAGGCCCTGATGAGGGCCGGGCGCTTCGACCGCCAGATACAGGTGACCCTGCCTGACCTCAATGAACGCAAGGAGATATTCCTCGTACACACCAAGAAGCTCAAGCTCTCGCCGAAATTCGACGTGGAGGCGATAGCCAAGCACACTCCGGGATTCTCCGGGGCCGACATAGCCAACGTATGCAACGAGGCGGCGCTCACGGCGGCCCGCAAAGGAAAGAAAGACATAGACAACCAGGACTTTACCGACGCCGTCGACAGGGTGGTGGGAGGCATCGAGCGCAAGAAGACGATAATGTCGCCTCAGGAGAAGAAGCTCACGGCCTACCACGAGGCCGGCCACGCGGTGGCGGGCTGGCTGCTCCCGGGCTGCGACCCTGTGCTCAAGGTTTCCATCATCCCTCGCGGACAGGCGCTCGGCCTCACCTGGAGCCTGCCTGACGAGAAGGTGATGATGTCGAAGTCCGATATGATGGACGAGATGTGCTGCCTCGTCGGAGGGCGCGTCGCAGAGGAACTTGTCAACGACGGAGTGCCTTGCACCGGTGCGCTCAACGACTTCGAGCGGATGACAAAGATCGCCTACGCTATGGTCACCTACTACGGTATGAGCGACAAAGTCGGCAACCTCTCATTCTACGAGGCCAACGGCGACGGCTACTCCCTCACCAAACCGTACAGCGAGAAGACCGCGCAGCTGATAGACGCCGAGGCCAAGGCCATCACTGACGAGGTCACGAGGCGCACCACCAAGATTCTCAAGGACAACTGGGCCGGACTTGAGCAGCTCGCGCAGATGCTCATCGACAAGGAGGTGATAATGTCGGACGATATCGAGAAGATATTCGGGCCGAAGGCCGGCAAGCACGGCGAGGAGCGGCTCAAAAACGAAAAGGAAATCAAAGCCGAAGACAACAGCGATGAAGAATCTGATAAGTAGGACGTTCACCGGCATCATTTTCCTCGTGGTGATGGTGTTCGGGACAATCTGGGACAGGACGCTTTTCGGTGCCCTGTTCCTGCTTATATTGTATGTGGCGCTCCGGGAGTTCTACACGATTTCCCTCGGGCAGAGGTTTGTGATCCAGCAGAAGATAGGCCTGCTTACCGCTGTGGCCTTGTTCGTGCTGGTCGCCGGGGTGAAGTTCTTCGGTCTTGACCCTCACTATCTCACGCTGCTCCTGCTGCCGCTGCTCCTGCTGCCGCTGTCCTGCATCTTCTTCCCGGAGAGGGAGGGGTTCGGGGACGTGGCGATAGTCTATGGCGGACTCGGCTACATCGCGCTTCCCATCTGCCTCTCGCCGCTGATTGTGATGGACGGACCGGTGTTCGACGGCTGGCTGCTGCTCTCGCTTTTCATCATCATCTGGGCATCTGACGTTGGAGCGTACTGCATAGGGACACTGCTCGGTCAGAAGCCGACTTCGCGCAAGCTCGCGCCGGGCATTTCGCCGAAGAAATCCTGGTGGGGGCTCTGGGGCGGGGTGCTCTTCAGCCTGATCGCCGCCTTCGTGCTCTTCAGGCTGGGCTGGCTGCCTTACGCCTGGTATCACTGCCTCGCGCTGGGCGTCCTCGTATGCCTCGGCGGCATCTGCGGCGACCTCTACGAGTCGGAGTGGAAGCGCAGCTGCAACGTCAAGGATTCCGGCACGGCCATCCCGGGACACGGAGGGATGCTGGACCGCTTCGACAGCAGCCTCGTGGGGATTCCGCTGGGCGTGGTATACCTCGCGCTATTCGGACTCTTATGATCGACCGCAACTCGCGCGGTACTCTTGCGCTCGTGTATCTTCTGAGCGCCGCTCTTGGCTTCGTCCTGGTCCGCTTCGTCCGGCCGGCCTGGATTGTCTGGCCGTCCCTTGCCCTGCTGCTCTGGTTCTGCATCTGGCAGACCTCATTTTTCCGTGTGCCCCGCAGGGAGCGGAAAGGCTCCGGCAGGCTGGTGAGTTCGGTTGCCGACGGCAGGGTCGTGATTGTGGACAGGGTCTATGAGAGAGAGTACCTGAAGTGCGAGTGCGTGCAGGTGTCGGTATATATGAATTTCTTCGACGTGCACGCCAACTTCTGGCCCGTAGACGGGGAAGTCACCTACTATAAGTACTATCCCGGCAAACACTTCCTCGCGTTCAAGCCCAAGGCTTCAGAGGAGAACGAGCACAGCTGCACCGGCATCACCACTCCCGCCGGGGAGAGGATATTCTTCAAGCAGATTGCCGGCGGCTTCGCCCGGCGCATAGTCTGCTATTCCGCACGGGGAGGCGGCGTAAGGGCGGGGGAGCAGTGCGGCATCATCAAGTTCGGCTCGCGCATAGACCTCTTCCTGCCGCTCGATGCAGAGCTGAAGGTCGCGGTCGGAGACTATCTTCGCGCCGGCGAGAGCATCATTGCAGAATTGCGCGGAGATCCATCCGGAGCTGCTCCACGGAAGTGAAAACCAGCCCCCTTATGCCCTCGGCTTCTCCTGCGGCCACATTGCCGGGGTTGTCGTCGATGAAGATGCTTTCCTCCGGCCTGAGGCGGTAACGCTTCAGCAACGTGCGGTATATCTCCGGAGAAGGCTTCTTGATATGCTCTTCGCCCGACACGACGATGCCGTCGAGCAGTGAGAATACCGGGTAGCTGTCCCTTATCTGCGGGAAAGTCTCGGCGGACCAGTTGGTGAGACCGTATAGGCTATAACCTCTGACTTTCAGTTCCGTGAGCAGTTCCTCCATACCGGGCACCTGCCCGTCCATCATCTTTATCCACTGCCCGAAATACATCCGGATCTCCTTCTCCCATTCGGGATAGAGGGCGAGGCGCTCCTCTGTGGCTTCGGCGGTCGGACGGCCTGCGTCCACCGTTTCGTTCCAGCTGTAGGGGCACACCTTATCGAGGAAGAACGCCGTCTTCTCCGGATCGTTGAAGTAAGGGTCATAAAGATTGCGGGGATCCCAGCGCACCAGCACACCCCCGAAGTCGAAGACTATGTTGCGTATCATTGCTTGCGGGTGGTTATGAGGATGACTCCGTTGGCTCCGCGTATGCCGTAGATGGAGGCGGACGAAGCGTCTTTGAGCACCTCGATGCTCTCTACCATATTCGGGGAGATGTGGCTCAAGTCCTTGACTTCCACCCCGTCCACGAGGATCAGCGGATCGGTGCTGCTGTTGATGGAGTTGCGCCCGCGGATTGTGATGACGGTGCCGCGCACCTCCACCCCGGGAACGCGCCCGCGGATGTAGTCATAGATGTCGGAGTAGCTCTCCGCGCCCTTCATATCGAGGCGCGAGATGGAGCCGGTGCTGTCTTTCTTCTTGATGTAGCCGTAGCCGGTATTGAGGAGTTCTTCGCCCGGGTCGGTGAGGGAGGCCGCTTCGCCCGATGTGAGCTTTCCGGTCGTCCCGCAGGAGAGGGCGAGAGAGGCCGCAGCTGCAAATATCAATATCCTTTTCATAAGATTAGCGTTTTATGTCCCAACTCCCCAAAGATAGCAAAAAAAGCTTTCGCCCGCCTTGCAATTCCCGGAAAATGCCGTATATTTGTACTCCTCAAACGCAAGGTGCGTTGGCCGAGTGGTCAGGCGCAGGTCTGCAAAACCTGTTACAGTGGTTCGATTCCCCTACGCACCTCACATAGGATGAGACTAAAAAGTCCCGCAGAGACCGCGACGTAGGAGCGAAATACCCCTGATAGGGGTCGCGGACGGTAGTCTGCGGGGGTTAAGAAGCCTGAAAGGGGCTGGCTAAATGCTTTTTAGTCAGCCCCCTCTGCTTATGCGTTTCCTCGCGGGACCAGCTTGGCGGCCTTGCGGGCCTGGGCGCGGCTGATGAAGTGCTGGAGTATCGATACTATGCCCACCCAGATGTCGTAGGAGAAGAAGCCGAGGGCTATCATCGTGAGGGTCGGTATGAAGTCTATGTAGACGCCGTGGTAGTAGTATATCGCGATGCCTACTATGTCGCACAGGAAGAGGCTGCCTATCTGCACCATACGGACCGCCATCTTGCCCACGATCGGGAAATGGTAGATGGCGACGAAGTTGAACGAGAGCAGCAGTGCGCACATAATCATCGCTATCTTCCAGTTCTGCCGGGGCGGGAACTCGACAAGGAACTTTTCGCCGAGGATGGACTCTATGATATACGCCTGTATTTTCGCTCCGGGCATCGTCCTGTCGATCGGAGTGAGGTGCAGGTCGTGCCCGTCGAAGAACTTGCCGATCAACACTATCCTGCCTCTGAGCAGGGAGTCGAGCGAGTCGGGCCGGGCGAGAATCTCCTGCCCGTCTATGGTGTCGAAAGTCAGGTTGGGGTATTTGATCAGCAGCGAGTCGGACGGATCGCTGATGTGCTCCATCAGCCTGTCGAACGCCTCGGGACGCGCCAGCCGCACGAGTTCAGTCGCCATCCCGTAGGCAAGGGTCGAGTCGGCCTGCCAATAGAGCGGCCTGAACGCGCGGACCGGATAGCTCAGGTCGCGGGACTCGAGGTTCAGGATGCCGAAGTGCGAGAAAGAGCCGTCATAGAAATAGCCCTCCTCCGGGCCGCTCTGGTCTACCTGATGCAACTGGTCGATTATCCTTTTCGGCAGCACCATATTCTTGCAGTCCCGTATCGACGCGATCAGTTCCCCGTCGTTTTTCTTATGTTTACCGTAGATGATGTCCAGGCCCACGGCAGACGGGGCGCAGGCATCGACGGTGCGGATGACCTCGGCTATCTCCTCGCGGGAGCAGTCGTCCACGCTCACGATCGTTATGTCCTTGCTGTGCCTCGGGGCGGTCATCTTGCAGATGACGGAGTTGTAGATGTCGGACATCTTGAAGTCAACACCTGCCATAGAGGAGTTCATCGCCGGGATGGAGGTGAAGTTATATATCGTCGTCTTGGAGAACAGCAGCGAGATGGCGGTGATCAACACGACCTGCACCCCCGAATTGATAAATCTTTTAACGTTCATACCCTGTGTTTGATGCCTGCAAAGATACGCTTTTCCGGCGAGAATAATTTGCGGATTATGGTTATATTTGTACTTATATAAATTAACGATATGGAAGCCAAAACTACATTTTCAAAGTCCATCTTGTCATTTCTGGCCATCACCGTCATCGCCGGATGCGGCACGCAGGGCTGGAAGCGGACTGACGACGGAGTGACCGTATGGCCATCAGAGCAGTCTGAAGGCGGCCCCGCCGCAGTAAGACTCCAGGTCGCGGGCGAGAAGTTGATCCGCGTGAGCGCCACCGCAGAGAAGCGGTTCTCCGACAGGCGGAGTCTGGTCATCGTGCCACAGAGCGCAAAGCCTTCATTCTCCGTCAGCTCCACCGACACTACGGTAAGTGTCAGCACGGGCGGCGTCACGGCGAGCGTGCGCCTGGGCGACGGAGCGGTCAGCTTCGCCTCCGCTGACGGCAGTCCGGTACTCGACGGCAATACTATGGAGTTCAGACCTATACGCATCGAGGGTAAGGACGGCTACACGACCCGCTTAACCTTTGACTCTCCTGACGACGAGGCCTTCTACGGCCTCGGCCAGCAGCAGTCGCTGGAGTTCAACCACAAGGGCGGCAACGAGGAGCTCTTCCAGTACAACACCAAGGTCTCCGTACCGTTCGTGGTCAGCAGCCGCGGCTACGGCATCCTTGTTGACAACTACTCCCTGAGCCGCTGGGGCAATCCTGATCCGTACCGGCAGCTCGGCGATATCTTCACCCTCTATGACAAGGAGGGCAGGCGGGGAAGCCTCACGGGCACATACGCTCCTGCGCTCGGCAAGAGTCTCGTGCGTCAGGAGGATTCGCTCTACTTCGAGAACGAATGGGTGATAAGGAATCTCCCGCAGATGCCGCTCAAGGGCGCGAATGTCACATACGAAGGCTATCTCGAAGCCCCGGAGGACGCAGAATACCACTTCATACTCTACTACGCCGGCTTCCAGGAGATGGAGCTGGGCGGAAAGACGGTAGTCACCGAGAGGTGGAGACCGGCCTGGAATCCGAATTCCTACAAATTCAGCTATGCGATGAAGAAGGGCGAGAGGGTGCCGATCAGGCTGATGTGGAAGCCTGACGGCGACGTCTCCTACCTCGGACTGAGGGTGGCGACGGTACGGAGCGCCCGGGAGCAGGGGAGATTCTCCTTCTGGTCTGAGATGAGCCCGGAACTGGACTATTATTATATCGCCGGCGGGAGCATCGATGAAGTGATCTCCGGCTACCGCAGCCTCACCGGCAAGGCACAGGTGATGCCGCGCTGGGTGATGGGCTTCTGGCAGAGCAGGGAGCGCTACAGCACCCAGGACGACCTGGTCGGCACGCTCGCCGAACTCCGCCGCAGGGACATCCCGGTGGACAACATAGTCCAGGACTGGCACTATTGGAAGAACGACCAGTGGGGAAGTCACCGCTTCGACCCGGAGCGCTATCCCGACCCGGAGAAGATGCTGGACGACGTACACGCGATGCACGCGCGCTTTATGATCAGCGTCTGGCCGAAGTTCTACGTCAATACCGACAACTACAAGGAACTCAAGTCCCACGGCTATGTCTATCCGCTTGCGGAGCGGGACAGCCTGCGCGACTGGCTCGGATATGTGGAGTCGTTCTACGACGCCTATTCCGAGGGCGGGCGCAAGATGTTCTGGAGGCAGATGGACGACAATCTCTACAGCCAATACGGGCGCAAGATCGACGCTTGGTGGATGGACGCCAGCGAGCCTAACCTGCGCGACTGCCTGCCGATGGACTATCTCAAGGCGCTCACCACCCCTACGGCCCTCGGCCCGTCGACGGAGTACCTTAACGCCTATTCGCTGGTCAACGCCGACGCCATCTACAACGGCCAGCGCGGGCTCGAGCCGGACAGGCGCGTGTTCCTGCTCACGCGGAGCGGATTTGCGGGGCTGCAGAGGTATTCCACCGCCACCTGGAGCGGCGACATCGGCACCTGCTGGGACGATATGCACGCCCAGATGGCCGCGGGCCTCAATTTCTCTATGAGCGGAATACCGTTCTGGGGGATGGACATCGGAGGATTCAGCGTGATGGACAAGTTCTCCGCAGCCGTCTCGCTCTACGAGCGCACGGGCAGGATAAGCCCGGATCTCGAAGAGTGGCGCGAGCTTCAGACCCGCTGGCACCAGTTCGGCGCGTTCGTGCCGCTCTTCCGCACCCACGGACAGTGGCCTCGCAGGGAACTCTGGAACATTGCCCCTGAGGGCACCCCGACCTATTCGGGCATACTATACTATATGAAGCTGCGCTACCGTCTGATGCCGTATCTGTATTCGCTGGCGGGGGCCGTACACTTCCGGGACTATACGATTATGCGCGGACTGCCGATGGATTTCCCGGAGGACAGCCGTGTCAGCGGCGTCTCCGACCAGTGGATGTTCGGTCCGGCACTGATGCCGTGTCCGGTATATGAATACAAGGCCCGCTCGCGCGAGGTGTACTTCCCGGAGGGCGAGGGCTGGTATGACTTCTACTCCGGAGAGTATCTCGCCGGCGGACAGACCCGCAGCGTCAAGGCCCCGTACGAGAGGATCCCGCTCTATGTGAGGGCGGGGAGCATCATCCCATTCGGTCCGGAGATCCGCTGGTCCGACGAGAAGAGAGCGGAGCTGATAGACCTTTACGTCTATGCCGGCAAGGACTGCTCGTTCACCCTCTACGAAGACGAGGACGTCAACTACAACTACGAGAAGGGCGCGTATTCCACCATCCTCTTCAGCTGGGACGACGCGGCACGCACGCTCAGCATCGGGGAGCGCAAGGGAGAATTCCCGGGGATGCTGAAGAGACGGCGCTTCAATCTGGTGCTGGTGACTCCGGACAATTCCCGCTCCTACACGCAGTATTGTACGGGAGTCGCCGCCGAATATGACGGTGCTCCGATGGAGGTCAAGCTATAGGCTTTCGCCATTATGTGGCGGATTATTAACAAAAAGTTCACAAAAGCGCTTGCAACTTACCACAATTAAGCATTCGGGTACAGAAATTGATGATTTGAAATATTGTGGCTATATTTGTCATACGATTGTAACGGGTTTTTGCTGATTTATGGATAAGAAACAGGCAACCAGGATTCAGACATCGCTTCTGAACGGGGTTGAGAAAAAGGCACTTGTGTGGCTTGCCGAGAGACAGCCGAGGTGGATGACGTCGGACAAGCTGACGGCGATAGGCTTCATCGGGGCCCTGATGATCGCGGGAGGCTATGTCCTCACCAGGGTAGACATCAACTTCCTCTGGCTCTCCACTGCGGGACTTCTGGTCAATTGGTACGGCGACTCGCTTGACGGCACACTGGCACGCGTGCGCAAGCAGCAGAGACCGATCTACGGCTACTATCTCGACCACACCGTCGACGGCATCAACGAGAGCCTGATGTTCATCGGGGCCGGACTTTCCTGCCTGATGGAGCATCCTTCCCTCGCTCTCGGAGTGCTGGTACTCTATCTGCTGCTCACCATCAACGTCAGCGTCAACGCCCATCTCAAGAGCGAGTTCCGCCTCACATATGCCAAGCTCGG
Source organism: Acetatifactor sp. (assembly GCA_963643555.1). Classification (GTDB taxonomy): domain Bacteria; phylum Bacteroidota; class Bacteroidia; order Bacteroidales; family UBA932; genus Cryptobacteroides. Next base: position 26,492 of record CAVILJ010000004.1, read on the forward strand.
GCCTACCGAATTCAGGGTCATCGTGATGATTGTCAATACGGTATTCCTCTTCGTCAAGCCGCTCAGCACATTCTGCGGGGAGATGCATTTCCTCGGCATCCACACCCCGATGAAGGCGCTCGACTATGTGGCGATAGGGATGATAGCCATCCTGCTCGTAATCTATCTCGCGACCATCCTCACCGACGCGAAGAAATACGCGAAGATGGACCCCAAGCCTGAAAGGAAGCAATAGTTACGCTGATATATCCAGACCGCCGAAGAGCCTTATGAGTTCTCCGGCGGTTTTTTCGTTGAGGGCGAGGTCTTCGTCCTTAGCGCCCTTCTCCATCGTGAGGCCACCGCAGAGGTCGGCCCCGAGAATGCCGTGTCCGGCCGCGACCGCGAGCAGAGCCTGCTCCAGCTCCGGGAGGGTCATCTCTCCCTGGTCCCAGTCGGTGCGGGCCCAGTCGGGGGAGAGGATGTCAAGATCGAGGGAAATATAGACCGGCACTCCGCCGGAGGGCAGCTGCGCGAGTCCGGAGATGTCGCGGATATGATGCGAAGAGCGCAGCAGGGGGAGCTTGCGGGCTTCCGCCACCCAGGAGCCGCAGCTCAGGAGTTCGCCGCCGAAGGCCGCAGGCTGGTCGTCGGGGTGGTTGTCGAAGAGCAGCAGACGGAACGGCACCGCAATCCTTTCCAGGTAGAAGAGCGAGATGTAGTGGTAGTCGCCGGTGCCGATAAGGTGCAGCGCCCCGAGAGGAAGCGCCGCGACGGATTCCCTTATCCGTGCGGCGCTCTGAACGGAGCAGTAGCAGCAGCTTCCATCCAGATAGGAGAAGTCAGAGTCCACTGCAATCATCCCTGAGACGGCTTCTTAGTCCCAGATGTCCGTGCGGCTGCACCTCACGAGGGCGGAAAGGCCGCCGGCGCTGATGCGGAAATCACCCTCTTCCAGCCTCCACTTGAGGTCGGCGCCGACGAACGCGAGACTTCTTGCCGGAATCTCGAGGGTCACGCTGCGGGTCTCGCCCGGGGTGAGCTCGACTTTGGTGAATGCGCGAAGCCGCTTGACATCAGGCATAAGCGAGGCGACAAGGTCGCTGCTGTACACCAGCACGCTCTCCTTGCCGGCGACAGAGCCGCTGTTGGTGACATCCACACTGACCTTAAGTATGTCGCCGGAGTCGAACTCGGACTTGTCGACACGGAGGTTGGAGTAGTCGAACGTGGTGTAGCTCAGCCCGTAACCGAACGGCCACTGCACGTCGAGCACTGCATCGTAGTTGTATTCTCCCGCCATAGTCGCACGGCTCTCGCTGACCTTGTAGTCGTAGGTGTGGATGGAGTTGACATATTTCGGGTATGTAAACGGCAGCTTGCCGGAGAAGTTCTTCTCGCCAGCGAGGAGCTCGGCGAGCGCATCCGCGCCGTAAGGCCCCGGGAGCATAGTCTCGACCACCGCTGAGGCGAGAGGCTCGATGGAGCTGACGACCCTCGGTCTGCCGCCGCCTATGACCAGCACGACAGGCTTGCCGCTGGCGGCCAGACCGCGCACGAGGCGGAGCTGGTTGGCGGAGAGGGTGAGGTCCGCGATGTTGCCCGGAGTCTCGCAGTAGCTGTTCTCTCCGATGCAGGCGACTATCACGTCACAAGCAGCCGCCGCCCTCAGCGCAGCGGAGATGCCGTCGGCGTTCTCGGCCTCGAAGTTGCCTCCCTCCACATATTTCACGCCTTCGGCAAGCGTCACTTTTGAAGCCCCGAATTTTGCGCACATCGCCTCGTAGACGGTGTTGAAACGGTCCACATAATACGGGTCGGAACTGCCCTGCCAGGTATATGACCAGCCTCCGTCGATGGCCCTCATCGAGTTGGCGTTCGGGCCGGTGAGGAGTATCCTGCTGCCCTTCCGGAGAGGGAGGACGGAGTTCTCGTTCTTGAGCAGCACCATCGACTCGACGGCGGCGTCGCGGGAAGCGCTGACGAACTCCTCGCGGCCCATTTCATAGCCGGAGACGTCCCATGTCGGATTGTCGAAGAGCCCGAGCCTGTACTTCATCCTGAGGATGCGGCGGACGGCGTCGTCGAGCCGGGCCTGTGAGATTAGGCCCTCGCGGACGAGCTCGACTATGAGGCCTGCCGTGGAGGACTCATAAGGGTCCATAATCATATCCACGCCCGCGTTGACGGCAAGCATCACGGCCTCCTTGCGGTCGGCTGCGATGTGGTCGCGCTGGTAGAGGTTGTTGATATCGGCCCAGTCGCTGACTATCATACCGTCCCAGTTGAGGCCCTCCTTCAGCCACTCCGTGAGCAGTTCGCGGCTGGAGTGCACCGGCACGCCGTTGACCGCGCCGGAGTTGGCCATCAGATTGAGGGCTCCCGCCTCTATGCAGGCCTTGAACGGAGGGAAAAACTTCTCCTTGAGGTCCTGAGGGGTGATATATGCCGGAGTGCGGTCTTTGCCGGTGACCGGCGCACCGTAGCCCATATAGTGCTTGACGGACGCGGAGACGTGCTCGAGGTCCAGATGGTTCGGGTCATCCCCCTGCATCGCCCGCGTCTCGGCGAGCGACATAACGGTCTGAAGATAAGGGTCTTCGCCCCAGCTCTCCCAGAGCCTCGGCCAGGCTGAATGCCGCGCAAGGTCCATCACCGGGGAGAACACCCACGGCACCATAGCGGCGCGGGTCTCGTAGGCGATGGCCTTGCCCATAGCGGCGGCGTACTCCGGATTGAAGCTGGCGGCGATGTTTACTTCCTGCGGGAAGAGCGTGCCGTCGGTGAGGTAGGACGCGCCGTGTATCATATCCAGCCCGTAGATGCACGGGATGCCTATCGCTTCCATCGACTTCTCCTGTATCTGACGAACTATCTCCGCCATTTCGGCGCTGCTGACTGACCTTGAACCCGGGATGTTGAGAATCGAGCCCACCTTATCCTGAGCGATGATGCGGTCGAGGGCCTCCCCGTCGATGGTCTGCCCCCTGCCGGTGAGCACCTCAAGGGAAATCTGGACCATCTGGCCCGCCTTCTCCTCTATGCTCATTGCTCCGAGGGTCTTCTCGACCCTGCGCTCGAGCTCCTTATCCTGAGGGATTGCCGGAGCGGCGACGTCTCCCGATGAGCAGGCGCAGACGGTCAGGGCCGAAAGCAGCCCGAAAAGTGTGGAAATGCTTGGTATATTCATATTAAAATTGGTTTGCGGGTATAAAGATAGGCTTTTTCATAAAAATTTTTGTACTTTTGCTTAATATTCTTAAAAATCACCAATGCTATCGGAAGCGCAGAACAACACGATCGACCCGGAAAAGGTCTACTACTCGATGGATGAACTGACCCTCGACACGGAGGAAGGCCCCAAGACCCTGAAACTTGGTGTCTGGCTCAATGTCGATCCCGTCCGCATCCACAAGCTCATCGTGAGGGACAAGCTGCTTCAGGTGGATACTATGGAGGTGCTCAATCCGCTGGTCAGCAAGCTGCGCCGCGCGGACCCCGACTACTACAAGAAGTTTATGGGCCTGCGGCTCGTGGTCGACTACCCGGGCTACAGCACGGGGATTCTGGCCAAGATACCCTTCGAGAACGACCCGGTGGGCTTCTACAAATGGTGGAGGAAGGGCAAGCACGAGGACAAGGTCTACCTCTCGCTCGGCAACCAGGTGCGGCTCTTCCAGAAAGTGGCGATGATGGATCCCAAAATGATTCTCAAAAAAGACTTGGAAATCCTTAAATAATAACACTAACAAGATGGACGAACAGTTGAAGAAGACTTGTCTGCACGGGGAGCACGTCGCCCTCGGTGCAAAGATGAGCCCGTTTGCCGGCTATGATATGCCGATACAGTACAGGGGCATCATCGACGAGCACAATGCCGTGCGCGGGAAGGTCGGGATGTTCGACGTCTCCCATATGGGGGAGGTCTTCATCAGCGGACCGGACGCGCAGCGATTTGTCAACCACATATTCACCAACGACGTCAGCGGCCTCAAGGACGGGGGCATCCTCTACGGGATGATGCTCTATCCGGACGGAGGCACGGTGGACGACCTGCTGGTCTATAAGGAGTTCGCCCCGCAACGCTATCTGCTCGTCATCAATGCGGCCAACATCGCCAAGGATGTCGACTGGATGGAGCAGAATGCCGCGGGCTACGATGTCAAAATCGATAACCAGTCCGAGAAATGGGGACAGATTGCGGTCCAGGGGCCTCAGGCCGAGAAGGCCGTGTCGGAGGCGCTCGGATTTGCCGATGCCGCCGGACTCGGTTTCTACGAGTTCCTCGACGCGTCGAAAGACGGCCGGAGAGTCATCATCAGCCGCACCGGCTACACCGGAGAGGACGGCTTCGAGATTTACGCGGCTCCTGATCAGATTGTGGAGTTCTGGCGCAGCCTTATCGCAGCGGGCGTAGAGCCTTGCGGCCTGGGCTGCCGCGACACCCTGCGCTTCGAGGCCGGGCTGCCGCTTTATGGCGACGAACTCAGCGCGGATATCAGTCCTGTGATGGCCGGCCTTGGGATGTTCTGCAAGATGGACAAGGAAGAGTTCATAGGCAAGGATGCCCTCGCTGCCCAGAAGGCCGGGGGTGTGGCAAAGAAGATAGTGGGCATCGAGCTGAGCGACAACGCCGTGCCGCGCGCCGGCTATCCGGTGGAGCTTGAGGACGGTACGACGGTCGGAGTCGTCACCACGGGCTACCACTCCATCACTCTCGGCAGGAGCATCTGCTTCGCCCTCGTGGACAGCGCATACGCCGCCCTCGGCACGGAGCTCTACATCGCCATCCGTAAGCGCCGCTTCGCGGGAACTGTTGTCAAGAAGAGATTTTATCAAACCAAATACAAGAAATAATGAGCAAGATTGTTGACGGACTCCTCTACAGCGAGTCTCACGAATGGGTAAAGGTCGATGGCAACGTGGCTATCATCGGAGTCTCCGACTTCGCGCAGAGCGAGCTCGGCGACATCACTTATGTCGATATGCCTGATGTCGACGACGAGATCGGCGCCGGCGAGGACTGCGGAGCGCTCGAGAGCGTCAAGGCCTCCGGCGAGTTCGTCTCACCGGTGTCCGGCAAGGTCGTGGCGCGCAACGAAGAGCTTGAGGACAAGCCTGAGCTCATCAACGAGGATGCCTACAAGGCCTGGATCATCAAGGTCGAGATGTCCGACAAGTCGGAACTCGACTCCCTGATGAATGCCGCCGCATACGCCGAGATAGCCAAGTAATCTGCCGCGCCGCTATGGGTACATTCTGTTATTTTCCCCAGACAGAGGAAGATATCCGCGTGATGCTCAAGAGAATAGGAGTGCCGTCACTGGACGGGCTCTATTCCGACGTGCCTCAGGAATTCATCCGCAAGGCTGAATACGACCTGCCGTCCGCGATGAGCGAGCAGCAGGTGCGCGACTTCTTCGAGGGTCTCGCTTCCCGCAACTCCCGTCTCAAGGTATTCGTGGGGCAGGGCGCGTACGACCACTACACGCCCGCGGTGATACCTTATATCACCTCCCGCAGCGAATTCCTCACGGCTTATACCCCGTACCAGTGCGAAATCTCGCAGGGTACGCTCCGCTATATCTTCGAGTGGCAGAGTATGATATGCGCCCTCACGGGGCTCGACTGCTCCAACGCCTCGATGTACGACGGACCTACCGCCGCAGCCGAGGCGATGAGGATGTGCGTGGCAAGCACCAGGAAACGCAACTCCGTGCTCGTGTCGGCGTTCCTGCTGCCTAATGTGCTTGACACGCTCAGGACATACGCAAAATATGCGGGGATCAATCTCGTGGTCAGCGAGCAGCCTGTGGAAGACATCGCCGAGGGAGTGCTTGACCTCGCCGGCGTGATAGTGCCGTCGATCAACCGCTACGGGATCATCGAGGACCACACGGGTCTTGCGGATCTGGTACATTCTCTGGGCGGACTGCTTGTGGAATACTGCGACCCTTCAGCCCTTGCGGTCGTCAAGAGCCCGGCGGAGTGGGGAGCTGACATCGCGGTCGGAGACGGCCAGTCTCTCGGGATTCCACTCTGCTACGGCGGACCTTACGTAGGCTTTATGGCCTGCAGGGCGGAGCTGATGCGCAAGCTTCCGGGGAGAATCGTCGGCCAGACCGAGGACGCCTCCGGCAAGCGCTGCTATGTGCTTACCCTACAGGCTCGCGAGCAGCATATCCGCCGCGAGAAGGCCACTTCCAACATCTGCTCCAACGAGTCTCTGATGGCTCTGTGGTGCACCGTCTACCTGTCCCTGATGGGACCGGAGGGTCTGCGCAGGGTCAACGAACTCTCCTACGAGGGGGCCCACCGACTGCACGACGCCCTGCTTGCCACCGGTAAGTTCGAAGAGGTGTACGACAGGGATTTCCTCAAAGAATTCGTCCTCAAGCCGCTCTGCCCGGTGGATAAGCTGCAGAAGGCCCTGCTCGAGGAGGGCTACTTCGCCGCACTGCAGACCGAAGAGGGTTATGTGACGTTCTGCGTCACGGAGAAGCACGGACGCGAGGAGATCGACAATTTGGTAGAAATAGTTAAAGCGCTCTGAGGATATGAAATACTACGACAAACTCATATTCGAGCTTTCCCGCCCGGGAAGAGGCGGCTACTCGCTCCCCGAGCCTTCGGTGAGGCTGCCGAAAGAGGGGAAAGTGTGGCGTCAGTCGGCGCCCGGTCTCCCTGAAGTCAGCGAGCCTGACGTGGTCCGCCACTATACCAACCTGAGCCAGATGAATTTCGGTGTGGACAGCGGATTCTATCCTCTCGGCAGCTGCACGATGAAATACAACCCAAAGATCAACGAGGAAGTGGCGGCGATGCCGGGATTCAGCGGGCTGCATCCGCTTCAGCCTTCTTCTACCGTAGAAGGCGCACGAGCGGTCTACGAGGGGCTGGAAAAGGCACTCTGCGAGATCACCGGGATGAAGAAGTTCACCTTCCTGCCTTGCGCGGGGGCGCACGGCGAGCTGACCGGCCTGATGCTGATGCGGGAGTACCACCTGAGCCGGGGAGACGTGAAGCGCACCAAGGTGATAGTGCCGGACAGCGCACACGGCACCAACCCCGCCTCCGCCGCAGTCTGCGGCCTTGACATCGTGGTGGTGAAATCGAGGGAGAACGGTCTCGTGGACGTGGACTCGCTCCGGCCTCTGCTCGGAGACGAGATCGCCGGCATAATGCTGACCAACCCGAACACTCTGGGGCTCTTTGAGCGGGACATCAAGGAGATAGCCGAGCTCGTGCACGGCTGCGGCGGCCTGCTCTACTACGACGGGGCCAATATGAATCCTCTGCTCGGAGTCGTCAGGCCGGGCGATATGGGATTCGACATAATGCATCTCAACCTCCACAAGACATTCTCCACCCCTCACGGCGGCGGAGGTCCGGGAAGCGGCCCGGTGGGTGTCGCCGAGAGGCTTGCGAAGTTTGTGGACATCCCGCGCGTGAGCGGATTCCACGGCAACTTCGGGGTTATCCTGAGGGCTTATGCCTATATCCTGATGCTGGGCAGGGAGAATATCCGCCTCGCGGGCAAGCTCGCGACGCTCGGGGCCAACTATATCAAGGAGTCGCTCAAGGACTGCTACAAGCTGCCGATCCCGACAGTCTGCAAGCACGAGTTCGTCTTCGACGGGCTGCTCGAGGACAACGGGGTGAGCACGCTCGATGTGGCGAAGCGCCTGCTGGACTACGGCTTCCACGCTCCGACCATCTATTTCCCGCTGCTCTTCCATCAGGCGATAATGATCGAGCCGACCGAAACCGAGTCGCTGGAGACCCTCGATGCGTTCATCGGGGTGATGCGCAAGATTGCGGAGGAGGCCAAGACCTCTCCGGAACTCCTGCACTCCGCTCCTCACAATACTCCTGTCGGGCGGCCTGACGAGACCCGTGCGGCACGTCAGCCGATTGTCAAATATCAAGCATAATCGGGATGAAGAAGAGCTATAAAGGTCTTCTTGTCATCACCATTCCCTTTGTTGCAGGCTTCCTCCTTGGCATACTTGCCGGAGGAGGCCTCAATAAGAATAAAATCAGCGCCGAACAGGCGGAGATCAGGGCCGATGACGAGATTGAAGCGCAGATTGTCGAGGAAGTGACTTCCGACGATGACGATGTGGACGGGACGGGAGCGGCCGCGGCCCGGGAAGTCATATACTACGGGCCGAGACTGAAATACGCCTCCCTCTTCGCCGATCTCAACGAGAGGCATCTGGAGGTCGCAAAGCGCGTCGGGCTCAAGTCGGTGCCGGAGAGCAGAAGCGAAGTCGACACCCTCGCGGGACTCGTGCGCATCAGCGACAACGGCTGCTATGTGGTGGACGAGCTGAAGTATTCGATGCCGTTCCTCACCGCAGCGGCGGCGGACGAGCTCAATGCGATAGGGGAGGCGTTCCGCGACTCCCTCAAGTCGAAGCGGCTGCTTGACTACAAGCTGGTGGTCTCATCGCTGCTGCGCACAGAGGAGGATGTCCGAAAGCTGCGGCGCAGCGGCAACCCCAACGCCAGCGACAACTCCGCCCACTGCTACGCGACCACCTTCGACATCACCTACACGCGCTACTGGTGCGAAGACGAGTCGGAGGCCTTTATGCAGCCTTATGAGCTGACCAAGGTGCTGGGAGAGGTGCTGCGCGACCGAAAGCGGGCGGGCAAGTGCCTCGTCAAGTACGAGCGCAAGGAGCACTGCTTCCATATCACCGCCTGTCAGTAGGGAGATGCTATTTCTCCGGAGGCAGGATTGCCGTGCCGGAGAGTATTCTGAAGAGCGCGTCCTGATAGCTTTCGCCTATCGGGATGCGTTCTTTTCCTATTATGATATGGTTGCGCTCTATCGCGGCGATGCGGGAGGTCTGCACAATGTAAGACTTGTGCACCCTCACGAAGCGGGGCGACGGAAGACTTTCCTCCAACGCCTTGAGCCTCATCAGCGAGAGAACGGGTTCGGCCTCTCCGTCGAGGTGGATCCTCACATAGTCCTTGTAGCCCTCTATATAGCTGATGCGGTCGAGTTCGATCTGCTGCAGACGGTATTCGGTCTTGACGAAGATGCTGCGCGGTTCCGTTCCGGGGGTTTGCGCCGCCGCTGCGGCTCCGCTCCGCCCGAAGTGTTCCTTTGCCTTGAGTGCGGCGGAGAGGAAATCCTCATAGGATATGGGCTTGAGCAGATAGTCCAGAGCCCTTACCCTGAACCCCTCGACAGCGTATTCGCTGAAGGCCGTCGTGAAAATTATCCGGGTCTTTTCCGGAAGCATCCGCGAGAGTTCGATACCGCTCAGGACCGGCATCTGTATATCGCAGAAAATCAGGTCAACCGGATTGTCCTGCAAGGATTCGAATGCCGCCGTGCCGCGCGTAAAACTCCCTTTCAGCTCAAGGAAAGGGGTTTTAAGCACATAAGACTCGATAAGCCGCGCGGCAAGCGGCTCGTCGTCCACCACTATGCAGCTGATCCGTTCCATATTATACCGATGTTCTGATTCTCAACACGCTCCGGTAAGTGCTCTGCACCCTGCCGTGCTCAAACGCATACCGCCCGGGGTAGAGCATATCCAGCCTGCGGACAAGATTGGTGAGGCCTATCCCGGAGCCGCTCCTGTCGGACCCGTCCTTCGGGAAGCAGCTGTTCTCCACCTGAAAGACCACCACTCCGCTCTGTTCGCTGAGCGAGATACGGATGAAGGACGGTCCGGAGTCGCTGATACCGTGCTTGAACGCGTTCTCCACCAGGGAGATGAAGAGCAGCGGAGCAATCCTTGTGTCGGAGGGATTCTCGGGGAGAGAGACGCTGAGGCTCACCTCGTCCGAAAGCCGCGTGCTCATCAGTGTGATGTAGTCCCTGATGAATCCACATTCACGGGAGAGAGGGACGGTCGGGGTCTGGCTCTCGTAGAGCATATAGCGGAGCATTCCGCTGAGGTCGTGCACGGCCTCCTGTGCCTTGACCGGGTCAATCTGGATCAGGGAGTAGATATTGTTGAGCGTGTTGAAGAGGAAGTGCGGATTGACCTGGTTCTTGAGGTTCGCGAGTTCCGCCTCCGCGCCCGCTTTCTCTATTTCCTTGCGCCGCGACTCGTCCCTGTACCACTCGGTGGTCATCCGCAGAGCCACGGCGATGCCGGCTATGCACGCATAGACCATAGTGTTGTAGAGGATGAAATTGACCGTATCGGCAAAAGGCCTAGGAGGTCGGTAAGGCATCGGAGACGGCGCTATGAAGAGCACGAAGCAGACCCTCACGAAGAGTATCGCGGCAGCGATGAGCACGACGTTCCAGGCGATGAAGAGTCCGGTCTTGTGCGCGAGGAGGTATTTCTTGACCAGAAGCAGGTAGTTGACATAGAATACGGCGATGAACGAGGCTATCGCGGGCAGAAACCAGACATAGTCCACCCCGCCGTGCAACGGCCTGCCAGGCTGGAGGGAGAAGAACGGCATAGCCAGTATCACCACCCACACGGCCAGATGTATATATCGTCCCCTGTTTCGTTCCGAGGTGTGCATAAGCACAAAAATAAGGAAGTTGCCGCAAAAGAGCAACAACTTCCGGTACTAATCGGCATCAGGCTTCATTCATATCTTATCGCCTCTATCGGGTCGAGGTTTGAGGCCTTGCGGGCCGGATACCAGCCGAAGAAGATTCCGATGACGGTGCAGACAAGGAACGACAGCACTATGCTCCAGGCCTGTATCTCTATCGGGTAGGACAAGAGCAGCTTGACAAAATACGAGGCCCCGACTCCCGCTACGACCCCGAGCAGGCCGCCCGTGATGCTTATCAGCGTCGCTTCGATGAGGAACTGGGCCAGAATATCGCGGCCCTTGGCGCCGATGCTCATACGGAGACCTATCTCCTTGGTGCGCTCCGTCACGGAGACATACATTATGTTCATAATTCCTATGCCTCCGACCAGCAGGGAGATTCCGGCGACCGCGGCGAGCAGGGTGGACATCATATCGCTGGTGCTCGTCATCATAGAGGAGAGCTCCTGCTGGGAACGGATGTCGAAGTCGTCGTCATCGCTCTCCTTCAGTTTGTGGTTGGTACGCAGCACGGCGGTGATCTCGTCTATCGCCTGGTCGGTGTAGTCCTCGCTGAGCGCGGAGCAGACAATCTCCTGAAGATAGGTGACGGCAAGAATCCTCTTCATCACGGTGGTGTACGGGGTGACGATCAGGTCGTCCTGGTCCATACCCATACTGTTGTATCCTTTACTCTCGAGCACACCGATGATGCGGAACGGGATGGAGCCGAAGCGGATCACCTTGCCGACAGGGTTCTCGCCGTTGGTAAAGAGTTCATCCACGACGCTCTTGCCCACGAGGCAGACCTTGGCCGCGGTCTTGATGTCCTGTTCGGAGAAGACATCACCGTCCTGAACCTTGTAGCCGCGTATCTCGAGATAGTCCTGATTGACGCCATAGACGGATGTCGGGGTGTTGTTGGCCCCGTAGACGGCCTGTCCGGCGGAGTTGACGGAAGGGGATACGAGCGAGACATAGCTGCACTCGCTTCTGATGTCCTCGAAGTCCTTGACCTTGAGCGATTGCATATCGTCTGCGCTGAGCATCACGCCGCCCCTCATATCTCCGCCCGGATGGATCATTATCATATTTGAACCCATCTCGCTGATTTCCTCCTGGATGCTCTTCTTGGACCCCTGCCCGATGGCGAGCATCGTGATGACCGACGCCACGCCGATGATGATGCCGAGCATCGTCAGGAATCCCCTGAACTTATTGTTGCCCAGCGCCTTGAGGGCTATTCTGAATAAATTTCCGAAATTCATATCGCATTTGCTTTAGACATCCTTCTCAACAGGCAATTCAGCGAGCGCCTCCGCCGCGTCAAGGATATGGGCGTTGCGGCTATCGCCGGTCACCCGTCCGTCGCGCAGGGTGATGGTGCGGGTGCTGTAGTTGACTATCTCCGGGTTGTGGGTCACGAATATTATCGTCCTCCCCTCGGAGTGGAGCTGCTGCAGGAGGACCAGCACCTCGAAACTCGTGCGGGTGTCGAGGTTGCCGGTGGCCTCGTCGGCAAGGATCACTGCGGGGTCGTTGACCAGCGCCCTCGCTATGGCGACTCTCTGCATCTGACCTCCGGACATCTGGTTGCTCTTGTGTTCGAGCCTGTCGCCCAGCCCCACGGCCTTGAGAGCCTCCACCGAGCGCGCGTAACGCTCTGCCTTGGAGTATTTGGGATTGTATAACAGCGGCAGCTCCACGTTTTCGACCGCAGTTGTCTTGGCGAGCAGGTTGTAGTTCTGGAAGACGAAGCCTATCTTGCGGTTGCGCAGCGTCGCGCGCTCGTTCTTGTCCATCGTCCGGACCGACACCCCGTCGAGGTAGTATTCTCCGGAAGTAGGGGTGTCAAGGCATCCCAGAATGTTGAGCAGGGTTGACTTGCCGGAGCCTGACGTGCCCACAATCGTGACAAACTCGCCTTCCTCGATCGTGAACGAGACTCCGCGCAGGGCGTGGACGGTCTCGTCGCCGACGATGAAGTTGCGGCGTATGTCCTCCAGTTTGATGACTTCTTTCATTGCGTCAGTCCTTTTTCTCGTTTCTCGGGCCCGGCGCGAAAGGACTTCTCTGAGTCGTGGAGGCCTTGGCCGCCGAGGCCACTTCAAGTCCGGTCACGACTTCGTCACCATCGCCTACACCGCTGAGAATGCCTGTCTTGTCACCGCTGGTGTGGTCGACGCTGACGGCAACGGGAGAGATAGTGCCGCCATTTTTGACCCAGACGGTCCTGACCCCCTCTTCCGCTGATGCGCTGCCGCTCACGCTGATGCCGATGGAGGAGAGTATCTGCGGATCCGGGTTGAACCTGAGCGCCTTGGTAGGCACCGCAAGCACGTCTTTCTCTTCGAGAGTGGTCACGGTGACATTGGCCGTGAGGCCAGGCTTGAGCTTCAGGTCAGGGTTCGGAGCGGAAATCACGACCTCGTATGTCACTACGTTCGAGGTGGTGGTGGCCTCGAGCCTTACCTGCTCCACAGAGCCCGTGAACTCGTCGTCCGGATATGCATCCACCGTGAACACGACTTTCTGGCCCTCCTTGACCTGTCCGATATCGGCTTCGTCCACATCGGCGATCACCTGCATATCGGTGAGGTCTTTGGCTATTGTGAAGAGCGTCGGAGTCTCGAATCCCGCAGCGACGGTCTGGCCTTCCTCCACGGCACGGCTGATCACCACTCCGTCGATCGGGGAGGTGATGGTGGCGTAGCTGAGGTTGCGCTTCACCTTGGTGTATGCGGCCTGCGTCTGGCTGTAGTTGTTCTTAGCGGTCTGATATTGGTAGTAGGCGGTGTCGTAGTCGGAGTCGCTGACAAGCTCTTTCGAGTGCAACTGTTCGGTGCGCCTGAACTCCTTCTCACGGTATTCGTATTCAGTCCTGGCGGCCGCGAGCTGGGCGTCAGCGGAGACGAGTTCCGCCTCAAGGTTGACCTTGTCCATCTCGGCGATGACCTGACCGGCCTTGACCACGTCGTTGTAGTCCGCGAAGAGCTTGTCGATGATGCCGGACACCTGCGTGCCGACCTCGACCTTGGTGACGGGCTCCACCGTACCCGTGGCGGTCACGGTGTTGGTGATGTCGATTCTGCTGACCCTTGCGGTCTCAAGAGTGACTCCGCCCTTGCTCCCTGGACGGAGCAGGAAGAATGCGGCAGCCACGACGCAAAGCACGGCCACGGCAATCCATAAAGATTTAGTTTTCATATTCTGTATCGAATTTATAATTTCCCTGATATATGTCAAGCAGCGTATTGTTCATCAGCGCCGTGTATTTAGCCTGAAGGAGCTCCACTCGGGCGTTGAGCAGCTTGTTCTGGGCGGTGATGAGCTCAACCGTGTTCTTCATACCGATGTTGAACTGCTCTGCCGTGAGGTCGTAGCTCTGCTCGGCGTATTTGGCCTGTTCCCTGGCGGACGTGTATTTGGACTGCGCGGAGACGGCGTTGAGATAGATATCCTCGACCTCCTTGAGGAGAGTCTTGCAGGCGCTGAGCTCTTCGAGCCGGCTGTTGTCGACGGCGATTCGGGCCTTGTTGACGGCTGTCCTGGCCTTACGGCCCTGGAAGATGGGTATCTGCAGGCTGAGGCCCACGCTCTCGCTGAAATTCTTCTCGATCTGCTCGCCGAACGACATCCCGAGTCCGGAGACGTTGGTCGTCCCGAGCGAAGCCGTCGCCATCAGCGTAGGGGAGTAGGCGGACTGTGCCTGTCGCACGCTCAGTTCGGCAGCCGTCACGCCGAGTTCCGACTTGCGTATCTGAGGCATAGTCCCGAGAGCCTTGTCGTAGACTTCTTCTTTAGGCGGGAGAAGTTTCAGCACTTCGGACTCGTCATCGGCGGGTTCCACCAGTGCAATCTCTTCACCGGCTCCGAGTTCCAGCAGCTGCTTGAGCTGCAGGCGATAGTTGTCGAGGCTGACCCTGGCGGAGGTGAGCTGATAGAGGTCGCCGGCATACTGGCTCTCGAGCTGCGCCACGTCGACCTTGCTGAGCTGTCCCACCTCCTTGAGCTGTACCGCCCGGTCAAGCTGCGCCTTGTCGGACTCGGCGGTGAGTTCGCCGACTTTGACGGCTTCCGCCGCATAGAGGCACTGCATATATGCCTGCACGAGGGAAATCACCACATCGTTGGCCGTCTTCTGCACGGACAGGGAGTCCACGGAGTTCTGCAGCCTGCTCTGTTTGAGCGAAGTGATGAGGTTTCCGCCGCTGAACAGAGTCCAGGAGGCGTTGAGAGAATAGTTGCCCGAGTAGCTGGAAGAGTTCGAGGTACTATAGACATCCGAGCCTATGACGGTATTGCTGCCGCTGTCGGAGAAGGGTCTGTTCGTCAGTCCCTGGCTGACCGAAGCGCTGAGGCTCGGGAAGAGGGCCGCCTTTGCCGCTTTGGTGTCCTCGAGTCCCGAGAGCCGGGTGTTGCGGCTCTGCTGCAGCGAGATATTGTTCTCGAGAGCGTAGTCGATGCAGTCCTGAAGAGACCATTGTCTGGTCTGCGAGGCTGACTCTACTGCGGTAAGCAGGCTGAGCGCAGAGGCCAGAGTGAGAATGATTGATTTCGCTTTCATATCGTTTTCTTAATACGGCGGCGAAAATATCAGTCCCCGCCCGGTGACGCAAGCGAAATCGACGAACGCCCCGATTGTCTCGACGAAAACCGGGGCGCTGCAGGAGGGGGCCGTCAGACCGTTTCCAGCACTGAGAGGGTGTCCCCCTCCACCCGGAAGCGGATATCGCGCCCCAGATACTTCAGGCCATAGATCCTCTCCGCCTCCAAATGGTACTGCGGTCGCGGGTCTTCGGAGAGAAGCTCGCGGAGCGCCTCCAGTTCGCCGGGATTGAACTCGGACGCAAGGGAATCGGGAAACACCACCTCCAGCCTCTGCCAGACGCTGCTGTCTGCAAATCCGCTGCGCACCCCGGAGTGGCTGTCGGCATATTCTATATATGGTTTGATGTCATATATCGGCGTACCGTCGGCAAGGTCAGCTCCGAAGACGGTGATGACTCCCCGGTCAAAATCTATGTGCTCAATGCGCACAGAGCTCAGTCCGAGCGGGTTTGGGCGATATGGAGAGCGCGAGGCGAACACTCCGACGCGCCTGTTGCCGCCGAGCCTCGGGGGGCGGACAGTGAGGTGCGGGGAAGTCTCGGGCCGGTTGAGGCTGAAGCCCCATATAAGCCATATATAATCGAATCCCTCCAATCCGCGCAACGCGTCCGGAGAGTCATACGGAGGCTGAAGGACAATCTCCCCCTTGAGCGATGAGGCAAGGGAGGACTGGCGAGGCAGCCCGAACTTGCCTTCCACAGGAGAGCGGAACCAGGCGACCGGGCTAATTTCCATCGCTCCCGGCGGTCTTTACCTCCGCCCCCGGAGCGCCATCGCCGATCTCGGCCATATACTTGTCGTAGAGGGCGTTGAACTCGTCCAGATATTTCTTGGCGAGCGGCTCCGATGCAGGGGAATTGAGCGAGAGGGGATCGATCGGACGGCCTTTCTCCCAGACGCGGAAGTCCAGGTGCGGCCCCGTCGCCGTGCCGGTGGCTCCCACATAACCTATCAGCTGTCCCTGCGAGACTCGGGTGCCTACCTTGATGCCCTTGGCGAAGCGGGAAAGGTGCATATAGCAGCTTTCGTAGCCCTGCATATGTTTGATACGGATGCGGTTGCCTCCGCCGCTGCCGTCCCATCCGCACTTGGTCACGACTCCGTCGCCTATGGCGTGGACTTCAGTGCCGGTAGGCGCAGCATAATCCACGGCGGTGTGAGCCTTGACCTTGCCGGTCACGGGATGCTTGCGGTGATAGGAGAACCTGCTGCTGATGCGGTTGTACTTGAGCGGGGCCTTGAGGAACATCCGCTTGAGGCTTACGCCGCCCTTGTCCCAGTATGTGTTGCCCCCGCCCTCGGCGGTGCTGTACCGCACCGCCGCCACCTGCTTGCCGTCAGCCCCGTTGAAGAGGCAGAAGTGGACGGTGTCTATGGAGATGGGCTCGCCCTCGCAGAGGGTCTGGCTGTAGATGATGCGGAAGCGGTCGCCCTCCCTGAGAGTGAAGAAGTTGATGCTCCACTGATAGATGTCGGCCAGGTTCATAATGAGGTTCGGCGTGCCGCCCTCGGAGAGCATATCGTTCCAGAGCGAAGTCCGGATGGTCACGTCGGCGATGCGGCGCTCGTGCTCGGTGGGCTTGTCCACGTTCCAGATGGCGAGCGAGTCGCTGCACTGGAAGACGGTGGAGCGCACCTTGTCCTGCTCATAGACGACATAGCGCAGCGTCCGGCTGCTGTCGCTGTCTTCGTAGTAGGCGTGTAGGTGATTGCCGGCGCGAAGCTTGCGCAAGTCGAAGATATTCTTCTCGCAGAGCGTGCTGAGGGCGTAGGCGTCACCGGCGCTCATTCCGAGGCGGCGCATAAGCACGGAGAAAGTGTCTCCGCTGCGAACCACGGTCGTGTCGGCGGAGTAGCGGTCGGTGTAGAATCCCAGCGGCGGGGGAGTGTTGTCCTCTTCAGCGGGGCCGCCCTGACCCTTGCGCCCGCAGGAGACCGCGCAAAATACCAGACCTAACAGAAGATAGTTCCTGAGTCTCATCTTTCTATTTGATAAGGCTGCCGAGAATGCTTCTCGTGAGCGTGCGCAGTGCGCTGGAAGTGGCGCTGGAGAGGGCTTTCTCACCCACGCTTCTGCTTGAGCGGCTCTTCTTGCCGCTGACTGCATTGGCCGCCGCAGTGCCGGCGCTCCGGCCTACGCTGGAGAGGGCTGCAGTGGCTGCGGCGGTAAGCACCGCACCGCCTATCTTGGCCGCCGTGCCGCGAGATGACCGCTCCTGCTTTCTGCTCTGGACCTCCTGCTGCTCCCGTGCGGCCTTTTCGCTGTCCGAGAGCAGCACTTCAAATGCCGACTCCCGGTCTATCATCGTGTCATATTTGCCCTTGAGAGGGGAGGAGTTGCGCAGATCGAGCCTCTGCCCCTCGGTGATGGCGCCTATCTGGCTGAGCGGGAAGAGTATCCTGGCTCTCTGGACCACTGACGGAGCACCGTTCTCGTCGAGGAAGCTGACGAGGGCCTCGCCGGTGGCGAGGTTCATTATTGCTTCCTCTGTGTCAAACGCGGGGTTGCGGCGGAAGGTCTCGGCCGCGGAGCGCACGGCTTTCTGGTCCTTCGGGGTGTAGGCGCGGAGCGCGTGCTGGATGCGGTTGCCGAGCTGCCCGAGCACGGACTCCGGAATGTCGGTCGGGCTCTGGGTGATGAAATATACCCCCACTCCCTTGCTCCGGATGAGCCTTATGACCTGTTCGATCTTAGCCACAAGGGCCGGGGCCGTGTCGGTGAAGAGGGTGTGCGCCTCATCGAAGAAGAATACCATCTTCGGGAGGTCGAGGTCGCCGACTTCCGGCATCGTCTCATATATTTCGGAGAGCAGCCAGAGCAGGAAGGTCGAATAGAGTTTCGGGGTCTGCATCAGCTTGTCGGCGGCGAGCACGCTCATCACTCCGCGTCCGCCCTCGACCGCGAGGAGGTCGGAAATCTCGAACGACGGCTCGGCGAAGAATTTCTCCGCCCCCTCAGCTTCAAGCGAGAGTATCGCCCTCTGGATGGCCCCGACGCTGGCGGATGTGACGCTGCCGTACTGCTGCCGGTACTCGGCGGCGTGCTCCGAGACATAGCCGAGCATCGCGCGGAGGTCCTTGATGTCGATGAGCAGCAGGCCCTTGTCGTCAGCCACCCGGAACACTATGTCGAGTACTCCGGACTGCACGTCATTGAGACCGAGAAGTCTTGAGAGCAGCTGCGGGCCCATATCGGAGATGGTGGTGCGCATAGGATGCCCCTGCTCCCCGAAGACATCGTAGAGCCTGACCGGGCAGCCCTCGAACTGCGGGTCGGAGATGCCGAATTCGACGCACCTCTTCTCGATGAATCCGCTCATCCGCCCCGGTTGGCTGATGCCGGAGAGGTCGCCCTTCATATCCGCCATAAAGCAAGGCACGCCCGCCTGGCTGAATGTCTCGGCGAGCACCTGGAGTGAAACTGTCTTGCCAGTGCCGGTCGCGCCGGCTATCAGACCGTGGCGGTTCGCCATACGTCCGATGATGCTTATCGGCCCTGAAGGGCCGTGAGCCACATATAATCCGTTTTTGCTGTCGTACATAGAGTCCAAAAGTACAAAAAAATTTGAATTCTTCCGATTATAGGCTAACTTTAGCCCCGAATATATATAATATTTATATGAAACTTTCCTCTAAACTATTCCTGACTCTTGCACTGACGGCGATGGCCGCGCTGCTTTCACTCCCAGCCGCTAAAGCGGAAGTGAACGGCAAGCAGATGTCAGATTCGCGCGGCTGGTATGTCGGCCTGCAGGGCGGGATGCCTTTCGGGGTGTCCACATTCTCGAGCTTCGGCTACGACAGGACGCGTCCGGGCTGGGCGGCAGGCATATATGGCGGATACCGTTTCAATAATATATTGTCGACAGAGTTGTCCGCCAAGTATGGGGGGATGTCCCTGTACGAGCAGAGCTGCTGCGCGGGGCGCGGCTATCGTCTCGGAAGCGACGGGGAGTTCTACCGCTCGGCCGTCGCGGGGATGGACAGCTGGGCATACACTGACTTGAAGAGCACCGTCAGGATGGGGCAGCTGGGCGCAAGAGTGAATGTCAATCTTCTGGGCTTTTTCCGCAAAACCGCAGGCAGCCGCTGGGAGATAGCCGTCTCACCGCACATATATGCGGCTATGAGCCGGGCCGACATCAAGACTGCCGCCGATGGTGCGAATGTGAAGAGGGGTTCCTCCGACTGGCATTTAGGCTATGGAGCGGACCTTCAGATCGCCTGTCAGCTGAGCTCCCGCCTCAAACTCGGCATTTATTCCGGATTGACCGCTTACAGCGGAAGCCGCATCGACGGGATGCCGGTGCATATCCACACTGACAACTATGTCTGGGAAAGCGGCATCAGAGTGGGTATCAGCCTCGGCAAGAAGAAACAGTCCGTGCCTGTACAGCCTGTGCCGGTCCCGATGAGTGATGTTCCGGAGATGCATAAGGAAGAGCCGGCCCCGGTGGAAGTCGTTTCCCCTGAAGAGCCTCTTGAGGAGGCGGAGACTGCGGCTGCGGAGCAGGAGGCGCCAAGCGGACAGCAGGTGTCCGAACAGCCGGAAGTGACTTTCCCTGTCGTACACTTCAGATTCAACAGCCTCTCCGTAGACCGGAGCGAAGAGGGCAAACTGGGGGAGATCCTCGATTTGCTTAATGCGCATCCTGATATGAGCGTGAAGCTGTCCGGCTGGTGCGACACGAAAGGCAGCGTGGAGGTCAATCTGCGGATGTCCCTCAAGCGCGCGGAAGCGGTCAAGGCCTGGCTCGTGAAGAAAGGCGTCGCGCCGGAGCGCATCTCTACTGAGGGTAACGGAAGCGACAGTACCCGCGAGCCCGCAGCCGCCCGACGGGTCGAGAGTTCCACTCTCTCTTTCTGAGAATAGGGTTCACGCGAAAAATTCTTACACCTTTTCAAAAAATCGGCCTTGTAGATAGCTACAAGGCCGATTCGTGTGGTGCTGGCAGGAGTTGAACCGGCGACACATGGATTTTCAGTCCATTGCTCTACCACCTGAGCTACAGCACCCCGTTGCCCTTTCGGGATTGCAAAGGTAGTCAAAAAATGCGAACCTGCAAACCTTGGGGGCAAAGATTACGAAAAAATTTTACAATCTCTTCACCGCCTCGCCCAGATGCTCCAGAGAGGTCTTCAGGACGCTGCGCGGGCAGCCGACGTTAAGTCTCATAAATCCCGTGCCTTCCGCTCCGAACATAGCCCCGTCGTTGAGCGCGAGATGCGCCCCGTCCACGAAGAGGTCCACCAGCTTCTCCCGGCTGAGGCCCATCTTGCGGCAGTCGAGCCATACCAGGAACGACGCCTGAGGCCGGACGGCACGGATAACGGGCAGGTTGCCGCGCAGCCAGCTGTCCACGAAGTCGATGTTCGCCTCCACATATGCGAGCATCTCCTTGCGCCACTCCCGGCCTTTGTCGGTATAGGCGGCGCGGGTCGCCTCGGCGGAGAAAATGGTAGGATAGTCAATCTCCACGGCCTCGATATAGTCGAAGAAGCGCTTTGCGAGCTCCGGGTTCTGCACGATGCAATAGGAGCTGACCACTCCGGCTATATTGAAGGTCTTGGAGGGGGCGAGAAAACTTATGCTGCACTGCGCCGCGTCCTCGCTGACGGACGCGAACGGATGATGCCTGCGGCCTCCGAGAACCATCTCGGCGTGTATCTCGTCCGAGAGGACTATGACCCCCCGGCTGCGGCAGATGCGGGCGAGCCGGCGGAGGGACTCCTCGCTGAAGCAGACGCCGCAAGGGTTGTGGGGGTTGCAGAGGATGAGAATCTTCGTCCTGTCGTCGATGAGGGATTCGAGCGCGTCGAGATCCATCTCGTAGGTCTGCAGGAAGCCGTCGGTATCATAGAGGGGCTTGAGCGGGTTGGTGACGACCTCGAAACCGCAGGCCAGAGTGACATTGCGGAAAGGATGATAGACCGGAGGCTGGATGATGACCTTGTCGCCGGGAGAGAGGAAGCAGCGCTCGGCGAATCCAAGGCCCTTCACTATCCCGGGGATGAAGCGGAAATGCTCCGGGGCGACCTTCCATCCGTGCAGGGAGGCCACCCAGGCGGAGACAATCTCGTAATAGTCGGAGCCGGTGGTCGGGTAGCCGAGTATGGGATGGTCGAGCCTGCGGCGCAGCGCGTCGAGTATGAAGTCCGGGGTACGGAAATCCATATCCGCAATCCAGAGGGATGTCAGGTCCTCGCGTCCGTAAGTGTCCTTGAGGGTATCGACCTTGCAGCATCGCGTGCCGCGGCGGTCAATTATTTCATCGAAATCGTACATTACTGGAGGTATTGGTTTTCGGGGAGCAAATCTACAATATTTTTTCCGTATATTTGCGGCCAAGTTTCACCAAACCCTTTTTTATGGTAGGAAATGAAGAAAACAGTTTTATCGGTCGCAGCACTGCTGCTTGGCTTCCTTGCGTACTCGCAAGAGGCTGACAACCTCGGTAGACACGCCGAGGTTAGCGTCATCCCACGCCTTGACCTGAACCCGGTCTACGGTTTCGAGAGTTCGGAACTCGGGTTTGACCTTGGCAATTCTTCACTTTACACTCTTTTCGAAGGCTCGCTTTCCGAGCATTTCTCCTGGACGGTGGCCAATCACTGGCTGCAGTACGACAGCGAAGACTGTCTCTGGCCCTACAAGTCACTTGGGCGTTCCGACTCCACCAATTGGCTCGACTACTTCAAGGCCGACTTCAGTTTCTCGGGCTGGACTATAACTCTCGGCAAGGATATGGTCAGCACGGGAGGTTTCGAGTACGACGACTGGGACTGGGACATCTATCCGGCATTCTCGACTCCGTTCGCCTACGGATTCTCCTGCTATCAGTGGGGAGGCAAGCTCGCCTACACCACTCCATCGGAAAAAAGCACTTTCAGCGCACAGATGACCACCTCTCCATACGGGGAGAGACCGTTCGCCAGCGGGCTGTGGACCTATTCCGCGATGTGGAGAGGGGAGTACGGGGCATTCTCCAACATCTGGAGCGTCAGCGCGATAGGGAATGAGGCCCATAAATACGACTATCTCTTCTATCTCGGGCAGCGTGTCAGCCTCGACAGCTTCACGCTCACTCTCGACTGGAGCAACAATTACGGTTCGGACGACGTGTTCGTCCTCGGCAAGGGCGGCACTTTCGCCGCCACTCTCGCATACGGGTTCTCGGACAGGCTGAACCTCTCGGCAAAAGGCTCATATTCTGCTTCACACGACCGCGAGATGTACGCCGACCACTGGACTGCCGGCTGCATACTGGAATACTTCCCGCTTGCGGACTCGCAGGATCTGCGCCTGCACGCGCTCCTCGCCTACAATTCACTCGGGTCCGGAGCGACGCTGAGCCTCGGCGCCCGCTGGAACTTCAGCTTCAGACTTTTCTAAGCGGCAATGGTCAAATCAAATACCGTCATCTCGCTCAACGGGGTGAGCAAGTCCTTCGCCGGGAAGAAGGTGCTGGACAACGTGAGCATCAACATCCGCAAAGGGGAGTTCGTGACCCTGCTCGGCCCGTCCGGCTGCGGCAAGACCACGACCCTGAGGCTCATCGCGGGATTCCTCTCGCCGGACGAGGGCACTATTATGCTCGACGGCAAGGACATCTCGTCCATCCCTCCATATAAGAGGCCGTTCAATACTGTATTCCAGAGATATGCGCTCTTCCCGCATCTCGATGTCTACGACAACATAGCCTTCGGTCTGAAGCTCCAGAAAGTGCCATCCGAAGAGATCGACAAGAAGGTGCGCAAGGTGCTCAAAATGGTCAGTATGACCGACTACGAAGACCGCGACGTCTCCACTCTCTCCGGCGGACAGCAGCAGAGGGTGGCCATCGCGAGGGCTCTCGTGAACCAGCCGAAGATTCTGCTGCTCGACGAGCCGCTCGCCGCGCTCGACCTCAAGATGCGCAAGGATATGCAGATCGAGCTCAAGGAGATGCACAGCAAGCTCGGCATCACCTTCATCTATGTGACCCACGACCAGGAGGAGGCCCTTACGCTCTCCGACACCATAGTGGTGATGAACGAGGGCCGGATCCAGCAGACAGGAAGTCCGGTGGACATCTACAACGAGCCGCAGAACGCCTTTGTGGCGGACTTCATCGGAGAGTCCAATATCCTGAACGGCACGATGATAGCGGACCGCAAGGTGGAGTTCGTCGGACACGGTTTCGACTGTGTGGACGAGGGATTCGGGGAGAATGTCCCGGTGGACGTGGTGATCCGTCCGGAAGACATATACATAATGAACAAGCTCGAAGGAGCCCAGTTCAGCGCCAAGGTGAAGTCCTGCACTTTCAAGGGCGTGCACTACGAGATGTTCGTGGATACGGACAGCGGCTACGAGCTGATGATCCAGGACTACAACGCGTTCGAGGTCGGCTCCACTGTGGGGCTTCTGATCCGTCCGGGCGACATCCAGGTGATGCACAAGGAGCGGCTCCGCAACACTTTCGAGGGCGAGATGGTGGACGAATGCCACGTGCGCTTCCTCGGAGAAGAGTTCGAGTGCAGGCCGCAGCCGGGTCTTCAGTCCGGCGACAGGGTCAAAGTCAGCGTCGCGTTCGACAAGGTGGAACTGCTGGACCATCAGGAGGATGGGATGATCGACGGCGAGGTGCACTTCCTGCTATATAAGGGTGACCACTACCATCTCACCGTCCTCACTGCTGACGGTGACCATATCTGGGTGGACACCAATGATATATGGGACAAGGGAGACCTCGTGGGCGTGAACTTCGCGCCGAAGGACATCAAGATAGAGAAGCGAGATGACTAAGAGAAGCAACTGGTGCATCCCTTATCTGATCTTCCTCGTAATCTTCGTGCTGCTGCCGCTGGTGCTCGTGCTTGTGTACGCGTTTCAGGACAGCTCCGGGCATTTCACGCTCGCCAACGTCACGAAGTTCTTCTCCGACTCGGACGCGATCGGGACCTTCGCCCTCTCGATAGAGGTGGCGATCGAGAACACGCTCATCTGCATTCTGCTCGGCTATCCGGCTGCGTATATCCTTGCGAACAAGCAGCTTAACCGCAGCGCGGTGACGGTGGTGCTGTTCATTCTCCCGATGTGGATCAACGCCCTGATGCGTACGCTCGCCACTGCGGAGCTCTTCAATATGTTCGGCATCAGCCTCGGTAAGGGGACGCTGCTCTTCGGTATGGTGTACGACTATCTGCCGTTTATGATTTATCCTATCTACAACGTGCTCAACAGGATGGACAAGTCGTACGCGGAAGCCGCCCAGGATCTGGGGGCCACGCCGTGGAAGGTGTTCTGGAAAGTGGTGGTGCCGCTCTCAATGCCGGGCGTCACGAGCGGGATACTGATGGTGTTTATGCCGACCGTCAGCACCTTCGCCATCTCGGAGTTCCTCACCAACAACAAGATAAAGCTCTTCGGAACCATCATCCAGGAGAACATCAACTCCTCGATGTGGAACTACGGAGCTGCCCTGGCTCTTATAATGCTGATAATCATTGGCATATCATCGCTGTTCACCGACAGCAGCAAGGCCGCTGAGGAGGGCGCTTCAAGAATATGAAAAGACTCTTCGCCCAAATCTACATCTGGCTGCTGCTCGTGCTGCTCTATGCGCCGCTGCTGTTCATCGCGATATTCTCGTTCACGGAGAGCAAGGTGCTGGGCAACTGGACCGGCTTCTCCACGAAGCTGTATGCCAACCTCTTCACCGGACAGATGCAGGGCGGGGGCTCGCTGCTCTCGGCCGTGGAGAACACTCTCCTCATCGCTCTGATCGCGGCGGGGATTTCGACCCTGCTCGGCACCGTGGCGGCCATCGGCATCCACAATCTCACTGGACGGAAGCGGGGGGCAATCACCTTCCTGAACAATATCCCGATGATCAATCCGGACATCATCACGGGCGTGTCGCTGTTCCTGCTTTTCGTCTTCCTGCACATCAGCCAGGGCTATGTGACCGTGGTGCTGGCACACATCAGCTTCTGCACCCCTTACGTGGTGCTGAGCGTGCTGCCGAAGCTCCGTCAGATGAACCCAAACATCTACGAGGCCGCTCTCGACCTCGGGGCTACTCCGGCCCAGGCGCTCCGCAAGGTGATGGTGCCCGAACTCAAGCCGGGGATGGTCTCCGGATTCATTCTGGCGTTCACGATGTCGCTGGACGACTTCGCGGTGACATTCTTCACCCGGGGCACCATAGGTCTGGACACGCTCTCGACCTATATCTACACGGATGCCCGCAAGGGAGGTCTGACCCCTGAGCTGCGTCCGCTTATGACTCTCATATTCCTCATCATTCTCGTGCTGCTGGTGATCATCAATCTCCGTCAGGCACGGCTCAGCAAAAAACTCATAAATCAATGAAAAGATTAGTGGCTATCATCGCGGCCGTCGCGCTCGTCTGCGGCTGCTCCGAGGACAGGGACCGGATCCTCAAGGTTTACAACTGGTCCGACTACATCGACGAGGAAGTGATCGGCGACTTCGAAGACTGGTACCGCGAACAGACCGGCGAGAACGTCAAGGTCATCTACCAGACTTTCGACGTCAACGAGACTATGCTCTCCAAGATCGAGAAGGGGCACGAGGACTTCGACGTGGTCTGCCCGTCGGACTACATCATCGAGAGGATGCTCCAGAATGACCTCATCATCCCGATAGACAGGGATTTCGGGGAGACTCCTAACTATATCGACGGCAACATCGCCCCGTACATCCGCGACTGCTTTGACAAGATGGAGGGCAGCGGCAAAAACGCCAACGACTATTCCGTGGGCTATATGTGGGGTACAACCGGTATACTCTACAACGCGAAATACGTCACGGACGAGGAGGCTTCGACCTGGGACGTGATCCGCAATCCGAAGTTCGCCGGCAAGATATTCATCAAGGACTCCGCGCGAGATGTCTTCTCCCAGATTATCATCTATCTGAGGCAGAAAGACCTGCAGGAGGGCAAGGTGACTCTCGACGAGCTGATGTACGACTCTTCCGACGAGTCGCTCGCTCAGGTTGAGAACTATATGAAGCAGGTCAAGGACCTCGTCGCGGGCTGGGAGGCGGACTTCGGCAAGGAGCAGATGACGCAGGAGCGCGGCTGGGTCAACCTGACCTGGAGCGGAGACGCGGTATGGGCGATAGAGGAGGCGAAGGAGATCGGCGTCGACCTGAGGTATGTCTGCCCGAAGGAAGGATTCACCGTGTGGTTCGACGGCTGGGTGATACCTAAATATGCCCGCAACACCAAGGCCGCGAAATACTGGATCAACTATATGTGCCGTCCGGACATAGCGATACGCAACGTGGAGGTGACGGGTTATGTCTCAGTGCTCGGCTCGCCGGAGCTGATGGAGGCGTTCTCCGACGAGGAGTATGCGCCTGCGGATCTGAGCTACTTCTTCGGAGAGGAGGCCACCGCTGTCTGCGCAGATCCGGTACTTTATCCTGACACCGAGACGATCTCGCGCAGCACTATGGAGCACGACTGGGGCGAGAGAACCGAGCCGCTCATCGCTATGTGGTCCCGCGTCAAGGGCGACAACGCCAGCAATATGACGCTCATCGTCATCTCGACCTTCCTTCTGGGCGCGGCAATCGCCGTAATCTCCTCGAAGCTTGACAAGTCCCGCCGCAAAGGCGGCCGCCGGAAGACGAGAAAATAATAAGGCTCCGAACGTCAATCAAAAGAGCCTGACCGCGCAGTGCTGCGGCCAGGCTCTTTTTTATTCAGAATCTTTGCTGTACTGTATAAAAAATGCTATTTTTGCACAGTACAGAAAGAATAATGTATGAAAACGGTGGTTCTTCAGCAGAAAAAGGAGAGGGATGATTTGCTCAACCTTCCATATCAGGTGCGTGACGCGGAGGCTCGGGCCGAGGCTTACCTGAAGTCCAAACCGATAAAGCTGATAACCGGTCCCCGCAGGGCCGGCAAGTCAATGCTTGCTCTTCACATTCTAAAAGGAAAACGATTCGCTTATCTTAACTTCGATGACTCCAGACTTATCGAGCGCTTCGATGAAGATGCGGTGGATCAAGCTCTTTCTGAAGTATATCGTGACTACGAATTCCTTCTGCTGGACGAAATACAGAATCTCGACGGCTGGAGCGTCTGGGTCGAGAAACTATACCGCAGAGGTGTGAATATGGTCATAACAGGATCCAATGCCAAGCTTCTCTCCGATGACCTTGCCTCGGTTCTTACCGGCAGGTATCTGGAGATCAGACTATACCCGTTTTCGGCAAAGGAGTATCTTGAATACAAGCAGCTGAGCGGGGAGGCGGTAACGCCGGCAGAAATATCCCGGATAAACTCCGCGCTCGAAGACTTCTCCACCTACGGCGGTTATCCGGAGACGATAGCTTCTCCAGCCGTTGTCACAGGGTATCTTTCCGCCCTCTACGACTCAATAATAGTCAAGGACATAGTCAAGAGGTACAAGGTCAGGAAAGTGGACGACCTGTATTCCGTGGCCGACTGGCTGCTCGCCAACTTCACCAACCCTTTTTCTGCCACTTCGCTCTCCAAGGAACTCGGACTCGGCAGCGCGGTAAGTGTCCAGAAATTCTGCGGATATCTCCAGAACACCTACCTGTTCCAGTACCTTCCGCGTTTCAGCGGCAAGTTGAAGCTGATGATGAAAGCAGATCGCAAGATATATGTAATCGACAACGGATTCATCCTTGCACGTGCTTTCGAGTTTTCCCGCAATGCAGGGAGACTTCTTGAAAATCTGGTATTTCTCGAACTTCTCAAACGGGGATATGACCCTCGGAAATACGAACTCTTCTATTACCGCTCACGCAATGACCGCGAAGTTGATTTCGTCTTAAAGAAAGGGGTCTCCGTGCAGGAGCTGGTGCAGGTCTGCTATGATCTCAACTCAATAAAGACCCGCGACAGGGAAATCAGGGCGCTTCTCTATAATACTCTGACTTTTTCGAACCAGTGGCTAAGGTGAAACAGAAAAAAAAAGTTTAACTTTAGCTCGTTATGAAGCAGGAACGAAAAAAGTACACCGCGAAGTTTAAGGCGGACGTGGCACTGGCCGCCA
>CAVILJ010000005.1:0-52031 GCA_963643555.1 Acetatifactor sp.
TCTGCGACCCCTACAGGGGTATTTCGCTCCTACGTCGCGGTCCCTGCGGGACTTTTTAATCTTTCAGGCAGCCGTCGAGGTCCTTCGTGATGGCTTCCTTGTCCATATGCTGCCCGATGAAGACTATCTTCTGCATCCTGTCGCCGTAGACCGGGTCCCAGTCGCGGGCGAGATTCGGGTCGCGCAGCATCATATCCATCAGTTCCTCGCGGCTCATCGTGGCGAACCACAGCCCGGCATCCTTGATGGACTTCTGGACTCCGGACTGCTCGAAGAGATAGCATTTGTCCGGCTCGTCGCTGAAGTAGCAGATGCCCTTGGCGCGGATGACCGACTTGGGCCAGCGCTTCGCCACATAGGCGTCGAACTTGTTGAGGTCGAATGCCGGACGGCGGTAATATGCAAAGGTCGAGATGCCGTATTCCTCGGCTTCGCCCTCCTCCTCGTCGTGCAGCTCCTCGTGCCCCGGGCCCTCGATTTCGGAAATCCAGGCTGCAGAGGTGGCCACGCTGTCGAAGTCGAACATATTGGTGTGCAGTAATTTGTCCAGCTCCACGTCGCAGAAGTCGCACTCGATGATCTCCGCCTTGGGCTGAAGCTGGCGGATGATGCTCCGCATCCTGCCGAGCTCCTCCCTCCTGACTTCGGAGGCCTTGTTGAGCAGGATGATGTTGCAGAATTCGATCTGCTGGATTACCAGACTCTCCAGGTCGTCCTCTCCGAAGTTGCGCAGCGGCAGGGTGTCGCCGCAGTTGAACTCGGTCTGCATCCTCAGCGCGTCCACCACGGTCACGATGCAGTCCAGACGAGGCAGCGGGCCCTGCGAATACTCTCCGCCGAGAGTCGGGATGGAGCAGATGGTCTGCGCTATCGGAGCGGGTTCGCAGATGCCGCTGGCCTCGATCACTATGTAGTCGAACTTGCCCGTGCGGGTAATCTGGCATATCTGCTCCACGAGGTCCATCTTGAGCGTGCAGCAGATGCAGCCGTTCTGGAGGGCGACGAGACTTTCGTCCGTCTTGCCCACCACGCCCCCTTTCTCGATGAGGGACGCGTCTATGTTGATTTCTCCGAGGTCGTTGACTATGACGGCGAACTTGATGCCCCGTCTGTTGGAGAGGATGCGGTTGACCAGGGTCGTCTTGCCGCTCCCGAGGTATCCGGTAAGCAGAAGTACCGGCACTTCATTCCAGTTCTCTTTCATAAAACTCAAATATAGCCAAAAAATTCGTATCTTCGTCTGACAATCTCCGCATAAGCTTTTGCACGATGAACAAAGCCTCATATATACTGCTTCTGCTCCTTGCGCCGCTGGCAGCCTCCGCGCAGGACTATACTTTCTATACCACCGAAAACGGCCTGTCCAGCAGTCTGATACGACAGATCTACGAGGACAGCGCATCGATGATGTGGATTGCCACCGAGGACGGTCTCAACCGCTTCGACGGCAACAAGATGGTCCGCTACACCTGCGACCCCGATGACCCGCATTCGCTGGGGAGCGACTACATCACCTGCGTCTTTGAGGACAGCAGGGGACATCTGTTCGTCGCCTCGCACTCCGGCGTACAGCTCTACGACCGCGACACCGACAGCTTCTCCGCTCCGGCTCTCTTCGAGGGCGGCGGCGCTCCCTCAGGACAGGTCAACTCCGTGACGGAGCTTTCCGGCGGGGAACTGCTGGCT
Source organism: Acetatifactor sp. (assembly GCA_963643555.1). Classification (GTDB taxonomy): domain Bacteria; phylum Bacteroidota; class Bacteroidia; order Bacteroidales; family UBA932; genus Cryptobacteroides. Next base: position 1,687 of record CAVILJ010000005.1, read on the forward strand.
ATAGGCAACAGCCCTTCTTATATCTATGTGCAGGGGGCGACTCCGAGTCTCGTGCCGCTCGGGTTCTCCTCCTCGATGAACTACTCCTCGTTCGCGGTCGAGGACGGTGAGCGTAATGTCTGGATTGTCAAGGCGAGGCGTGCCGTCTATAAGATCGGGACGGACGGCGTCACGAGCTCTTATCTCGACGGCACCGGCTACAACGTGATGGATATGTGCATAGGCGCTGACAAGGAAATCTACATCGTGGCCACCAACAGGGGGCTTCTGCGCTTCGACAGGGCGAAGAACGACTTCGTCACTATCCCCTATCCGGGGGTCGATTCCTTCTCGCCCAGATGCATAGTGCCGCTCGGCGGGGGCTCGCTGCTCATCGGCACTGATGGTTCAGGGGTCAAGGTCTACAATATCGCGACGGGCGCTTTCAGCAGCTTCAGCGAGATGGACGGCAGATACGACCTGGACCGGCTCAAGGTCCACAGCATAACCCGGGACAGGGAGGGCAATCTCTGGCTGGGCATATATCAGAAAGGGGTGATCGTGGTGCCGTTCAGGCGCAACAACTTCAACTATTACGGCTATCGCTCCTATATCAACGACAAGATAGGCTCCTGCGCCGTCAGCGCCCTCTGCCGCACCTCGGACGGGACTATGTGGGTCGGCACTGACAATGACGGTCTCTACGGACTGTCGCCGGACGGGCGCAGCGTGCTGCATTTCTCCTACGACGGGACAGGCAGCTCCGTGCCGGCTACGGTGTCCGGGCTGTTCGAGGATTCGTCGGGCAAGCTCTGGCTCTCCTCGTTCGACAGCTCCGTGGGGATACTCGACCGCAGGACCGGCAGATGCAGATCTTTGGATTTCAGCAGCCTGCGCCGCACCATCTCCAAGCACGTCACCGCTTTCGCCGAGGATGACAACGGTAGAGTGTGGATAGCCACGATGGGTTCCGGCCTGCTGTGCTACGACCTGAAGACCCGCAGTTTCACCGACCTCTCGCAGGTGTTGACTGAAGTGCCCCTCTACATCACCAGTATGATATGGGCGGACGGCAGCCTTTTTATGGGCACGTACGACGGCGCGTGCAGACTCAAGCTGGACGGCGGCACAGTATTCAAGAGCATCACTTCCGACAACATAGTCCACACCGTCAACCGCCAGAATGACGGAAGCATAGCATTCGGCTGCGACAACGGTCTGATGGTCTGGAGGTCCGACGGCAGCATCAGCCGCTACTCGGTCCGGGACGGCCTGCCCACGAACACCGTCTACTCGGTCCGTCAGGACTCCGACGGCCTCATCTGGCTCGGCACGGGCAACGGCCTCTGCCGTCTGGGGCCGGACTACAAGGTGCAGATCACTTTCTATACCGAGGACGGCATCCAGGGCAACGAGTTCACCCGCAACGCCTCCTGGCAGGACTCCGACGGCACGCTCTGGTTCGGGGGCATCTCCGGACTTACGAGCTTCCGACCTTCCGAAATAATATCCCCGCTCAAGAAGTGGACGGTGAGGATCACCGATATGTATCTGCACAACCGCTCCGTCACCAGGGGGATGAAGTCCGGGAAGTGGCAGATAGTCAATTCGGCCATCTACAACGCCGACCGGATAGATCTCTCGCACGTCGACAACGCGTTCACCCTGCTCTTCGCCACAGTGGAGAAAGGGGCCCCGGAGCGGCTGCGCTATATGTACAGGATGGACAGGGAGGACTGGACGACCCTGCCTCCGGGCGGCACGAGACTGTCGTTCAGCAGTCTGCCGGTAGGGGAGCACAGGCTGTATCTCAAGGCTAAAGACGGGTTTGTGGAGTCGGATGTCATCTCGCTCGGCATCAACATCCATCCGCCCATCTGGGCGACTCCGCTCGCGAAGACCCTATATGTCCTGCTCGGGCTAATCCTCTGCGCCGCTGTCGGGCTCTGGCTGTTTGCGCACTACCGCTCCAAGCAGAAGCTCAAGGAATATGCGATATCCGACCGCATCAACGAGGCGAAGCTTCAGTTCTTCGTCAATATCTCCCACGAGCTCAAGAACCCTCTATCTTTGATAATCAATCCGTTGCGTAAGCTGATGACCTCCGAGGGCAGTCCGGAGGAGAGGCAGCGCAACTACCGGATAATGTACCGCAACACGGAGAAGATGCTGCAGCTGATGAACCAGCTGCTGGATGTGCGCAAGATAGACAAGGGAGGCCTCAAGCTGCACTTCTCCGAGAACGACATCGTGCCGTTCATCTCGGGCATAGTGGAGACGATGTCGGAGCAGTTCTCGCAGAAGAACATCGCGCTCTCCTTCTCCCATCCCGGTCTGGACAGCCTGAAGCTCTGGTTCGACCCTGCCAACCTCGACAAGGTCATCATCAACCTGCTTTCCAACGCGTTCAAGTTCACCCCCGTCAACGGTAAAGTCAAGATACTGCTGGAGACACTCAATCGCGAGGGGAAAGACTATGCCCGGATATCCGTCATCGACAACGGCATAGGCATCGACCCGGAGGAGCTCGAGAACATCTTCAAGCGCTTCTACCAGGCGAGGGGAGGGCAGAGCGTCTACAAGGGAGGAACCGGAGTCGGGCTGGACCTCGTGCGCTCGCTCGTGGAGCTGCACTTCGGTGAAGTCCACGCGGAGAACAATCCTGACGGCGCAGGAGCCCGCTTTATGGTGACTCTGCCTCTTGGCCGGGAGCACCTGACGGACGACCGGATCGCCCCGGCGGAGACGGAGCCGCGTCGGGCAGCGACGGCGTCTGCGGCGGAGGCAGTGCTGCCTGAGGCCATCACCATCCCCGAGGACGGCACGCACACGAGTCCCAAGACCAAGTACCGCCTGATGCTGGTCGACGACGACAGCGAGCTCCGAGGCTATCTCGCGGAGGAGCTCTCGCAGGACTTCCACATCATAGAGTGCGCCAACGGCAAGGAGGCCCTCGACAGCGTGTTCGAGAGCCGTCCGGACATCATCGTCAGCGACGTGGTGATGCCTGTTATGGACGGTATCACGCTCTGCGACAGGATACGTCAGAACATCAACCTCAACCACATCCCGTTCGTGATGCTCACCGGCAAGTCCAAGGACGAAGACAATATCGCCGGTCTCCGGTCGGGCGCCGACGCCTACATCTCCAAGCCGTTCAACATAGAGCTGCTCCGTGCCACTGTGCTCAATCTGGTGAAGAGCCGCCGTATGCTGCGCAACAACTTCGCAGGGCAGCAGGACCACGGCGACAAGCTGGACAAGCCGGAGATACGCACTCCGGACGACAAGCTGATGGAGAGGATTATGCGCGTGCTGAACGAGAATATGGGCAATCCGGAGCTGACCATCGAGATGCTTGCCCGGCAGGTCGGCATCAGCCGCGTGCATCTGCACCGCAAGCTCAAGGAACTCACCAACCAGACCACCAGCGACTTCATCCGCAACACCCGCCTCGCGCAGGCTGCGAAGCTGCTGTCGGAGGGCAAACAATCAATTGGCGAAGTCGCCGCTCTCGTGGGATTCGAGAATCCGGCCAACTTCGCCACTGCATTCAGAAAACTCTACGGGGTCTCGCCCCGGGAGTATATGAACAGTCAGACTACTTGCAGTACAGACTGACGATAGTCTCGTAGAGCTCCTGCTTTCCGCTGGTCTGCTTAGGCTCGCCGTTCTTCCTGGCGTAGTCCACGAGCTGTTCGAGGCTGAGCCTGCCTTCTTCGAAAGCCTTGCCTTCTCCGGAGTCGAATGAGGCGTAGCGCTCCTTGAGCATAGCAGGGAGAGGTGACTCCTCGATGATGGCCGCGGCGTTCAGCAGCGCGCGCGCCATAGCGTCCATTCCGGAGATGTGGGCGATGAAGATGTCCTCAGGGTCGGTGGAGTTGCGGCGAAGCTTCGCGTCGAAGTTGGACCCGCCGTTGCCGAGACCGCCGTTGCGGATGATCTGGAGCATCGCCTGGGTGAGCTCGAAATTGTCGATAGGGAACTGGTCGGTGTCCCAGCCGTTCTGGGCGTCGCCGCGGTTGGCGTCGATCGACCCGAGCATCCCGTTGTCGACGGCCACTGCAAGCTCGTGCTCGAAGGTGTGGCCCGCGAGGGTCGCGTGGTTGACCTCGATGTTGACCTTGAAGTCCTTGTCGAGGCCGTTGGCGCGGAGAAATCCTATGACGGTCTCGGTGTCCACGTCGTACTGGTGCTTGCTCGGCTCCATCGGCTTAGGCTCGATGAGGAACGTGCCCTTGAATCCCTTGGCGCGGGCGTAGTCGCGCGCGGCCTTGAGCATATTCGCGAGGTGGTCCTTCTCGCGCTGCATCTGGGTGTTGAGCAGGCTCATATATCCCTCGCGTCCTCCCCAGAACACGTAGTTGGTGCCGCCGAGCTTGATGGTGGCGTCGATCGCGTTCTTGATCTGGACGGCAGCCCTCGCCACGACGTCGAAGTCCGGGTTGGTGGCTGCGCCGTTCATATAGCGCTTGTTGCCGAACACGTTGGCGGTGCCCCAGAGGAGCTTGATGTCAGTGCCGTCCATCTTCTCGAGCGCGTAGTCGGTAATCGCTTTCATCCTGGCTTCATACTCCTCGATGGTAGCGCCCTCATCGATGAGGTCCACGTCGTGGAAGCAGAAGTACTCGATGCCGAGCTTGTCCATAATCTCGAAGCCGGCGTCCATCTTGTCCTTCGCCCTCTGGAGAGCGTCGGACGCCTTGTCCCACTCATAGCTGCGGGTCTGTCCGCCGAACTGGTCGCTGCTCGCCTGGCCGAGCGTGTGCCACCACGCCATAGCGAACTTCAGCCAGTCCTTCATCTTCTTGCCGAGGACTACCTTTTCTGCGTCATAGTAATGGAAAGCGAGAGGATTCTTGCTCTCCGTACCCTCGAACGGTATCTTGCCGATCTGAGGAAAGTATTGTTTTGCCATATCCGATTGGTTTGGTTATAATGTTTGACGCAAATTTAACATTTTTCGGCTTGCCTTAATAATGACTTGCGTAACATTTTCTTTTATTCCCGTAACCGCATCGGGCGTTACAAATTTGAAATTCCGACAAAAATCAAAGTAACGCCTGCCCGCGGCGCGCGTGAAATCTGCATTTAACTTTGCAATGCGCAGTCGGGCGGATTACGTAAACAAATACCACATTATACATTATCAACAAATAATCATCAGTATGATTAATCTATTATCAAAACGGCTGACACATATCACTATGATATTGTTTGCCATCATTCTGGGCACCTTCAGTCTCGGCGCCCAGAACCGTGCCATAAGTGGAACTGTGCTCGACGAGCAGGGCTTGCCGGTAATCGGCGCGGCCGTGGTGGTCGTGGGACAGAGCTCCACCGGAGCGATGACCGACAACGACGGCAAGTTCGCTCTCTCCGTGCCGGAAGGGGCCAGGATTGAGGTCTCCTGCATCGGCTATGTGTCCCAGACCGTTGCGGTCGGCACAAAATCCGCTTTCAACTTCGTCCTCGCTGAGGATTCGCAGCTCCTCGAGGAGACGGTCGTGATCGGATACGGCGTGCAGAAGAAGAGTGACCTTACGGGTTCGGTGGCCTCCGTCAAGTCCGCTGACCTTATGAACCGCTCGACCTCCGATGCCGCAGCCGCACTTCAGGGCAAGGCTGCGGGCGTGCACGTCATCAATGACGGCGCTCCGGGCTCCGGTTCGACCATCCGCGTGCGCGGCTATTCGTCCAACTCCGGCAACATCTCGCCTCTCTACATCGTCGACGGGCTTCAGGTGAGCAGCATCCAGTATCTTGATCCTTCGATGATCGAGTCCATCGAGGTCCTCAAGGATGCGGCTTCCGCAGCCATCTACGGTGCCGAGGCAGGCAACGGTGTCGTACTCGTGACCACCAAGAGCGGTATGGAAGGGAAGTCAACGGTATCCTATACCGCCAAGGCAACCCTCCAGACGTTCAACCGCAGGCCGGTGATGAACCGTGCGGAACTGATCGACTATCTCTCCCTCAAGAACGGAGAGGAATGGGTGAACAACAAAATCAAGGACAACGACTACTCGCACCCTTATTATAAGGACGGGGTCATCGATCAGGACTGGATCAGCGCCTACACGGAGCCTACCTGGAGCCAGCAGCACTCCATCAGCCTGTCCGGCGGCAACAAGAAGGGACATTTCTTCACCTCCCTCAACTATGTCTACAACAACGGTATTGTCCGCGGCGACAAGGATGTCTACAAGAGGCTTTCGGCTCAGCTCAATGCCGACTACCAGCTGTTCAAATGGCTGACCGTAGGGGCCAATACCTCCATGGAGAAGTGGTCGACGCAGAGCGTCTCGCAGCGCGGCTACGGATCCTCCTTCGAGCAGATGCTCGTGATCGATCCTCTCACCCCGGTCTATTGGACGAGCGTGGACGAGATGTCCCTCGACATCAGGACAATGTATGAGAAGGTTCAAGCCGGCACCGCCCCGCGCAACTACCGTTTCCTCGGCGACAGCAACGGCTGGTATGCCAACACGAAGTATTCCGACCTCGAAGGCAGCCCGTTCGCCAAGCGTGACGGCAGCGACGGCAGCAGCGGCGGTATCAATGTCAACGGGACTCTCTACGCCAACTTCACCCCGGTCAAGGGCTTGACCGTCACCTCAAGGCTGGGCTACCGCATCTACCAGAGCAACTCCCACAGCTATACCGCCCCTTATTATATAGGCTCCCGAGGAAGCGTAGAGAACTACAGCATCTCGGCGTCGGCCAACAACGGCTACTACTATCAGTGGGAGAACTTCGCCAACTATTCCAAATCGTTCGGCAAGCACGACTTTTCAATTATGGCCGGTATGTCCTACCGCGAGAGCAACAGCGACAACGTGTCGGCAAGCAGCAGCGGAGAGGACATCCTCACTTCATACGAGGAGAATTTCCGCTATCTCAACTACCTCAAGGCCGATGCGTCGAAGTCCGTCTCCAACGCCCCTTCAAGGTCCGCCTCACTGGCATATTTCGGACGTCTCGTCTACAGCTACGACAACCGCTACAGCATCCAGGCCAACTTCCGCGCCGACGCCTTCGACTCGTCCAAGCTTCCTGCAAGCAACCGCTGGGGTTACTTCCCGTCCGTGTCCGCAGGCTGGACCGTCAGCAACGAGAGTTTCGTCAGGGACAACATCGACCGCAACATCCTTTCTTTCCTCAAGCTGCGCGCGTCCTGGGGACAGAACGGCAATATAGGAGTATTGACCAATTATCCATATGCCACCACCATCAGCCTCGGCAACAACTGGTATCAGTACGGAGTCGAGACGACCGGCACGGTATACGGATCGTCCCCGTCGGGGCTTCCTAACCCTAATCTGAAGTGGGAGACCTCCGAGCAGATCGACCTCGGTCTCGACGCCCGCCTGCTGGGCGACCGCCTGACCTTCGGCTTCGACTTCTACGACAAGAGGACCAAGGACCTCCTCATCTCCGTCACCACTCCTCCTGAGCTCGGCGTGAGCAGCACCACAATCAACGGCGGCGGCGTCCTCAACAGGGGTCTCGAATTCGAACTCGGCTGGAAGGACAGCGTCGGCGACTTCAGCTACTCCGTCAATGCCAACCTCTCCACCCTCCACAACGAAGTCACTTATCTGCCTGCGGGAGTGCCGCGTATCGAAGGCTCCGATGCAATCTCCACCAACTATGTGATCAGGACGGCATTCGAACCGGGATATCCGGTATGGTATCTGCTCGGATATATCTACGACGGCATCGATGAGAACGGCAATTATAAACTCCGCGACCTGAACGGAGACGAGACCATCAATTCCGACGATATGACCTACATCGGCAAGACTACCCCTGACCTCACCTACGGCATCAACATCAGCCTTGCCTGGAAGGGCCTCGACTTCACTCTCTACGGAGCGGGTGTCGCCGGCAACTCCATCCTCCCCGTGCTGCACAGGACCGGCTTCAAGAACAACTTGAAGTATTATTATGAGAACTCCCGCACCGAGAGCAATCCCGGCGGATATCTGCCTCATCCGTCCAAGACCGAGGGCTCATACGACTTCTGGTCTTCGAGTGCCAATGTGTTCAAGGGCGATTACTTCCGGATCAAGCAGATGCAGCTCGGCTACACTCTGCCGAACTCCCTCACCCGGAGAGCCGCCATCAGCGACCTGCGCTTCTATGTGTCTCTTGATGACTTCTTCACCTTCACCAAGTACCCGGGACTCGACCCTGAGACCGCATCCACCAACAACACTTCCGGCGCAGGTCTCGACTGGGGTTCATACCCTACGATGCAGAAACTCGTCCTCGGTGTCAATTTAACGTTCTAATTATCGCTTAGTATATGAAAAAGATATTTATCCCGATATTGTGCGGACTGGCTCTCGTGGCCTCATCTTGCGAGAGCAAACTTGAAATACCGCAGAAGGGTGTCGTGGGTTATGACGATTTTTATAAGTCCGACGAAGACGCGACGGCCGCCCTTGCCGATATGTATGCCAACTATCTGGGCAATGTGGCCGCCACCGAAGGCATCGACGTGCCCGAGCAGGTGGTCATCAACTATGCTGCGGACGATATTCTTGCCGCCGGCGGCAATCCGGGCGACCACGAGCAGTTCCGCGTGTTCGACGAGTTCCGCTACGGCAGTTCCAACGTCACGCTGAAGCAGATGTACCAGCGCTACTATTATGCGATTTATCACGCCAACCTAGTCATCTCCAACTTCACCAACGAGAATCGCAACGGCACCGAGCCGAAGTTCACCAGCGAGTTTACGAAGCAGGCGGTGGCGGAGGCCCGCGTGATGCGCGCATACCTCCATCTTATGACCGCCCTCGGCTGGAACCGTCCGCCGCTTCTCGACCGCCTGCTCGACGCAGATGAGCTTCCTGTCAATGCGGAAAGCCAGCAGCAGATACTCGAGTGGGTCATTTCGGAGTGCGACAAGGCCATCTCTTCGGGATATCTCCCGAAACGCAACGGCACTACCGACAAGGACGCGACTGCCCGTATGAGCGTAGGATTCGCCCAGTTCATCGCCGGCAAGGCCGCAATGTTCAACAATGACCCTGCCACCGCCCGCAAGTATCTCGGCGAGCTCATCGCTTCCGGCGACTACGCGCTCATACCTTCCGAGGAATACTGGACAAACTTCCACGTCTCCGGCGACGGCAACTCCGAGAAGATTTTCGAGCCTAACATCATCGAGGACCTCAATCTCTTCCAAAGCAAATACTGGCAGGCCATATTCCGCTGCCGCTGGATGGTCGCCAACGTATTCTGCTGGCGTACTGACGCCCTCGCTTCCGAGCCTCAGGTGCACGCCGGATTCCAGGGGTGGAACGGCGGCGCGATCACCGAGTCTTTCGCCAAGAAGTTCCTCGCCCACGACGGCAACTCCCCGCGCCGCCTCGCCTGCTTCCTCACCGCCGACGAGTGGCTATATGAGATGGAATGGAATTCCGAATTCAACGACGGGACTCCGGAGCAGAAGAAGTCCGACCCTAACCGCGGCGTCAAATCCGCCAACGGTATCTTCAGCCACGGTCCGTATCTGGAGTGGAAGCATATGGTGTTCGTGAACCCTCCGAAGATTCTCACGGGCGGCAGGACCTATCCGTCCGACAACACGACCACCTTCGGCGCGGGCTCCAACCAAAAGAACTACAATGTAGCGCGCTACGCCGAGGCGCTTCTCCTCTACGCCGAGGCCTGCATAGGCTCTTCCGATGCCGACAAGGGCCTCAAGGCTCTCCAGGACGTGCAGAAGCGCTCCGGTTCGGGCAAGATCAGCACCGAACTCACTTTCGAGAACGTGATGGAGGAGAAGCAGTACGAGATGTGGTTCGAGAGCTGCCGCTTCCACGATCTGGTCCGCTGGAGCAAGCAGGGCAAGGTCGACCTGAATACCATATTCAACAAGTCCGAACTCTTCCGCGACGGCAAATATATGGTGCCTTCGCTCTACGACGAGTACTTCATCGAGGGGACCGCAGGATACGGCAAGGAGCACAAGCTCTTCACCAAGTACAGCGAGGCCAGCTACGAGAACTTCGTCGTCGGCAAGCACGAGTACCTGCCGTTCCCGCTCGACTTCAAGGTTGCGAACCCGAATCTCAAGGACGTGCTGGGATGGGCGTCGGCATCCGATTCAGAATAGTGATCCAAGTACAGAGGGAAGGGCGTTCCCTGAAGGTGCGCCCCTCCCTTTCAATAAATCTAAAGTATTGTTATGAAGCGTCTTATTCTGTTTTTTGCAACATTGTGCATCGCCTGCGGCCTGAACGCACAGGATCCGAATTTCCATATATTCCTCTGTCTCGGACAGTCCAATATGGAAGGGGCGGCCAGACCCGAGGCCCGGGACTCCGTCGGAGTGAGTGAACGCTGCCTGGCTATGGCCACATATGACTTCGAGGACGGCAGCCGCGTCAAGGGGCAGTGGTACAGGGCGCTTCCTCCTCTCTGCCGCTACCGCAACGGCCTTACCCCGGCGGACTATTTCGGGCGCACCCTGCTCGAATATCTGCCTGACGACCACCGCGTCGGCATCATCAATGTCGCCATCGGCGGCATCAGGATAGAGGGCTTCATAAAGGACAATCAGGAAGCCTACGCACGCGATGTGGCCCCCGACTGGATGAAGCGTATGCTCGAGTGCTACGGCAATCGCCCTTACGACCGCCTCGTCGAGATGGCGCGTCTCGCGCAGAAAGACGGCGTGATCTCCGGCATACTTCTGCATCAGGGCGAATCCAATACCGGCGACCCGGAGTGGGCCTCCAAGGTCAAAACCGTCTATGAAATGCTTCTTTCCGACCTCGGACTCAAGGCCGAGAGAGTGCCTCTGCTCGCCGGCGAGGTCGTCAACGGCGACAGCGGCGGCATCTGCCGGGGCGCAAACGCCCAGATCGACGCTCTGCCGCGCACCATCCCCACCGCGCATATAGTCTCTTCTTCGGGACTTCCGTGCAAGTCGGACTTCCTGCATTTCAGCGCCGAGGGCTACCGCAATCTGGGCCGCCGCTACGCTATGGTGATGCTACCGTTCCTCGGCTACGACGTCAGGCCGGCTCTCGCGGGCAGGAAGCTTGCCTCGCCTCTGATCAACCCTATGCGCAGGGAGGTGACATTCGTCTACAACAATCCTTCCGCCTCCCGCGTGGAACTCTCCGGACAGTTTCTTGAGCGCAATATCCCGATGGAGCGCAATATGGACGGGGTGTGGTATGCGGCGGTCGAAATCGACAAGCCTGACCTCTATCCATACAATTTCATCGTTGACGGAGTCGCCGTCTCCGACCCGCTCAACAAGGACACTTTCCCTAACGAGAACTTCAAGGCCAGCCTGCTTGAGATGCCGGCCTGGCCGGAGATGCCTGTGCCTGGCTCCGACACGAAGCCGCAGCAGCCCGAGCAGCCTCTCTATATGACTCGCGACGTGCCTCACGGCAGGGTCGCGTACTGCACCTACAGGTCCGGCGTGCTGGGACTCGACCGCCCTCTGCTCGTCTATACCCCGGCGGGCTACGACAAGGGCGGCAAGAAATATCCGGTCTTCTATCTGGTCAGCGGCACCACCGACACCGAGGAGACCTGGCTGAAGGTAGGCAAACTCAACCTTATCCTTGACAACCTCATCGCCGAGGGCAAGGCGAAGGAGATGATAGTCGTGATGCCTTACGGCAATATGATGAACGGCACCCCGATGCCGTCGTCGATGCAGGCGGCGGAGATGTACGGCACTTTCTCCGATGAACTCACCAAGTGCATAATGCCTTATGTGGAGAGCAATTTCCGCACACTCAACAAGCGCGAGAGCCGCGCCATCGCAGGCTTCTCCCGAGGCGGCGGACAGTCCCTATTCGCCGCGATGAAGAATATCGACAAATTCGCCTGGGTTGCAGGCTACAGCGCCTACCTCACCCCGCAGGTGATGGACGCGTATTTCCCTGATCTGGTCAGCTCCCCTTCGCCTCTCAACGACAGGATGAAGCTCGTCTGGATCGGGGTGGGCAGCTCCGATTTCCTCTACGGCGACGTGGTCCGCAACCGGGAGTTCTTCGACTCCAGGGGCATACGCCACGAGGGGATGACCACTGAGGGCGGCCATACCTGGATGAATGCGAGGACCTACCTCATCGAAACACTTCAGAAATTTTTTAAATAATTGTAGATTTACGATATGATACACAGAGTTATCACTTCTCTCGCCGCGCTGCTTGCGGCGGCATCGCTGGGCCTCGGCGCCCAGAGTCCGGCTTCCACCAACATCAAGGGGCGCGAGTACCCTCAGGTGGACGCGCAGGGCAGGGCTACATTCCAGTTCAAGGCTCCCAAGGCCTACGAACTCCAGGTGGACATCTGCGGCAAGAAATACCCTATGTCCCGCGATGCCGAGGGAGTATGGTCCGTGACGACCGACCCCCTCGTGGCGGGATTCCACTACTATTTCCTCATAGTCGACGGAGTGTCCGTCGCCGATCCCTGCAGCGAGTCGTTCTACGGCTGCGGCGTGATGGCGAGCGGCATAGAGATCCCGGAGTCTCCGGAAGCCGCAGCCTACTATACCTACGACCGCAACATCCCTCACGGACAGGTGCGCGAGTGCCAGTACTGGTCGGAGATCGAGCAGGCTATGCGCCGCTGCTTCGTCTATACCCCGGCTGAATATGAAGTGAAGAAGAACGCCAAGTACCCTGTCCTCTACCTCCAGCACGGTATGGGCGAGGACGAGAGAGGCTGGCACCAGCAGGGCAGGATGGCCAACATCCTCGACAACAACATCGCAGCCGGCAGGTGCGTGCCGATGATAGTGGTGATGGACTACGGCAACTGCGGCTACATCTTCGGAGGCCGCAAGGGAGAGACCCGCGACCAGTTCGGGGCGCTGTTCGGCAAGATACTCCTCGACGAGATCATCCCTTATGTCGAGAAGACTTTCCGCGTCAGGACCGACAGGCTCAGCCGTGCGATGGCTGGGCTTTCCTGGGGAGGCAAGGAGACCTTCGACATCACCCTTGCCAACCTCGACAAATTCGCCTATATAGGCGGCTTCAGCGGAGCCATCTTCGTAGGCCCGGACACCGACTACAAGACCATCTACAACGGAGTATTCGCAGACAGCGCCGCGTTCAACAAGCAGGTGAAGTATCTCTTTATGGGCATAGGCTCCGAGGAGAATTTCGGCACGAAGACCATCACCGACAATCTCGGCAAGATCGGCATCAATGTCGAATACTACGAGTCTCCGGGCACTCACCACGAGTGGCTCACCTGGAGAAGATGCCTCAACGAGTTCATCCCTCATCTCTTCAAGTAGTATGCGCAGCGCATTGATATCATCAGCAGCGGCGGCTCTGCTCCTCTGCGCTGCCGCCGCGGCGCAGAACCCGATCATCCGCGACCAGTTCGCGGCAGACCCGACGGCACGCGTCTTCGAGGGCAGGATATATCTCTACCCGTCCCACGACATCATAAGCCCGGTCGAGCCGGAGCGCAGGTGGTTCTGTATGGCGGACTACCATTGCTTCTCTTCCGAGAACCTTACGGACTGGACCGACCACGGCCTCATACTCAGCCAGGAGAATGTCCCTTGGGGCAAGCCTGACGGCTACTCGATGTGGGCGCCGGACTGCGTCTATAAGGACGGCAAATATTATTTCTACTTCCCTGACGCACCGAAGGAGGGACGCGGGTTCAATGTCGGAGTCGCGGTAGCGAGCTCTCCAGGCGGACCTTTCATCCCTGAGGCGCAGCAGATTGCGGGCGTGATGGGCATCGACCCTTGCGTGCTTGTCGACACCGACGGTTCGGCCTACCTCTATTGGTCCGGGATGGGCCTGCAGGTCGCGAAGCTCAAGGACAATATGACGGAACTCGACGGTGCGCCGCTAAGGCTGGACGAGAATCTCCCGGCGGGGTTCAAGGAGGGGCCGTTCGCATTCAAGAAGGACGGCAAGTACTATCTGACCTATCCTTGGGTGCAGGACAAGACGGAGACTCTCGCCTACGCGATGGGAGACAGCCCGCTCGGGCCGTTCGAGTTCAAGGGCCTGATAATGGAACAGCACGCCGACGGCTGCTGGACCAACCATCATTCTCTGGTGGAGTACGAGGGGCAGTGGTATCTGTTCTACCACCACAACGACTACTCGCCGCAGTTCGACAAGAACCGCTCCGCCCGCATAGACAAGGTGATATTCAACGCTGACGGCACCATACAGCCTGTCACCCCTACGCTCCGCGGTGTGGGCGTCACGCCTGCCCGCAGCAGGGTTCAGATCGACCGCTACAGCTCCATCTGCCCGGTCGGCACCGGCATTGACTTCCTCAATCCGGACAACGCTTTCGAGGGATGGTATGTCAGCCTCGGGCGTCCTGGAGTGTGGGTGAAGTACAACGACATCGATTTCGGGGCTCAGTCCCCTGCGGAGGTCAGGCTGCGCGTGCGCTCCGCCGCCAAGGGGACGCTCGATTTCAGCATTGGCGAAGGCCCGGTTTTTGCAAGCGTAAAACTTCCCGTATCAAGCAAATGGGTTGAAATAAGTGCTCCTCTCGGCTCGGAAGTGACCGGTGTGCAGTCGATTACGGCTACTCTTTCGGTCGGGGGCGGAGTCGAGCTGGACTGGATAGAATTCAAATGATGTCTTCGATGAAAAAATTATTTCTGCTCTCGGCTGTCTTCGGCCTTGCAGCCTGCTCGGTCAAGGTCCCTGACGGGTCTGCGGCCTTCGAATGGTTCGACTATCGGGGGGAGGACGACTTCTATGTCGAGAATCCTCTGCCGGGGGAGGACTATGCCTACAATCCTCTTCTCCCGGGCTGGTATTCCGACCCGAGCATATGCACCAACGGCAAGGGGGACTACTACCTGGTGACTTCCACTTTCTCCTATTTCCCCGGGGTCCCCATCTTCCACAGCACCGACCTGTTGAACTGGGAGCAGAAGGGCTATGTGCTCTCGCGCCCTTCGCAGCTCGTCAACCTGGACAGACAGCACGTCAGCGGCGGCATCTTCGCCCCTGACATCAAATACAACCCCCATAACGGGACGTATTATATGATCACCACCAATGTCGGGGCGGGCAACTTCATCGTCAAGGCCAAGGACCCGCTCGGGGAGTGGTCCGATCCGATAATGCTGCCCGCGGTGCAGGGCATAGACCCGTCGCTCTTCTTCGACGACGACGGCAGGGCATACATAGTCAACAATGACGATGCGCCTGACGGGAAGCCGGAGTACAGCGGGCACAGGACCATCCGCATCGTGGAGTACGATGTGGAGCGCGACTGCACGGTGGGGGAGAGGAAGGTCATCATCAACAAGGGTGTACGGCCCGAGGACAAGCCAATATGGATTGAGGGGCCGCATCTCTATAAGATAGGCGGGCGCTATTACCTGATGGCCGCCGAGGGAGGCACCGGCGATATGCACTCCGAGGTCATCTTCAGCAGCGACTCTCCTATGGGTGGATACAAGCCTTGGAACCGCAACCCTATCCTCACCCAGCGGCATCTTCGCGCCGACAGGCCGAATCCTGTCACCTGCGCCGGCCACGCCGACCTCGTGCAGACCCCGGAGGGGGACTGGTGGGCCGTGTTCCTGGCCTGCCGCCCCATCGACGGAGCGTTCGAGAATCTGGGCCGGGAAACCTTTATGTTGCCGGTGCGCTGGAGCGAGGACGGTTTCCCTGTCATCACCCGCGGCGACGAGACCGTGCCTATGATGGTGCGCCACGAGGGTGCGAAGCGCTCGGACAAGGTGACTTTCGGCAACTTCTCCGTGCGCGACGAGTTTGCGGGCTCGAAGCTCTCGGACGACTGGATGACTCTTCGCGGACCTGCTGACGGGCTCTACAGGCTCGCCGGAGGCCGTCTGGAACTGCTCTGCTCGCCGCAAAGGGCTACGCAGTTCTGCACGCCGGCCCTGGTGCTGCGCAGACTGCAGCACCACAAGTTCAGCGCTTCCGCAAGGATGTATTTCAACCCGTCGGCGGAGGGCGAGGCTGCCGGTATGCTTGTCTTCAAGGACGAGAACCATCAGTATTTTCTCAAGCTGCAGGGCGTTGAGGGGGCGAGGACCGTCGCCCTCGAGTCTTCCGGACATCAGAGCCGGACTCTCGCCTCGCAGGCTGTCGGTAACTGCCGCTTCATTGACCTCAAAGTCACTTCGGACGGGCTTGACTTCGCGTTCTGCTATGCTCCGGACGGCAAGGACTGGACACTTCTTGCCGACAAGGTCCCGGCGGAACACCTCTCCACCGCGGAGGCGGGCGGCTTCACCGGCACTACCATAGGACTTTATGCAATCAGATAGAAGTACGCTTATGCAGACACGCGGGATTATTGTCGCTTTTGCTCTTGCCGCCTCTCTGGCTCTGACCGGATGCAAGGACGGCGGCGGCAGTCAGATTGCCGTCAATCCGTTGACCTACACCGATATACCCGATAATGACGTGGTCAGGGTCGGGGAAGACTACTATATGGTCAGCACGACTATGTATTTCTGCCCCGGGGCTCCGATAATGCATTCCAGGGACCTCGTGCACTGGAGGATAGTCAGCTATATCTACGACTGCCTCGAAGACGACGACGTGTACAATCTCCGCGGCGGCGCGAACGCCTACGGCAAGAGCCAGTGGGCGACTTCGCTCCGTTATGTGGACGGCGTCTGGTATGCTCTCTTCATCGCCAACGACCAGCGCAAGACCTATATCTACAGGACCGAGGACATAGAGAACGGCCCTTGGACCCGCTCCGTGATCGACCGCCCTATGCACGACGCGTCGATGCTCTTCGAGGACGGACATCTCTATGTGCTCTGGGGCAACGGCGACCTCCGTCTCACCGAGCTTGAACCCGACGGCTCGGCCATCAAGGAGGGCGGGGTGGACCGTATGCTGCTCCAGGCCCCTCGTGAGGGCTATATGCTCCGTGCGGAGGGGGCGCACTTCTACCATATCGGAGACTGGTACTACATTCTCGAAATCGACTGGCCGCGCGGCGACGTGCGCACGGAGACCTGCTGGCGCAGCCGGGATCTCTTCGGGCCGTATGAGTCCAAGATTGTGCTCAAGGGTAAGTTCGACGGGCGTGCGGACGGCGTGGCGCAGGGTGCTATCGTCGATACTCCGGACGGAGACTGGTATGCCATTATGTTCCAGGACCACGGGGCCGTGGGCCGCATCCCGACCATCCAGCCCGTCAATTGGGTCGACGGCTGGCCGATTATGGGCGACGACACGGTACCGATGAAGACGGTACGCGTCAATCTCCCGGCGAGCGGAGAGGATTATGTCTGGGCTTCAGACGATTTCGATTCCGCCGGGCTTGCGCTCGTGTGGCAGTGGAACCACAAGCCGGACGATGCCCGCTGGTCGCTCTCCGAGCGTCCGGGTTGGATGAGGCTCTATGCCGGAGATCCCGTGGAGGGTATCGCCTCCGCACGCAATTCCCTCACCCAGAGGACGGTCGGCCCGAAGTGCGAGTCCGCGGTGAAGCTTGACATATCCGCCCTCAAGCCTTTCGACCGGGCAGGCATCTGCGCTTTCCAGAGCCACAATTTCGCTCTCGGAGCGGAAGTCAACGCCGACGGGGGCAGGGATGTGGTGCTGAGGACCAATACTCCCGGAGAGAAGGATGTCGAGGTCTACCGCAGGAGTCTGTCCTCGGATGAACTCTATCTGAAGATAAACTATACCTTCACTCCTGAGGAGGGCGACACCGCTGCCTCTGACACCGCTACGGCAAGCTGGTCGGAAGACGGCAGGAACTGGCACGACTGCGGCTACACCTTGCAGATGCGCTATACTCTCGACTACTTCACCGGCTACCGCACCGCGCTCTACTGCTTCTCCACTTCCGGTGAGGGCGGCCGGGCCGATTTCGACTGGTTCCGCCAGGAAGTCAAATGATTTGAAGAGGTCGCAGACGGTGGTCTGCGAGGATTAGTAAAACGAAAGGGGGATGGCTAAACTTTTAAGCCATCCCCCTTTATGGTACTTGGCGGCGCGTTCCCGATCAGTATTTGTCGGCGTTCTCGATGACCCAGTCCACCACAGGCTTCTGCCTATACTGGCGGTCGAAGAGCAACGGAGCTTCCTCGCGCCCCTCTATGCGTACAGGGTACTCGTTCTTCCAGCTGTCGCCGTCCTGCAGGCCCCACCAGTTGATACGGCTGATCTTGTCGCTCTGGCGGAGGAATACTTCCCAGAGCCCCTTCGCCCTCTCATTCCACTCCGCCATCCTCTCCTCCGGGATGCCGTCAGGATAAGGCACCATCATCGCGTCGAACTTCCTGGAGAGTTCCGGGTCCTTGCGGATCGCCTCCATAGAGAGGCCGGCGAGGTCGGCGGACCTTGTGACGGTAGGGAGGATAGTTATATCCACCTCGGTGAACATAACTTCCACCCCGGCGGCATAGACGTCCGCTATATTCTTCTCGAGCTGCCCGTAGTCCGGGTAGTCCATCCCGTAGTGGCCCTGAAATCCCACGGCGTCGATGCGCAGTCCCCTGGACTTCAGCTCCTTGACCAGCCTGATGGCGGTTGCGGCCTTTTCCGGGCGGTACATATTGTAGTCGTTGTAGTAAAGCTCCGCGTCAGGGTCGGCCTCGTGGGCGTACTGGAACGCGAGCGGGATGTACTCCTCACCGAGTATCCTGTAGAACGGGCTCTGCCTCCAGCTGCCGTCGTCGTTGATGGCCTCGTTGACCACGTCCCAGCCCTTGATGCGGCCTTTGTACCGGCCCACCAGGGTATAGATATGGTTCTTCATCCGGGCCTTGAGCTCTTCCGGATCGACATCGCTCCCGTCCTCGTCGGTGCAGAACCACTTCGGGCACTGTGAATGCCAGATGAGGCAGTGGCCGAAGACTTCCAGTCCGTTCTCTGTGCCGTAGTCCACATACTTGTCCGCCAGCTCCCATCTGAAGACTCCTTTCTCCGGCTGTATCTCCTCGCTCTTGAGGCAGTTCTCAGGCTCAATGGCGTTGAAGTGCTTGAAAATCACCGAGTCGGCCTTCGGGACCTCGTGGCGGATCTGGCTTTCGTTGATGGCCACGCCGATGAGGAACTTGTCCGCGAGGGCGTCTTTCAGTGTCTGGGGGTTGCTTGTGCAGGCCGCAAATAGTGCAAGCGGCAGTAAAAGAATCGCTTTTCTCATATTGTGTGATGTGTTGTATCTCCTGACGGACAAAAATAGCCGATTCTGCCGTTTGCGATGATTCTGTCCGTTACATATGCTTTCGGATTTGCAACATTTATGTGAAATAAAAAATGTATCTTTCGAAAAACTTATTGTATCGCTCTTTTTTCGCGACTTCGCGGCAGGCGCATATCTTTGCACTCAGATGGTAAAATTGGTTAAATTATTTGTTGCTCTCGCCTTCCTGCTCCCTCGCGGACCGGAGGGCGAGATTCCTTTCGGACACGCTTGTTGACACAAAACAGATATGAACCGCATTTTCAAGTCAATCGCCCTCGGACTTGCCGCGACCGCAGCTCTTTCCTGCGGGAATGCCGGCTCCGCCCTGCCTCCGCTTGTCTATGACAAGGAAAGCAACCTGACATCCTTCAGAGCCCCCGAGATGAATCCTGACGGGCTGACAAGCCCTCAGATGAGCCTCCCTGATCCGCTCGCCTGGGCATCCGGCGAGGGTGAAGTCCGGAGTTTTAAGGAATGGCCGAAGCGCAGGGCCGAAATCTCCGCTATGATACAGTACTACGAGACCGGAGTCAAGCCGGCGGTATCCCCAAAGGACGTCAGCGCCAGGATGAGCGGGGATTCGCTCTATGTTGACGTGCGCGTCGGGGACGAGACCCTGAGCCTGAGTTCTTACATAATCTACCCGGAGACCGGCGAAGGCCCGTTCCCGCTGATGATAGGCACTTCCGTGATGTCGCTGCCGCGTAAGATATTCGAGGACAGGCCGGTGGCGATGATGATCTTCCACGAGAGGCAGGTGAACAATTACGGACAGTGGGGGCCGCACGACTCTCGGGGCGAATTTGCATTCGACAGGCTCTATCCTGAGCTCGTCGAGAACGGCGCCTATATCGAGTGGGCCTGGGGTCTGAGCCGCATCATCGACGGACTCTGCCGGCTCGGACCGGAGAAGACACGCATCGACACCCGCCACATCGGGGTCACCGGCTGCTCCTATGCCGGCAAGATGGCCCTCTTCTGCGGCGCGTTTGACGAGAGGGTCGCCCTTACCATAGCACAGGAGCCGGGCGGCGGCGGGGCTGCGGCCTGGAGAGTGTCCCATACCCTTGAGGGGGTCGAGGACCTTGAACACACTGACTACAACTGGTTTCTGGAGAGCTTCAAGGAGAAGTTTTCCGGCGAGCGGGTCTACAATATCCCTTACGACAGGCACGAGCTCTGCGCGATGGTATGCCCGAGGGCTCTGCTGATCCTCGGCAACACCGACTACAAATGGCTCGCCGACGAGTCCGGCTACGTCTCGGCCAACGCCGCCCGCAAGGTCTGGGAGCGCTTCGGGATAGCGGACCGTATGGGCTGGTCCATCGAGGGAGGTCATCCGCACTGTGTGCTGCCCGAGTCGCAGTACCCCGAGGTCGAAGCGTTCATAGACCGCTTCCTGCTCGGCAAGGATGTCGATACCGAGGTTATGAAGGCCCCTATGTTCGCCGATGTCGACCTTGACAGGTGGATCAAGTATTAGCGCCGCCCCCTCTCCCTGCCGGGGGTCAGGCCGCTGTGCTTGCGGTAGAACTGCACAAATGCGGAGGGGCTTGAGAAGTTGAGCTGCTCGGAGATTTGCTGCACGGTCAACCCGCTGGTCTTCAGAAGCATCTTGGCCTCTATCATTACAGACTCGTGCAGCCAGTCGAGGATGCCCCGGCCCGTATTGTTGCGGATGACCTGCGAGAGGTACTTCGGAGTGAGGTTGAGCTGCCCGGCATACCAGCTGACGCTGCGCTGCTCCCTGAAGTTCGCGGCCAGCAGGCGGAAAAAGCGGTCGGACAGGCTCTCGTCCCTGATCCGTCCCCGGCTGCCAATATCGTAGTGCTCCTCGTACTCTGCCGTCAGCTCCAGCAGGAGCGCGTAGATGAGCGATTTGATTATGTGCGTGCGGTAGCGCCCCCGCTCCCTGCGCTCCTTGTCGATGAAGCGGAAATGGCTCCCGAAATCCTCCAGCTTCTCCCCGCTCACGCTGATCACGGGAGTGAAGCGCGAATAGACGAAGATGTTGGTGTCGATGGGCGATGGCATATCGAGGATGAAGTCGGTGGAGACGAAGAGCATCGAGCGGCACACATCCTCCGAGTGGCTGTCCAGGCTGATGATATGCTTCTCCGGCAGTATCGCCACGCTCCCCGCCGTCAGGCAGTGGCGCTTGCCGTCGAGAGTGATCGTGGCCTGCCCGCGGTGGCAGAGGATGATCATAATCCCGTCGATGCTGAACTCGCCCCCCACAATCTCCGGCAGAGCGCCGCTGGATGCGTAGCTGAGGAAGAAACCGTCTCTCTCTTCGCCGCGAAGCGCCGGGTCGAGGCTGTCGATGCCCAGCAGGGCGACATTGTGCTTTTCGTTCATAATCCGACTTTTGATAAATATTTTCGCCGATAAATGTAACGAATTGCCGCTGATTATCCTCGATATTTGCAAAAATTTTGAAGCAATTTAAGTTTCGCAAGTGCGAAACACGGATTTAGAGGCCCGCAGGGCTGAAAGCAAGTCCCTTTCCCGAGGAAAGGGACTTAGGGAAAGGGTAACGTGATAAGTTTGTGCGGGAGGGAAAAGTTTCGCAAGTACCTGCACAATGCTTATTTTACAACAAATTTATTACTTGCAAAACTTGAAGCAATGAACTATTACGACAGCTCCGCACAGCAGACGGCTGAAGCCCTGCACACCGACCTTGAGGGCGGACTCAGTGCCGGAGAAGCGGCCTCGCGTCTGCTGGAGCACGGCCCCAACGAACTCTCGCAAACCCCTCACACAAGCCTGATAGTCAAGTTCCTCTGCCAGTTCAAGAGCTTTATGATCATAGTGCTCATCCTCGCGGGAATAGTCTCCGGCGTCGTGGGCTATCTCAACGGCGAGGGATTCACCGACACCATAATAATCCTCGCCATCGTTGTGATCAACGCCGTGATCGGGGTGGCGCAGGAAGCCAAGGCCGAGAAGTCCCTCGACGCCCTGAAGCGTATGTCCGCCCCGCACTGCAAGGTGGTGAGGGACGGCTGCCTGCAGGTCGTGGAGTCGCGGACACTGGTGCCGGGAGACATAGTGGAGATCGAGACCGGCGACTCAGTGCCGGCGGACATCAGACTCACCGAAGCCGTCAACCTCAAGATACAGGAGGCCGCGCTCACCGGGGAGTCGCTTCCCGTAGAGAAGACAACGAAGCCGCTCGACGGAGAGGCGGCGCTTGGTGACAGGGTCAATATGGCGTTCCAGTCCTGCTCTGTGACCTACGGGCGCGGCAGGGGAGTCGTAGTGGGGACTGGCGGCAATACTGAAGTGGGCAGGATAGCCTCGATGCTGCAGGCGGTGCCGGAGTTCAAGACACCTCTCCAGATCCGTCTCGACAAGCTCGGCAAGGGCCTTGCCTGTGCTTCTCTGATAGCCTGCGCGGTCATCTTCGTCGTGGGCCTCATCTACGGTCACGAACTGCTCTCGATGTTTATGACAGCCGTGAGCCTTGCCGCCGCAGCCATCCCGGAGGGCTTGCCGGCCGTATCGACCATTGTGCTGGCGGTCGGGGTGCAGAGGCTGGCCAGGCGCAACGCGATAGTCCGCAATATGCCGTCGGTGGAGACTCTCGGCAGCACCACCGTGATATGCTCCGACAAGACCGGCACGCTCACGCAGAACCGTATGACCGTGGTGCGGAGATTTCCTGAAGACTCGCAGGAACTCCTGAACATCGCGGTACTGTGCAACGACGCCAGCGTCAACTCCGACGGTCAGCCCATAGGCGACCCGACCGAGACGGCCCTCATCACCCTCGGCGAGCTCAACGCCGTACCGAAGGCCGGGATGGAGAAGAAATACCCGCGCGTCTCCGAAATCCCTTTCGACTCGGAGCGCAAGATTATGACCACCGTCCATTCCGACCCCGACGGCGGGCTCTTTCTTGCGGTCAAGGGCGGATTCGACGAGCTGCTCTCCCGCTGCAACCGCATCCTTGACGGGGGCAGGGTGCGACCTCTGACCCGTGAGGACCTGGGACGGCTCACCGAAATCAACGCCTCTATGGCCTCCGATGCCCTCAGGGTACTGTGTATGGCATATAAGAATGCCGAACTGCTCAGCGCGGGCACGGATGTGGAGCAGGAGCTGGTGTTCGTGGGGATGGTGGGAATGATAGACCCGCCACGGGACGAGGTGCGCGACGCGGTGGCCAAGTGCGGCCAGGCCGGTATCCGCCCGGTGATGATCACCGGCGACCACAAACTCACCGCGGTGGCGATTGCCCGTCAGCTCGGGATAATGAAGGAGGGCGACAGCGCCTACACCGGGGCTGAAGTGGAGAAGATGTCGGATGCTCAGTTGCGCGAAGCCGTGCGCAGCGCATCGGTCTTCGCAAGGGTGTCGCCGGAGCACAAGTTGAGGATAGTCAAGGCGTTCAAGAGCAACGACGAAGTCGTCGCGATGACCGGAGACGGGGTCAATGACGCGCCTGCGCTCAAGCTCGCCGACATAGGCGTGGCTATGGGAATAACCGGGACGGACGTGGCCAAGGAAGCCGCTGACGTGGTGCTGAGCGACGACAATTTCGCGACCATAGTCTCCTCCGTCGAGGAGGGCCGCCGCATCTATGACAACGTGCTCAAGGCTGTCCGCTTCCTGCTCTCCACCAATTTCGGGGAGCTGATGCTGCTCTTCGTCGCGGTGGTGCTGAATATGCCGGCTCCGCTGCTGCCTATCCACATCCTGTGGATCAATCTCGTCTCCGACAGCCTGCCTGCGCTCGCGCTGGGCTTCGACACTGCGGAGGAGGGGATTATGCGGCGCAAGCCGATAGACCCGAAAGCCGGGATCCTGACCCGTCCGTTCGTGCTGAACTCCATCTTCAGGGGGCTGCTGATCGCTGCGCTCTCGTTCGGCGCGTGGTTCATCGGCGCGCGGACTTCGGAAGATGCGGCTATGACTATGGCCTTCGCGGTGGTCGCCCTCTCCCAGATCAGCATACTCTTCTGCGTCAGGGCCGGGCACAACGCCATCGTGCACCACCTCTTCACCAACAAATATCTCTGGGCTGCGGTCGTGTTCGTGCTGACGCTTATGCTTGGCGTGCTGCTCATCCCTGCGGCGCAGACGGTATTCCACGTAGTGCCTCTGAGCGGCGCTCAATGGTGGTGGATCGCCGGTCTGTCAGTCGTCCCGGCCATCATTATCGAATCCGGGAAGCTGCTGCATAGAATCTTCCGCAAACCGCAAAGAGTCAATTGATAGAACAGAGTAGTTCACGACTCTAACAACTTTGTTGCAGGTTGACTTGCAAAGTCCCGTAGGGACCGCGACGTAGGAGCGAAATACCCCTAGTAGGGGTCGCAGACGGTAGTCTGCGGGGGTTAAGAAGCCTAAAAAGTGGCTGACTAAAAAGTCCCGCAGGGACCGCGACGTAGGAGCGAAATACCCCTAGTAGGGGTCGCAGACGGTAGTCTGCGGGGGTTAAGGCAACGAAGGAGGCTGACTAAAAAGGACCGTAGGGACTTTTTAGTCAGCCTCCTTCCGTTTCGCCGCGCAGATAGTGCGTCCTGATGAACGGGGTCGTGTAGCAGTAAGGGATGAACCCGAGCGAAGGCAGAGGCACGGTGAGGATGAGGTTGGCGAGTTTGCCGACCGTGACTGAGCCGCAGAGCTCGCTCACCCCCATCGCGTAGGCCCCGTTGAGGGTGCAGGCGTTGAAAGCCTGGGCGGGAGTGAGGCGCATCTTGATGCATCCCTGGGCGAGGACGAAGCGCATATCTCCGGAGGGCGATGAGCCCGGGTTGTAGTCGCTCGCGAGGGCGAGCCCGAGGCCCGAGGCGATGAAGTCGCGCGCCTTGCCGTAGGGGAGTCCGAGGAAGAAAGAAGACCCCGGCAGCATAGTCGGCATAGTCTCCCGGCCCTTGAGGGCTTCGATGCCCTCCGATGAGGTCCTCTCCAGATGGTCGACGGAGAGAGCTCCGTAGCGCAGGGCGACGCCGAGGCCTCCCGTGACGGCTATCTCGTCGATATGCAGCTTTGGGCGGAGTCCGGCCCGAGTGCCGGCCTCGAGTATCCGGGCTGTGTCTTCCGGAGTGAAGAAACCCTCGTCGCAGAAGACATCGACGAAGTCCGCAAGGCCCTCCGCAGCCACTCTCGGGAGCATCTCCTCACAGACCACCCGCACATACTCTTCCCGCCGGCCCGCGTAGGCTCTCCCTACCGCGTGCGCCCCGAGGAAGGTGGCCCGGATGACGGCGGGAAGGCTCTCGCGCAGCCGCCGGACCACCCGCAGCATCTTCAGCTCGTCCTCCGTGTTCAGGCCGTAGCCGCTCTTGATTTCAATCGCGCCGCTTCCCTTTGCGAGCATCTCCCGCGCGCGGGCGAGGCTCTGCTCGTAGAGCGAGCCCTCGTCTGTTGCGTGCAACAGATCGGCGGAATTGAGAATTCCGCCGCCGCGCGCCGCGATCTCCTCGTAGGAGAGGCCCTCAATCTTGTCGATGAACTCCCCCTCGCGCGAGCCCGCATAGACGATGTGCGTGTGGGAGTCGCAGAACGAAGGCAGCATAATGCAGCCCTCCGCGTCCACGACTTCGTCGTGGGCGCTTCTTTCCGGGCAGGAAGCCATCGGTCCGAAACCGGAGATCAGGGCGTCATCGGTGCTCAGCCAGGCCTCCTCAATGCTCGGGAATTCGGACATCTCCGCTCCCCGCCGCCGCAGCAGCCCCTCGGGCGCTATGCCGGCCAGCTCCTTGATATTGACGAAGAGCCGTCTCATAGCTTCTCTTCCCGCAGGAAGCGCACGGACTTTTCGATCAACGGGTGCATATAGCTGTCCTTGTCGACGAACGGCACTTCGCGCCGGTAGTCGGCTATGATGCTCTCCAGCAGAGGGGAAGTCTTGGCAGGGCGGCGGAACTGGAGCGCCTGCGCCGCGTTGAGCAGCTCTATCCCAAGCACTTCCTCCACATTGTCCAGCACCCGCACGAGCTTCGTCGCCGCGTTGGCCCCCATACTCACGTGGTCCTCCTGTCCCTGCGACGAGGGGATGGTGTCGCAGGAAGCCGGCCAGCAGAGGCCCTTGTTCTGGCTCACGATGGAGGCGGCGGTGTATTGCGGGATCATAAAGCCGCTGTTGAGCCCCGACTCAGCCACGAGGAACGACGGCAGGCCTCTCTGCCCCGAGATTAATCGGTAGATTCTCCGTTCGGATATGCTCGCAAGCTCGGAGAGCGCCACCGCGAGGGAGTCCATCGGCAGCGCGACGGGCTCGCCGTGGAAGTTGCCCGCCGAGATGATCATATCCTCGTCCGGGAAGACGTTGGGGTTGTCGGTGGTGCTGTTGATTTCGGTCTCCACGACCTCTTCCACATAGCGTATGCAGTCCTTGACGGCCCCGTGGACCTGAGGGATGCAGCGGAATGAATACGGGTCCTGGACGTGCTTCTTCGGCCTCACGCTCAGTTCGCTGCCCTCCAGCAGACTGCGGAAGCGCTCCGCCGTCTCGATCTGCCCCCTGTGCGGACGCAGCTGGTGAGTGAGCGGGAGGAACGGCTCTATGCGCCCGTCGAAGGCGTCCAGCGAGAGAGCCCCGATATAGTCGGCCCACTTCGAGAGGCGGCGGCTCTTGAGCAGACACCAGACCGCGTGCGCACTCATAAACTGCGTGCCGTTGAGCAGGGCGAGTCCCTCCTTGGACTGCAGCGTGATCGGCTCCCAGCCCATCTCGGCGCAGACTTCCGCGCTCGGCCTGACCTTCCCCCTGTAGAGCACTTCGCCGAGGCCCAGCAGCGGCAGGCTGAGGTGTGCGAGGGGAGCGAGGTCGCCGGAAGCCCCGAGCGAGCCGTGCTGATAGACCACCGGGAGGATGTCGCGGTTGAACATATCCGCGAGCCTCTGCACCGTGACGGTCTGCGCTCCCGAGTGGCCGTAGGAGAGCGACTGTATCTTGAGCAGCAGCATCAGCTTCACTATCTCCGCTCGCACGGTCTCACCCGAGCCGCAGGCGTGCGAAACCACCAGATTGTACTGGAGCTGAGAGAGCCGGTCCGGGGCTATGCTCACGTTGCACAGCGAGCCGAAGCCGGTGGTGACCCCATAGACCGGGCGGCCTATGTCCTCCATTTTGGCGTCGAGGTAGCGGCGGCATTTGACTATGGCCTGCACCGCCTCTTCGGACAGGGCGATGTCTTCTTTATTGTCAATTATCTCCTTTACCCTCCCGAGGGAGAGATGGGCGGATGAAATATAATGTGTCATAATGATTCAAGAGCTTCGTTCACGATATCGTCGTCGGCGATTGCCGGCATTGTCACCCGGAGTTCCGGGCTGCGGCCCATTTCGCGCATTATTGCGCTCATCGCGCCTTCGTTGCGGGCCCAGCTGCGCCGCGCGATGCCGTTATTGACATCCCAGAAGAGCATTTCCTTTATGTGTCGGGCCGAGTCTTCGCTCCCGTCTATCACCATCCCGAAGCCGCCGTTGATGACCTCACCCCAGCCGACTCCGCCGCCGTTGTGGAGGGAAACCCAGGTCGCTCCGCGGAAGGAGTCGCCGATCACGTTCTGCACCGCCATATCAGCCGTGTAGCGCGAGCCGTCGTAGATATTGGCGGTCTCCCTGAACGGGGAATCCGTACCCGAGACATCGTGGTGGTCGCGTCCCAGCACGACAGGGGCGGTAATCTCCCCGCTGCGTATCGCATCGTTGAACGCGATGGCGATGCGGGTCCTGCCTATGCAGTCGGCGTAGAGGATCCGGGCCTGCGAGCCCACGACCAGAGAGTTTCTGCCGGCCTCCTCGATCCAGTGGATATTGTCCTCCATCTGGTGGCGTATCTCCTCCGGGGCGTCGGCGGCGAGTTCGCGCAGCACCTTGACGGCGAGCGCATCGCTCTTCGCGAGGTCCGACGGGTTCTGTGACATACACACCCAGCGGAACGGGCCGAAACCGTAGTCGAAGTAGAGCGGCCCCATAATGTCCTCCACGTATGAAGGGTAGCGGAAACTGCCGTCCGGCTTGAGGATATCCGCTCCCGCGCGGGAGCTTTCGAGCAGGAAGGCGTTGCCGTAGTCGAAGAAATACATCCCCTTTGCAGTCAGAGAGTTGATGGCTGCCACCTGACGCCGCAGTGAAGAATGTACCGCTTCCCTGAAGCGCTCCGGCTCGTCAGCCATCATCCGCTGCGACTCCTCCAGGCTGCAGCCCGCCGGATAATAGCCTCCCGCATACGGGTTGTGCAGGGAAGTCTGGTCGGAGCCGAGATCAACCGGAACTCCCTCATCGGCAAGCCTTTCCCATAGGTCAACTACATTGCCGATATAGGCGAGGGAAACCGTCTCCCGTCCCTCGACGGCCCGCCTGATGCGTGGCAGAAGCTCGTCCAGACTGACACAGAGCTCGTCCACCCAGCCCTGCTCGTAGCGTTTGCGCGCCGCGAGCGGATTGATTTCCGCCGTCACGCTCACCACTCCGGCTATGTTGCCGGCCTTCGGCTGCGCTCCCGACATCCCTCCGAGTCCCGCCGTGACGAAGAGCACGCCCCTCATCTGCTCGCGGGTGCCGCCCAGGCCGCGCTTGCGCAGCTGCATCCTCGCGGCGTTCATCACCGTGATGGTGGTGCCGTGGACTATGCCCTGCGGACCTATGTACATATACGAGCCCGCGGTCATCTGTCCGTACTGCGACACTCCCAGCGCGTTGAACTTCTCGTATTCGTCCTTGCCCGAGTAGTTCGGGATGACCATACCGTTGGTCACCACCACGCGGGGAGCGTCCCTGTGGCTCGGGAAGAGCCCGAGCGGCAGGCCGGAATACATCGAGAGGGTCTGGCTGTCGCTCATCTCCGCGAGGTACTTCATCGTCAGGCGGTACTGCGCCCAGTTCTGGAAGATGGCCCCGTTGCCCCCGTAGACTATCAGCTCGTGCGGATGCTGCGCGACGCGCGGGTCGAGGTTGTTCTGTATCATAGCCATAATCGCCGCCGCCTGAGTGCTGCGTGCCGGATACTCTCCGATAGGGCGTGCGAGGATGTCGTTGGACGGGCGGTAGCGGTACATATAGATGCGGCCGTAGTCGCGGAGCTCCCGGGCGAACTCGAGAGCGAGCGCGGCGTGCAACTTCTTCGGGAAATATCTTAACGCGTTGCGCAGCGCGAGGGCCTTTTCGCTTCGGCTCAGGATGTCCTTGCGGCGCGGGGCGTGGTTGATCTGCTGGTCGTAGGCTTTCTTTTCCGGCAGGTAGTCCGGGATACCCTCGAGTATCTCCTCCTGCCAGCCGAGATGGTGGTGATGGTCGTCCATAGCTTCTACTTTATATGGGTATTTACGCTTTCGAGTACTTCGTCCTGGAGTTTCAGCGCCTCCTGCGCTATGCGCTCGGCTTCGGCGTTGAGGGAGGCTGCCTTCTCCCTGTCTGCAAGGCCTGCGGAGTTGATGCGCACGTTGAGTTGCGCGCCTCTCACCGCCGCGGTCGCCGCGAGAGCCCCCACGCCCGCGTCGGAGGCCGATGCCGGGTTGCCGTTCCGGGCCATCGCGAGGCATATCGGCAGAGCCTTGAGGGATGCCTGCATCGTGCGGAGCGGCACCTGGGCGGCATAGAGCGTGGCATCCTCAAGCGCCGCGGCGCGGGCGGCCTTCTCCTCCTCGCTGCCCTTAGGCATCTTGAACACTTCCATTATCCTGTCGAAGGCGGCGGTGTCCTCGTCGACCAGTGCGACCAGCTCGCGCATCACCTCCTGACCCCTGTCGGCCCAGTCGGAGAACTCCTTCCACCTCTCGTCCCAGCCCCTCTTGTGGGCGGAGAGATTGGCCACCATAGTGCCGAGGGCGGCTCCGAGAGCGCCCATATACGCCGAGATGGACCCGCCGCCCGGGGCAGGGGATTCGGAGGCCGTCTCGTCAGCGAAAGCCTTGAGGCTCATCCTCACCAGACGCTCCTTGCTGGCGAGTTCCGCCTCGTCCGCCATAAGGTATTCGATGACTTTCTCTTTCGGGTCGAAGGGCTTGAGGTCGTCGAGCCCCATAGACTTGACGGCTATCTTCATTATCTCGCTTTCGCTGATGCCGGTGGAGCGATGCTGCTTCTCCAGAAAATGGCGTCCGGCATCGATGAGCGCCTTCTTCGGCACGAGCCCGACGATTTCCGTCCCCGTCACCCTGAGGCCTCTCGCCTCTGCGGCGCGGCAGACTTCCTCGAACGCCTTGTGCAGCGGGGCAGCCTCGATGTCCGTGATGTTCATCGACACCTGGGCGATGCCGTATTCGTCTATATACCAGCCTATTGCCTTGCAGCCCTTGAGCGTGCCCGGGATCCAGATGTCCTTCCCTTCGGCATCCTTCAGCACCTTGCCTGTGAGCGAACCGCCCTCGCGGGCCTTGCGCCCCTTTTCGCGCACGTCGAACGCCACGGCCATAGCCCTGCGGGTGGAGGTGGTGTTGAGGTTGAAGTTCACGGCGATCAGGAAGTTTCTCGCGCCCACATTGCTCGCTCCGGCCCTCGCCACGGTCCCGTTGTATTCTTCGGGACCGAAGTCCGGACGGCGCGCCGGGTCGGCAATCTTCTCGGGCAGAGCCTCGTATTCTCCCGCCCGGCATACCGCAAGGTTCTTGCGCTCAGGCTTGTAGGCCGCCGCCTCGTAGCAGTAGCACGGGATGCCGAGCTCGCTGTAGATCCTCTTTGACAGGGCCCTCGCCATCTCGGCGCACTCTTCCAGCGTGACTCCCGCGACCGGGATCAGCGGCAGCACGTCGGTCGCTCCGGAGCGCGGGTGAGCCCCGTGGTGCAGCCTCATATCGATAAGTTCCGCGGCGGCTTCCTCGCCCCGGAACGCCGCTTCGCACACGGCTTCCGGCGAGCCTACGAACGTCACCACCGTGCGGTTGGTGGCTTCGCCCGGGTCGACGTCGAGCAGTTTGACCCTCTCTCCGCCGCCCGGTGCCTGCGCTCCGGTGATGGCGGCTACTATCTTATTGATTACTTCCTTGTTGCGGCCCTCGCTGAAGTTAGGGACACATTCGATGATACGTTCCATAAACTACGATTATGTGTTAGCGTGCCAAACTTACATAAAATCTTCCGATTTTTCTTACTTTTGCCTCCGTAAACTTTGATTGTAGAATGCAGGAGAAGAACGAGACGACGGAAGTCCTGGAGGTGGCGTCCGAGGCCGGGCACATACTGCTCGAGAACGGGGCCGAAATCACCCGGGTGGAGGATACGATGGAGCGGATCGCGTCCCATTTCGGGGTGGATTCCGGACACTTCTTCGTCATCAGCAACGGCATCTTCACCACCGGCCCGTCCGGCAAATACGCCAATGTGGAGTTTATCCCCATCCGTGGGATACAGCTTTCCAAAATAGTGGATGTCAACCACTTGAGCTACGATATCGCCACCGGCCGCTGCGGTCTGGGCGAGGCTCGGCGGCGGCTCGACGCCATCCGGTCGGCCAAGGGCAAGCCGGCCCTTGAGCAGATCGCCGGAGCGGCCTTCGGCGCCGCCGGCTTCTGCGCCGTGTTCGGAGGCGGTCTGGAGGATTGCCTGGCGTCGTTCGCGGTGGGGGCGCTGCTCTATGTCTTCTGTCTGCTCGTCAGCTCCCGCCACCTCTCCAAGATTGTCGGAGACCTCGCCAACGCACTGCTTGCAACCCTCCTCTGTCTGGTCTTCTACAGGCTGGGATTCGGCGAGAGCCTGAGCAACGTCATCATCGGCGCCATAATGCCGCTCATCCCGGGAGTGCCTTTCGTCAACGGTGTCCGGGACCTCGCCAACTCCGACTATATTTCAGGTATCACCCGGCTCACGGACGCGATGCTGGGATTCATCTGCATCGCGCTCGGGGTCAGCATCAGCTTCCTTCTCGACGGCGCGGTATTCGGAGGGTTGATAGCCCTCGGCGGGATGAGCGTCAACCCGCAGACCGCAGGACTTCTCTCCCAGATGCTCGCCGCATTCGTAGGCACGCTCGCCTTCGCTATACTCTTCGGCGCACCGCGCAGGGAATATCTGACCGCCGGGCTCATCGGCGCTGTCGGCTGGGGGATCTTCCTCTCCCTGACCCGCAGCGGCGCTATGGGGGCGACTTTCGCCATAGTTCTCTCCACCGCCATCGTCTGCATCCTCTCCCGCTTCGCGTCGGTCATCAGGAAGTGTCCCAGCACGGTGTTCCTGCTCTGCGGCATCTTCCCGCTCGTGCCGGGGGCCGGCATATTCTGGTTTACCTACTATCTGGTCTCCAACCAGTTCCAGCTCTCCCTCGGGACCGGCTTCACGGCGGCCAAGGCGGCGATAGCCATAGTGCTGGGCATCATCTTCGCTATGGAGCTCCCGCAGCGCTTCTTCTCCGGCAGGCGTTTCCGCCTCCCGGACCGACACCGCACAGGCAGGAGATAGAAAATCTTTCACTATATTTGTGCTTTGACGAATACTCACCATAACTGATACAAACCAAAAAACAAACATTATGGCTTACCAGGTAACTACGAAAACATCTTACGGACAGAGGGTGAAAAACTCGTTCGGCGGCATCGGCGCGGGCATCCTGCTCCTCATCATCGGCACCGGACTCCTCTGGTGGAACGAAGGCAGGGCGGTGAAGACCTCCAAAATGCTCGGAGAGGCGGAGAAGGTCGCGGTGCACGTCAGCGACGTCTCGTCGGTCGATCCGTCCTATGACGGCCTCCTCATCCACGCCAGCGCGGCGGCGGTGACTGCCGACTCGCTTTTCGACACCAGCTTCGGAGTGGGCGCAGTGGCTCTCCGGCTCAAGCGCGACGTGCAGTACTACCAGTATGTGGAGCACAGCAGCACGCAGACCAAGGACAAGGTCGGCGGGGCGCAGGAGAGCGTCACCACCTATACCTACAGCAAGGAGTGGAGCAGCCGTCCGGTCGATTCCGGTCAATTCCAGGACCCGGACTACCGCAGCACCAACTTTACCCTGATGACCCCGTCGGAGCAGACCTGGCAGGCCTCCAACGTCAGCTTCGGGGCATACAGGCTGCCTGCCAATATGGTCTCCGGTCTCCCTTGCAGCAAGGCCGTGGAGTTGCATCCCGATGCGGCTCTGCTGGACGGGATCAACGCCGACATCCGTAATTATCTCAAGGATACTCTCGACACCCGCTTCGTGCATACCGGCGGCAACGTGATCTATCTCGGACGCAACGCCTCCGCTCCGGAGATCGGCGACGTGCGCATCACTTTCACCGAGGCCGCCTGCGGCGACGTTTCCCTGCTTGCCCGCGTGGAGGGGGACAGTTTCACCTCATTCACCGCTTCCAACGGCAAGAGTTTCTATTCGCTCACCCCGGGAGTGCGCTCGATGGAGGAGATGTTCCAGTCGGAGCACAGCGCCAACAAGATGTGGCTCTGGGTGTTGAGGGTTGTAGGTCTGCTGCTCGTGATCGGAGCATTCAGAAACATATTCGACATTCTCGTCACTCTCCTCAAGGTGCTTCCTCCTCTTGCGAGCGTAGCCAATCTGGGCGTGCGGCTCGTCTGCGGAGTGGTGGGGACCGTATGGACGCTGCTGGTGGTGACGATCGCCTGGATACGCTACAGACCTGTACTCGCGATCGTGCTGCTCGCCGCGGCGGTGGCTCTCATCGTATATCTCTGCCTCAGGTCGAAGAAGGCTAAGGCCGCCTCAGCCGCATAAACACTTGCAGGCGGTATTGCCAGTAGCATAGGGCGGCGAGCGCAAGCACCGCCCCGGCCATCCCGACCCATCCGAGGGAGAGACCGGTGCAGACGGAGCCTCCTATGAGCGCTCCGCTGCCTATGCCGAGGTTGAATATTCCGGAATATATCGACATAGCGACGGCGGACTCGTCCTCGCTGGAAGCGGCGATCACTTCCGACTGCATCGCTATGTTGAATCCGGTCACCGATATTCCCCAGACGGCGCAGAGCAGTATCAGCAGGGCGTGGCTGAACGCGAACGGCAGCAGCAGGGTCAGGGCGAGTATGAGCCCGATGACGGAGAGCCGTATGAAGCGGAATCTGCAGCGGCTGTAGTACTTGGAGAACGCGAAACTCCCCAGAAGCCCGGCGCAGCCGAAGAGCATCAGCGTGCCGGTGATCAGCCCCTCCGGCATCCCGCCGATCTGCTTGAGGAACGGCTCGACATAGCTGTAGGCGGTGTAGTATCCGGCGGCGAAGAGCAGGGTGAAGACATAGATGCCTATGAGAACCCTGTTGTGCAGCATCTGCGGCAGGCTGTGCAGACTGACCCCCTTGCCTGCCGGTATCTTGGGCAGGGTCAGCGCCACTATGATGAACGTGGCGAGGGCGAAGACTCCGATGGAGAGGAAGGTCATCTTCCAGCCCAGATGAAGCCCGATGGCGCGTCCGAGCGGCATCCCCATAATCGTGGCTATGGATGTGCCTGTGACCACCACGCTCAGCGCGAGGTCGCTGTGGCTGTGAGGCACGGTGCGGACGGCAATCGGAGGTATTATGGACCAGAAGAGGGCGTGGGTGCAGGCGACTCCGATGCGGGAAGCCATCAGCATCCCGTACGACGCGGAGACGGAGGAGAGACCCTGGAAGAGCGTGAAGAGCGCGATCACCGCGAGCAGCAGCCCCCGCATCTCCGTCCGGGAGAAGAGCATCGTGAGCGGCAGCGAGAGCAGCATCACCATCCAGGCATACACCGAGATCAGCATTCCGGTCTCGGCCTCGCTGCGCCCGAAATCGGCCCCGATGTCGCTCAGAAGCCCTATGGGGACGAACTCGGAGGTGTTGAAGATAAAGGCGGCGCAGGCAAGCCCGATCAGGGCCACCCAGTTCCTTGCCGACATTTTCTGTTCTTCCATATGCACTGACTAAGCGTTTCCCGTTTCAAAAAACGGCGGCAAAGATATGAATAATTGTTTCGTTATCGACCCCCGTGTTACAAGTTTTATTGTCATCATTACATATCGGGGCGAGGCTGCGCGGGCGGCGGAATTAATCCCTATCTTCGGAGTATGAAACATACCACATCCTCATTATCACTGGCGGCGGCGCTGCTCGTCCTCGCGTCTTGCGGCGGCTCCGACAAAGCTCTGGTCCTCAATGACCTGGAGTACTTCGAGAAGCAGGGCGTCAATGTCCTCGTATACAGTAACCTTTTCTCCGGAGGCTTCAACGACGAGAAGAACTCCGGCATAGAGATCATCCATCACGGCGTCCGCACGATCCAGGGCGGAGCGGTGCGCCTGTCCAGCACTCCGGAGCAGTGGGACCTGGTGCCCGCCACGACTTCCCGCAGCGTCAATCCCGACTCGCAGACAGTCGAGGTGGCTCTCCGCTACGAGGACTATGACTTCGACTCTCGTCTCGTCGTGACCCCCGAGGGGGATGGAGTGAGGATTGACGTCTATCTCGACAAGCCAGTCCCGGAGGCGCTCGCGGGCGACGCCGGCTTCAATCTCGAGTTCCTGCCGAGCCAATACTGGAACAAGGCCTACATCGTGGACGGCAGGCCGCAGAGGTTTCCGCGCTATGCGGTGAGCGAGACGGTGACCCGCCCCAACAGCGAGAAGCCCAGGCAGTTCAAGGGCTACAAGACCTACGACGACCGCGGCACGGGCAGATTCGTAGATCCGCTTCCTGTGTCCGTGGGGCATACTATGCTCTTCGCCCCGGACGATCCGGAGCGTATGGTCAAGATCAGCTCCGAAAGCGCCGAACTCAAGCTCTACGACGGGCGTATGATAGCCCAGAACGGCTGGTTCGTGCTCCGCAGCGTGCTGCCCGAGGGGCGCACCGGCAAAGTGCTGAGCTGGCTCGTGGAACCCAACGCCGTCAAGGGCTGGAAGAGGGAGCCCAACGTCGGCTTCTCCCAGGTAGGCTACATCCCGTCCCAGCCTAAAGTGGCGGTGATCGAGCTCGACGCCCTCGACAAGCCTCTCGCCTCGGCCTCCGTATGGCGTGTCAAGGATGACGGAAGCTGCGAGAAGGCTTACGCCGGCAGGGTCAGCGTCTGGGGGAAATACTATAAATATAACTACGCCAAGTTCGACTTCACCCAGCTCCGCGAGCCGGGCGTGTACTATATACGGTACGGCGACGTCAAGACGGGCAACTTCATCATCGACAATTCTGTCTATGACAAGATTACCGATGCCACCAGCGACGTATGGGTGCCGATACATATGAACCATATCTTCGTCAACGAGGCGTACCGCGTATGGCACGGGGAGCCGTTCAAGGAGGGCTATCTCCAGGCTCCGCCTTCCACAGACCACTTCGACCTGCACTGGCAGGGTCCGACCACCGACACCCGGTACAAGGGCCTCGAACTCATCCCGGGGCTGAATGTGGGGGGATTCTTCGACGCCGGCGACTTCGACATCGAGACCGGATCCAACATCTCCGTGGTGCAGAACTTCGTGTCGGCCTGGGAGAAGTTCCGCCCGACGCGCGATATGACCTTCGTCAGCGAGAGCCAGCGCTATGTGGACCTCCACCGCCCGGACGGCATCCCTGACATACTTCAGTATATCGAACACGGCACTCTCAACCTCGTCGCCCAGGCCGAGAACATAGGCCATATGGCGCAGTGCCTCTCCAACTCCGTGCTGGACAACTACCACCATCTCGGCGACGCGGCTTCGCTCACCGACGGTCTGCACTACGACCCGAGCCTCGGACCTTACGAGAAGTCAGCCGACGGCAAGCGCAGCGGAGTCAAGGACGATATGTGGGCGTTCACCTCACGCAACCCGCAGCTCGACCTCCGCGCCGCCTCGATGTTCGCCGCAGCGAGCCGCGCTCTCAAGGGCTACAACGACGCTCTCTCCGAGCGCGCCCT
The DNA here is from genome assembly GCA_963643555.1 of Acetatifactor sp. Lineage (GTDB taxonomy): Bacteria > Bacteroidota > Bacteroidia > Bacteroidales > UBA932 > Cryptobacteroides. The sequence continues at coordinate 38,603 of CAVILJ010000005.1, forward strand.
CAAGCAGTCCCGCAGGCTGCTCAAGGAGGCCGAGCAGCTTCTCGCCAAGACCCCTGCCCCGGACGGACGGCGGGGAGGCTTCGGGGGCGATGCGGCCACCAATCTCCAGCTCTACATCTCCACCGGCGAGCAGCGCTACCGGGACAAGTTCCTTGCCGGCATCTGGGCTATGCTCGAGCGCAATGTCAACTTCGGCATAGACACAGCAGTCGAAGCTATCCCGTATATGGACGAGGCCTACAAGGAGCAACTCCGCCCTTACATAGTCAAATATAAGGAATATGTCGAGGGCCTCGAGAAGGACAACCCTTACGGGGTGCCTCTCGGGCTGGGCAACTGGGCCGGCAGCGGCGCGGTCGTGGGCCTCGGCACCACGGTCTGCCTCGCGAGCAGGCACTATCCCGACATCATCTCGCCCGAGCACGCCTACAAGGTGACGAGCTTTATGTTCGGCTGCCACCCTTACCACAACTACTCTCTGGTGGCCGCCGTCGGCGCGGCGAGGCCGAAGGCGGTATTCTACGGCAACAACCGCGCGGACTTCTCCTTCATCCCGGGCAATGTGGCGCCGGGCCTGCTCTTCAGGCATCCCGACCACTTCGAGAATTTCGACGACTGGCCTTTCCTCTGGGGACAGAACGAGGGGACCATCGCCGGCAACACACAATACCTCATCTTCGGTCTGGCGTTCAAGGATATGGTCGCCGCCTTATAAACTTCTATTTACAGGGGGTCCGCACATCGTTTTTTTAGCAAATAAAGCGCACCAAATAAATTTTTCCGTATATTTATGGGTGCTTTTAAAAAATATGAAAAATTGGGTCCCCATCGTGCTGACGTTGATGCTTGCAGGCAGCCTGCTGCCGCAAGCATACGCCGGCCCGGCCCGACCGGGCACGGTGACGCTCACCCAGAGCGACGGCAGCACCATTGAGGCACGGATACACGGCGACGAATTCTACCACTACATCACCACCCCGGACGGCTACAGCATAGTCGGCGGCGAAGATGGAGACTGGTATTTCGCGAAGCTGGACTCCCGGGGCAGGCTCGTCTCCACCGGCATCAGGGCCGTGGGCGCATCGAGCCTCAGCGCGTCGCAGCGGGCCGCGCTTCAGAAGCATCTCCGTCCGGCGGCGTCTTCCCGCAGCAGGGCGGCCCTCGCGGAGACCTCCGCGGCGGCGTCTTCCTCGCTCTGCCCGCCTCTGCTCGGCGGCACCGTGATCAAGGCTTCCGGCAAGCAGAAGATACTCGTCATACTCGTGGAGTTCAAGGATGTCGCTTTCCGCTCAGGCAGCGACCGGGCCGCTTTCGAGGAGATGCTCAACTCGCGCAGCTACGCGCGGGGCGGGGCGACGGGCAGCGCGTGGCAATATTATTACGACAACTCTCTCGGGCGCTTCGACCCCGAATTCACGGTCGCAGGGCCTTACACCCTCGCCAACAAACGCTCTTACTACAGCGCCGACGACGATGCCAAGGCCGGAGAGATGGCTGCCGAGGCCGTGAAGATGGCGGATGCCGACATTGACTTCAGCGAGTACGCCACCGACGGGATCGGGCACGACGTCTTCATCTTCTATGCCGGCGGACAGCGGGCCGACGGCTCGGCTGCCAACGGCATCTGGCCCCACAGATACAGCTTCCCGTCCGTCACGCTCGACGGAGTCATCCTCTCAGGCTACGCCTGCAGCTCCGAACTCGACAAGAAGAATGACGGCAGCATAGGATTCTCCTCCATAGGCTCGTTCTGCCACGAATTCGGACACTGCCTCGGCCTCCCCGACTACTACGACACCGACGGCACGGCAGATGCCGACAGCCCTAATTTCTACGCCCTGATGGACGTGGGCTGCTACAGCAACGACGGCCGCACCCCTCCCGCCCTCGGGATAATGGAGCGCTGGATGCTCGGCTGGTCCGAGCCGGAGCTCTGCGAGAGCGCGGGAGAGCATAGCCTCAGTCCCGTCACGGAGGGCAAGGGATATATGATCCGCAGCGAAGCCCCCGGCGAATACTTCCTGCTGGAGTGCCGCGGCGCGGGGCGGACCGTCTGGGACAGCGCGTCCTATATGGATTATTACGGCCTCGGAGCATATTGGGGACTGATGGTCTGGCACGCCGACGTCAGCAAGTCTTCCGCCTGGCGCAGCAACTCCGTCAACTGCACTCCGGGCGGCGAGCGTTTCAACCTCGTCTATTCCAACCCCGCGAAGCGCGGAGCCTACAGACCGGTATTCATCCCCGGACACAGCTTCTTCCCGGGAAGCGGCGAGGTGACGGCGCTCAAGAGCGGCACCACTGCGGGCTTCTCGGCCCGGGACGGCTCTCTGTCCTACGCCGACATATCGGACATACGCCTCGACGAAAGCGGGCGGAAGGTCAGCTTCACCATTGTCCCGCACGCGCCGGCCATCAGCGGCATCGTCCCCGAGGTCTGGCAGCGCGACGCCCTGCTCTGCTGGGAGGACGAGACATCCTCTTCCTGGACCGTGAGCTGGACTCCGGTCGGGGGCGGGGAGAAGAAGAGCGTCAGCGTAAGCGAGCCTAAGGCGCACCTCCCGGGGCTCAAGCCGGGAGAGAAGTACAGCGTAGGCATCGTCAGCGACCGGGGAGGCAGCGCCTCCCTTACGCTCAGCACCTCCGCAGAGGGCGGGGGCAATCCGCGCATCGCGCTGTCCCCGCAGTCACCCGACCCGGAGAGCCCGGTACTTTTCACTCTGCTCGACTGCGGTGAGTTCAGCGCCGTGCAGTGGACCGTGGACGGGGCGAAGTCCGACAACTATCGCAGCCTCAAGAAGGGTGAGCGCCGCATACAGGCCACCGTCACCCTGCCCGGCGGCGGCAAGGAATATTATCTCAGATATGTAAACGTAGCGCTATGAGCAAGTCCCTCCTCCCCGCAGTCCTTGTAAGTCTCCTGCTCCCTCTCTGCTCCTGCGTGCGCGACGACGGAAGCGAAGCTCTCCGCGAGAGTTTCAGGTCTCAGGAGGAATATGTCCTCTGCGAAGGTGACAGGACGCTTCAGACTTTCGACCGGGAGAGCTACCAGTACTGGTGCAGCCCGGACAGGGGGCTGTACAGATTCTCCGATATGGACGGGGAGAAATATATGACCCTCACGCTGAGCGGCCTGCCTTCCGAGGGCGACAAGGTCAGCGGCAGCATCTCCGGCAACCTCGGTCTCGCGGGGATGGAGCTCTCCGACCTCTATATCCTCAAGAAAACCACCTCTGCCGTATGGCTCTGGTCCGACTCCTCCCGCAGCGGGATAGTGCTTCCGGCCTGGGGGATATTATATAGATAACTGATCAACTATAATTAATATGCGACTGAAACTGTTTTTATTTCCGTTCCTGCTGCTGACTTCCCTCCTCGGGCTGTCGGCGCAGAACGTAAGTGTGAATGGTCTTGTCATCGATGAGAACGGGGATCCGGCCATCGGCGCCTATGTGCTTGTCAAAGGCACGCAGAAGGGCGTGATAGCCGACTTCGACGGGCGCTTCACGATGACGGGGCTGAAGAGCGGCGACATACTTCAGGTCTCCTGTACCGGTATGGTGACACAGGAGGTGGCAGTGAAGCCTGAACTCACCATAGTCCTGCTCTTCGACCAGCAGATGCTCGACGAGACCATCGTGGTGGCCTACGGTCAGCAGACCAGGTCATCGTTCACCGGCTCAGCTGCGGTGGTCAAGAAGGACGAGATCGAGAAGAAACAGCTCACCAACGTACTCAGCGGCCTCCAGGGCCAGGTGGCGGGACTTCAGATGGTCAACAACTCCGGCTCTCCGACCGCCACGCCTTCGATGGCGATCCGCGGCTTCAGCTCCATCAACGCCGGCACATCCCCGCTCATCATCGTGGACGGCGCTCCGTATGACGGAGGCTGGAACAACCTCAACCCTAACGACGTGGAGAGCATCACCGTCCTCAAGGACGCGGCGTCCAACGCCCTCTACGGCGCGAGAGGGGCCAACGGCGTCATAATGATCACCACCAAGAACGGCAAGAGCGAGGAGGCGGTCATCACCTTCGACAGCAAGTGGAGTATGAACAGCCGCGCCACCGTCGACTACGACTACATCAGCGACCCGGCGCAGTACTACGAACTCCAGTATGCCGCGCTCTACAACTACTATGTGCGCGACCGCGGGATGAGTTCCTACGAAGCCCACAGCTCGGCCAACGCCAACATAGGCGGCGCATCCGCCGACGGCGGTCTGGGCTACATCGCATATACCGTCCCGGACGGGGAGTGGCTGGTCGGCACCAACGGCCGTCTCAACCCCAATGCCACCCTCGGCAAGCGCATCAGCTACAACGGCAAGACCTACACCGTGATGCCGGACAACTGGCTCAAGGAGGCGTTCAGGCGCAGTCTGCGTCAGGAGTACAACCTCAGCCTCACCGGCGGCAACGAGAAGCTCCGCTTCTACGGTTCCCTCGGATTCCTCGACAATGAGGGCATAGTCTACAACTCCGATTTCGAGCGCTTCACGGCCCGCATCAAGACGGACTACCAGGCCAAGTCCTGGCTCAAGGTCGGCGCCAACCTCAACTACTCCCACAGCATATCCAACGACGTGAGCGAAGGTTCCGGCACGTCCATCTTCGGCATCGCCAACACGATGGCTCCGATCTATCCCGTCTATCTGCGCGACGAGAACGGAGACATAATGTACGACGAGCACGGCAAGATGTACGACTACGGCTCCGGCGAGCTTGCGGGGCTCAACCGTCCGGTGCTCTCCCGCAACAACCCGCTTCAGGAGAACTCCCTCAACACCGACCGGACCGTCGGCAACACCACCACCCTCACCGGCTACGCCGACATCACCCCGCTGGAAGGCTTCAAACTTACGGTCAACGGCACCGTCACCTCGGGCGAGAGCCACTATACCGCCACCCAGCAGGGATTCTACGGCTACGGCCACACCGCCTATCCGGACGGCTATGTGTATAAGTACAACAGCCTCAACTATTCCCTCAACTTCCAGCAGATACTCAACTACAGCGCCCAGTTCGGACGGCACAATGTCTCCGCGATGATAGGCCACGAGAACTACGACTACCGCTACGAGTGGATCAGCGGCGACCGCGAAGGCCTCTTCGACTACTTCGGCTCACAGGAGCTGGGCGGTGCCATCAAGATCAAGGAGAACGGAGGCTCGTCCAGCCGCTACAACACAGAAGGGTACTTCTCCCGCGCAATGTACAACCTCGACGAGAAGTACTTCTTCTCCGCTTCCTACCGCCGCGACGCCTCCTCCCGCTTCCATCCTGACCACCGCTGGGGCAACTTCTTCTCATTCGGCGGGGCGTGGATCATCAGCAAGGAGGACTGGTACCGCAGCTCGTGGCTGGAGATGCTCAAACTCAAGCTCTCCTGGGGACAGCAGGGCAACGACTCCATAGGCGACTACCGCTACACCGACACCTACTCTATCTACTACTTCAACGGGAAGCCTTCCCTCGCGCTGAGCAGCGTCGGCAACAAGAGCATCACCTGGGAGACCAACAGCAACCTCAACGCGGGCTTGGAGTTCGAGATGCTGCGCGGCCGCATCACCGGAAGCGCCGAGTACTTCAACCGCCTGACCACAGATATGCTCAGCTTCGTATATGTGCCCCAGTCGGGAGGTTACGGCGGCACTTACGAGAATGTCGGCAATATGCTCAACACCGGCGTCGAGCTTGACGTCAACTTCGGACTTGTCCGGAGCCGCGACTTCAACTGGGACATCCGCGTCAACGCCACCGCCTACAAAAACAAGATTACGATGCTCCACGAGAGCAACAAGAGCGCGGTGCTGGACGGACACAACGGCTATATCAACGGCTCGTACTTCTACGGCGAGGGGCTGCCTCTGCATACCTTCTACATCAGGCGCTATGCCGGCGTGAACGACAAGGGCCAGTCCCAGTGGTATATCGAGGACGGCGACGGAAATCTGAGCAAGACCACCGACTACACCAAGGCCTCGTACTTCAACTGCGGCGACGCCGATCCCGACATCTACGGAGGGGTCAGCTCCAGCATCACTTTCAGGGGCTTCGACCTCTCGGTCAACCTCAACTACAGCATCGGAGGCAAGGCCATCGACTACGGCTATTCCGCCCTGATGGGCAACCCTGACGTGCAGAACACCGGCATAAGCCTCCACAAGGACCTGCTCAACGCCTGGTCCGAGACCAACCGCGACTCCGACATCCCGCGCTTCCAGTTCGCCGTGCAGCCTGTGGACGACTACGCGGGAGGCACTTCCGACCGCTTCCTCACCGACGCCTCGACCCTCACCCTGCAGAACGTCAACCTCGGCTACACCCTGCCTGACAAGCTGGTCAAGCGTCTGGGACTCGGCAAGCTGAGGGTATATGCCGCAGGCGAGAACCTCTGCTACTGGAGCCGTCGCAAGGGCTTCGACCCGCGCGGCAGCTTCTGGGGCACGACCACGACCACCAGTTATTCTCCGGTCCGTATGATCACGGGCGGCTTTACCGTAACATTCTAAGACATAGGAGGAAATGAATATGAAAAGATTTATTGTCAGTCTCTGTTCGGCTCTGGTGCTCCTCACCTGCGCCCCGGGATGCATCGAGGAGACTTTCCCTACCACCACGGCGACTCCGGAGCAGATAGCGAAGTCTTCCTCTTCGCTTGAGTACCTGCTTGGCGGCCTCTCGTCCTTCTTTATGGACTACGACACCTGGGGGAGCTCGGCCAACACCAACGACTGGGGCTATACCTGCCAGATATATATGCGCGAGGTGATGGGGGAGGATTTCCCCGTCTATGACGCGCTCTACGACTACTGGAGCTACGAGGAGGCCGGGTCCTACCTCAACTACAACTCCTACTACACCTGGTACTACTACTACTCGTTCATCAAGAACGCCAACAACGTCATCGCCCTCGTCCCTGATCCGGACAGCGCCACCTCCGCCGCAGTGCACAGCCTCGGCCAGGCGCTCGGCATCCGCGCGATGATGTATATGGACCTTGAGGCTATGTTCGAGTACCGCAAGACCGAAGTCTCGACCCTCAACAGCGAGGCGGAGGCGAGCAAGATAATGGGGCTGACCGTGCCTATCGTCATCGAGACCACGACCAAGACCGAACTCCAGAACAACCCCCGGGCTCCGTTCTATACGATGTACCGCTTTATTATGACCGACCTCAACCGGGCCGAGAAGTACCTCGCGGACTATGTGCAGGCTACCGTGGCCAATGTGGACCTCGGAGTTGTCTACGGACTGAAGGCGAGGCTCTGGCTGGAGATGGCGAGCCGCTTCGACTCCTCGTCCACCGACCTTGCTGTCCAGAAGAGTGCGGAGGGTTCCGGTGACGGCTATGACGACCTCGGCGTCAAGAGCGCCGCGGACTGCTATGCTCTCGCCGCCGAATATGCGCAGAAAGCCATCTCGCGCGGCTACCAGCCTCTCACCGAGGACGAATGGGTGGACGCCAAGACCGGCTTCAATACTCCCCGGTCGTCCTGGATGCTCGGCACCTATGTCACTTCCAAGGAAGAGGTCAACACTTCCTATTACTACTGCTCTTACGTGGCCCAGACCTGCTCCGAGCCGACCTGGTCTATGGGCAGATACGGCAAGGCGTTCCGCTGCATCAGCAAGGCCCTCTACGACAAGATTTCCGATGACGACTGGCGCAAGAACAGCTGGGTCGCACCCGGAGACGCCGGCAAGACGACCGTCCCGCCCAACTACAGCACCGAGCTCGACGGAGAGGCCTGGGCGGAACTCCCGGCCTATGCCAATCTCAAGTTCCGCGCGGGCGGTGGCGCGGGCAGTTCCATCGAGAACGGGCTCATCGCTTCTTTCCCTCTGATGAGGGTGGAGGAGATGCATTTCATCCGCTTCGAGGCTATGGCCCACACCGACGGAGTGGCGGCCGCTGTCCGGGAGATGAGCACATTCCTCAACGACTACCGCTACCGGGGCGGGACATACCGCTGCTCCGCCTCCGATATGAAGTCCTTCATCACCGAGATGATGGTGCAGAGGCGCATCGAGTTCTGGGGCGAGGGCATCAACTTCTTCGCCTACAAGAGGCTCAGGCTTCCTGTTACGAGGGCCTACAGCGGCACCAACTTCATCTCCGCCCACCGTCTCAACACCAAGTCGGGCTATGTCGCTCCTTGGATGAACTACTTCATCCCTATCTACGAGAGGGACAACAACCAGGCCGTGGTGCTCAACCCGGACGCTTCAGGTTCCATCATTTCACAGTAAGCAAGCAGTATGAAAAAAGTTAATGCATACCTTTATCTCCCGCTCGCCCTTCTCGGACTTGCTCTGTCCGCCTGCCAGAAAGGCGGGGGCTACGAATGGGCACCGAAGCCGGACGCGGACAGCATCCAGGCCTACTTCCTGTCTTCCAACACTTCCGAATATATCCTGGGTGAAGATGCCACGAGCATAACGCTCAGCATCGGCAGAATGCAGTCCGACTTCGCCGCCAGCGTGCCTGTGGTAGTGGACTACAGCGACGAAGTGTTCCGGATTCCCTCCGCGGTCGAGTTCGCGGCGGGGGAGGACACCGCGGAGCTGACCATCGAATTCCCGGACATCCCGAAGATGGAGGAGAAGAGCTTCATCATCCGGCTCGACGGTGCCGCGGTCAACCCTTATGCCGTCCTTGACGGCTCCGACGTCTTCACCGGCAAGGTGGTGGTATCGAAGTGGATAGAACTCTACGACGACGCGCAGCTCTGGCTCTATGAGAAGTTGGACTGCAGCTGCGTTTCCAAGCTCTACTGGCTGGAGGGATTCAACCGCTTCCGTCTCGAGAATTTCCTGGAGACCGGCTTCGATCTGAGCTTCAGTCTGATCAACGAGAACTTCGATCCCGAAGACATTTCGACCTGGGAGGGGGAGTTCAGCCCGCTTGACCATTATTACGAAGAACCCACCGACGACTCCTACAAATACTGGAGTCTGCGCGACGATGCGGGAGAATACGCCACCTGGAAGCCGGAGAACTCTCCTGCAACCATCAACGGACTCTATGTCTACCGCACCTCATACTTCTCCTACGTCTCTATGTCCGGAGCGGGATCGGATACCTATCGCGGCTACCTTACGACCTGGGTCAGCACCGAGGAGGGTACTTACGACGGGTATGTGCACATCTACCTCTACTGGAAGCCGATAAATGTGCGGCCTACGTCTAAATGAAAATGTTCAACCATATAAAACTCACGAGTATGAAAACAATGTCATTTCTTCGCGGGGCTGCAGGGACGCTTCTTCTTGCAGTTCTGGGCCTTGCGGCCCTCTCTTCCTGCAACCGGAAGGTCCCTACCCCTCTGGATGCACCTCAGCCTACTCTGGCAGCCGCCACGGTAAGCTCCCTCACTTTCAGCTGGAAGGCCGTCGCCAACGCGGTCGAGTACACTTATGAACTCTGCGACGCCTCCGACACTAAGGTCGAGTCCGGCAGCACCAAAGCTCTTGTCATCACTTTCACCGGGCTGAAGGAGAACACCACCTACACATTCAAGCTCACCGCCAACTGCGACAAGAACGACGGCGACCACGAGATGTCCAAGACCGCTACCGTGACGGGGACAACTGCGAAGATTCAGCAGCTCAAGGCTCCGGCTCCGGTTGCAAAGTTCGAGAACGGCGTCGTCACCATCAGCTGGGAAGCCGTGGAGAATGCCGATTCCTATTCCTACGCCTACGGCATAGTGGACAGCCAGGATCCTGTTATGGGCACCACCAATGAGACCTCTCTCAGCATTGCAGACCTTGCACCCGGAGACTATGGCTTCGCCATCCAGGCCAACAGCGCCGATGAGGCCTACACCGATTCTGAGTACGGCAGCTGCACTTTCACCGTCGAGACTGTTGAGAAGTGGAGCGCGGAGGGCTTTGTCTTCGATGGCGCAGGCAAGTACTGGAAGGCAAATCTGGTGGCTATGTCAGACGGCAGCTACAGCCTCAAGAACTGGTACAACATCGAGGGCTATGACCTCGACTTCACCGTAGCGGCGGACGGTGCGATGCAGATTACCAACTATACTGAAGGCTCTGATGAATCTTATTTCTATGTCAATGCCGGACTTGAGAGTCCTGTCTGCCTCTACCCGACCGGAGGTTACTCCAAGTTCAGCGGTGATGCGACCGGAGGAGAGTTCTATGTGTACAGTTACCAGACAAATGCTTATTTTGATTTCCAATGGCCTGCTGTTGAGGGTTCTGCGGTGACCGTAGACGAACTGGTCGGCACATATGCACAGAACAGTACTTATCAGTTCTATTATGATGGAGCCTTTTCGGACTATTCATATGAGGCAGATGTCACCATAGCAAAGGTGGACGACAATACTGTCAGCATCTCCGGATTGATCTGGGATGAGACAAAGGCCGTCAATGCGACTCTCGATGCGAGCAATGGAATCATAGCCGTCGCTCCTGGGTATATTGATGATTATTATGTTCTTGGAGGCGCATCCTATCAGGACGTTGTTCTCGGATACTACAAAGACGGAGTCATAACCATCGATAACTGGACGCTCTACGCAAAATACGATGGTTACTTCTATTCATACACCCAGAACACCAAGACCACGCTGACCAAGAAGTAGTCTCGCCTGTACATACGCTCTCGAAGCGGCCCGGGGAGGGCCGCTTTTGCTTTTTTTGTTTCAATTATTTTCGCGCTTGTATCACATTGCCTGCCGCCGTCTCCCGGCTTCGTTTCTTATTCCTAACTTTGAAGTGGCGGAATACACAATAATTTTTCAAAGAATATGAAGCATACCCTATTGATTACCGTTGCGGCGTTCTCGCTTATGTGCAACACGCCGGCAAGTTCGCAGGAACCCCTGCAGACGGAAGCAGTGATGCGGCTGACATCGACGCTCGGAGAGCGTGACATCGTGTTCGTTACCGACCTGGAGCCGGTTGAGGCTGTGGTGGAAGAGGGCGGCACAGGCCGGTACAAGGCCGTTATGCGCGAGGAGCCTACTCTCCCCGAGCATACCGTTTTCGTGCCTCAGGACCTCTCCGCATTCGGTGCCGGGAAGAAGCTGCCCGTACTCGTCTGGGGCAACGGCGCCTGCGCCAATTCTCCTTGGGAGCATAAGAACTTCCTCAATGAGATTGCCTCCCACGGCTATATCGTCCTTGCCACTGGCAACATTCCTCTCATCGACGAATGGTACAGGGGGTCTATGTCCAGGCCGCAGCAGCAAATCGAGAGCATCGACTGGATCATCGCCCGGAACTCCGACCCGTCTTCACCATACTACCGGAAGATTGATCTCGACAACATCTGCGTGGCAGGTATGTCCTGCGGCGGTCTGCAGGCCCTCTACAACTGCGCCGACCCTCGCATCAAGACGCTGATGATCTGCAACAGCGGAATTTTTGTCGATGCCTCCGGCGCGATGCCGGATGTGCCTATGCCGTCGAAGGACAAGCTCAATGAGATTAAGGTCCCAATCATATATATCCTCGGAGGCGAGGAGGACGTTGCCTACGTCAACGGTTCCGATGACTTCAGTCGCATCAAGCACGTGCCTGCCTGTATGGCCAACTTCCCTGTAGGTCACGGCGGCACCTACCGTCAGCCGCACGGTGGCGAGTTCACCGTGGTGGCTCTGGCCTGGCTTGACTGGCAGCTCAAGGGCGACACCGGTGCCGCCCGTATGTTCACCGGTGCTCACCCGCTCCTCCCTGAGCGCCCAAGCTGGACTCTCGAGCGCAACAAGAAGATGTCCGAGCTCAAAGTCCGGGAGTAGCTCCCGGCCACAGGCTCAGCTCTCGCATATTGCAGTCCTTGCCGGGCTTGCCTGACCAGCCGCTTCAGCGGCGAGGTGGCGAGTGCTCGCATATTACCCCCGCCACCGGACATTACCCCCGCCACCGGACGCTACCTCCGCCGTCGGACGCTACCTCCGCTGCCGGGCATTGCCACCGCCACCGGACGCTACCTCCGCCGTCGGACATACCTCCGCCGCTGTCCAGGTAGGGAAGATCTTGGCGGATTTATTCCCTACCTGGATTTGGCGGAAGCCCTGGGAGCCCTTCTGCGGTAGGTGCCGTCTCCAGGTAGGGAAGATTTTAGTAGATTTCTTCCCTACCTGGATTCCGCCAATGATGTGGCAGATTTGCTGCCGTCTTCTATAGCCAGGCAACGGCGGATTTGCTTCAGAGGGCAGCGGGGAAGCCGGCGGGCGACCAGATATGCGATTCTATTCTTTTCGGGCTCAGAGAGTTGGGCATAAGTCTTCCCCGCCAACATCTCCTTATCAATTATCCGGCATACATCAATATCTTTCACACGGTCCTTCGCGCTGCGCCTGCGCTCGTTCTGCTGAAGCTGCGTTATATCGAATGCTGGCTCTATATGGCTGATATTCAATGGTTTTTCTTCCCCGTTAGGCTTGTCTAGATCTGCGTAGGAAGGTCTGTTGATGTAGTACAGATAGTTCTTCGCCGTCATATACAGCCTCTCCACCGAAGGAATTTCCAGGAATGATTTTGGCGAAATCATACCTTGCTCGTTGAGCCAGAACGAAGCTGGCAAAGACGCGTTCTTGGCACAGAATGCCGAGCGCAGTTTCATTGCTCTGCCCTCGTCCTGACAAAAGTCGGAAGCGAAGACATAGCGGGCGGAACAGAACTCATATCCCATCGCCGTATCTGCCACAAGATGATGCACCGGATTCCTCAGCACATAATTCACCGCGTGAAGTATCCGGTAGAGACTGTCCAGAGTCTCGGTATGGAAATATCGCTCTCCCAGCCGCCCCCGGCGTCTGTACCTGACATTGAACCACTTGGTGTATGCGTTCCTGTAATTCGACACGAATCTGGATATGTCAGGAGACTGCGCCACAATGTGGATGTGATTTGACATAAATGCGTAGGCGAATATGCGTGTGCCTGTCCTGTACGCGGCCAAGGACATTTTGGAGATTCCGGACCTGTAGTCATCTTCGTCGCGGTGCATAAGTTCTCCCTCGGATTTGATGCAGATATGCACAAGATTGTATTTTCTCATAGTTTGAGTGTTTAAATAATCCTCAGCGAAAAATATGCCGGGATTCAAGGCTGCTTTCACTTCCCATCAATCTTGTCCGCCTGCCCTGCCGTCCAGGTAGGGAAGATCTTGGCGAATTTCTTCCCTACCTGGATTTGGCGGAAGCCCTGGGAGCCCTTCTGCGGTAGGTGCCGTCTCCAGGTAGGGAACTTTCTGCCTTGAAACATCCCCACCTGGCCCGCCCCTCAGAGACCACGGCCCGCCCCTCACGCTGCGATGAGTTTAGCGGCCGCGCCGCAGGGGTCCGGGACGGTCTCTCCGGTATATAGCGAAAGCGAGTCGCGCCGGCGACTCGCTTGAGCCACTCACCAGGCTCGAACTGGCGACCTGCGCGTTACGAATGCGCTGCTC